>JAAXHD010000309.1:0-3612 GCA_012271015.1 Candidatus Poribacteria bacterium | reverse complement strand
GCTATCCGAGAAGAATACCACGAAAACGAGGATCTTCCGAACACTACGAACCCTGATGATTGGGCAAAAATCTCGGGCAGGAAAGGTGAAAAGATTGTCAATATCCGTGCTTTGATTAATGAACCCACACAGGAGAACACACAGAATGTCCGGGTGACCCGAGGCGGTACATTCCTTTGATGGCTACCAGCAGTCAGTGGTCAGATCGGGTTTTCTACGAAAACCCTTTCAGCGGTCAGTAAAGAGGGCGTGAATGTAGAACAGTACCGTCCGTGTTACACAGTCTTACTGATGGCTGACTGCTGATTGCCGATTGCTAATAAAAAAATGGAAATACCAATAATAATAGGAACAGAGACTGAGTATGGTATCTCAGTCAAAAATGCGCGCGAGCAGGATCCGGTTGCCGCTTCCACCTTGGTAGTTAACGCTTACAAAACTTCAAAGGGTGATATTCCGAGTGCAACTTCCTCTGTTACATGGGATTATGAACAAGAAAGTCCTTTGATGGACGCTCGTGGATTTCTTGCAGAGACGGATACACCTATCAGCGAGGCAGATACAAATAGTGTTGTCAACGATATATTGATAAATGGCGGACGTTATTACGTAGACCATGCTCACCCAGAGTATTGCACGCCGGAATGTGCCAACGCACGTGATCTGCTTCTCTACGAAAAGGCGGGAGAATTAATATTGGAAGTCAGCAGGGTAACAGCTGAACGCCTTCTGCTTGACAACCAAGAGATTATCATCTATAAAAATAATACCGATTACAAAGGGCACAGTTACGGTTCCCATGAAAACTACCTCATGTCCCGCAAAGTGCCGTTTGATGCGATTGTTGATGGGCTGACCCCTTTTCTCGTTACCCGTATTATTATCACAGGTAGCGGCAAAGTCGGTGCAGAAAACGGAAGTGACGAAACAGATTATCAGATTTCTCAGCGCGCCGACTTCTTTGAGAAAGAGGTAGGACTCAGCACCATGGTGAATCGCCCTTTGATTAACACGCGCGATGAACCGCATGCTGATGATAAAATCTATCGACGTTTACATGTCATCGTCGGTGACTCTAACATGTCGGAATTTAGTATCTATCTCAAAGTTGGTATCACTTCCATAGTGCTTCAGTTGATTGAGAAAGGTGTTGTCGGCAAACAATTCAGTTTAAAGGATCCTGTCTCGGGAATAAAAAATATTTCACGGGACCTTTCGTGCAAAAATCAGATAGAACTCGCAGACGGAGAGCAGTGGACCCCGATACAAGTACAACGTGCGTATTTGAAACTCGCACAACAACATCTCACAGCCGAAGAGCGGACACCCGTCATTGAAGACGTTCTCGAAAAATGGCAATATGTGCTTGACAACTTAGAAATCAATCCGATGCGGCTCAGTCAACACCTGGACTGGGTCATTAAAAAGAAATTGATAGAGGCTTATCGTAAACGACACGGATACCAATGGACTGACGCGCACGTGCAGATGCTTGACTTACAGTACCATGATATCCGTCCGGACAAAGGACTTTATATTAGACTGTTGAAGAACGGTCATGTGAAACGGTTGCTCAGCCATGAAGAAATTGTGCATGCGATGCACTATCCACCTGTGGATACTCGTGCGTATTTTCGCGGCACCTGTTTACGGAAGTTTCCAAAGCACATTTATAGTGCCAGTTGGAACTCAATGATTTTTATTGGTAAATCGGGCGGGCTTGATAAAATTATGATGGATCGGCCCCACTTCGGTACACAAAAGATCGTTGGCGAGTTGCTGAACAACTGCACAGCAGAAGAACTCGTTAGAGAAATTCGAGGTAATTCCTCAAAATAGCCACCGGTTTCCATCAACCGTTAGAAAGAGACGGGAGATGAAATGAATAAAGATTGGGCAAGTGGACAGCAATCCGAGTTTGTTGTAACAAACAAACGTGCGAATTTAAAAATAATTCCCTACATTGGTTGTAAAGCAGGTTTCACAGATATTTTTGATAAAATAATACCTGATAACATTTCAGGTCGTATTTATGATATATTTGGAGGAGGAGGGGCATTCTCTCTTTATGCATGCAATAGGTTTGGGTCTCATCGCGTTACCTATAACGACAATAACCCTATTGTTGTAAACCTGATACGGCAAGTTCAAAAATCTCCATTGCGATTATGGGAACTGTATACCGAACATTACAATAATTCTTGTACCGAGTATTATTACCGCGTCAGGACGCTCTGTCTACAAAACGGGGTGGAGGGGGCGGCGAACTTCTTGTATCTTGCGAAGAACGCGTTTTCAGGGAAAATCAGATTCAATTCACGCAACAAATTCAATTCGCCTATCAGAAAAGGAAGCTCATGTCCCAAAGTCCATCTTGATTCACTGTTGGGTTTAAGTAAAACCATTGAAGACTTAACCATAATGAACGAGGATTATAAAGCGTTTGCTTGTGTGGAAAACTCTGTTTTATATCTTGACCCTCCCTATTTCAATAATACGAATGGCCATTATAATGGCGTTCTGGATTTAGCGGAGTTCAACCAGTTTTTAAGAACGATTGAATTAAGAAATAGAGTCGTCTTATCCGAACAAAATCACCCGAATATATTTGACCTTCCTGAATCCTACACAGTTCGACCAATTACTTTGATGAGGTCATTGCAGTATTTCACGCAAAATAAAAGCGAGGAAATGATTGCTTTTAATTTTTAATAGGGTAAGTGAATGACAAATCAAAATGCGCGCAAAGGGACATATTTTGAGGAATTGTTTTGTCACGAGATAAAGAACGACCCACAAAATATCAAAGAAATTGTTGGGGCGTTTTCAAAATTTGTTCCGGAAAGCGAAAAAATACAATTAGTGGAACGGGAAGGACAATATGGAAAAAAATCTGATGTATTCATTAGCACAACAAGTGGTCACAACTTTAAAGCAAGTATTAAGTCGTTCCAGGGACCGGGGTTCAATCAAGTGACGCGTATGACAATCGAAAATTTTGTAGCTCTATTCGATTTATCGAATGAATTTAGAGAAGTTTTAGAAAAATCAACGATAAAAAAGGCAAGAGACTCCAGAACAAAATGGATTAGTAGTGAGGACTCTAATTTTATTATACGTGAACTAAACCATAACAAAGCCTTCGAGATCCTAAGACACAGTTTAATCGGTCAGGAACCTCCAGAACTTTTCGTATTCATTAAATCGGACTCTCATATTATTTCGGTTTATAAAATGGAGGAACTACTGGAATTTTTAAGAAAATCAATAAATGTCGAAATCACGCCCAGGGGGGTCATTTCTTTACATCCATGTTTTACAATTCAAAGGAAAGGCGGTAATGGGCCACGTGAAAAACATTCTAAAGATGATTTGGCTCACGGTGGCAACAACATCCAAATAAAAATGAAGTGCCAGTCATTGTCTGAGATGTTAACCCCTATTACGACAATAAAATATAACGATGAGCCGGATTCACTCTCATAAATAGTTTTGTGAAAAGCACTTTTAGCACAATTAAATATATAGGTCTCTTACATTTTTCAATTCCAAAACCCTTTATTGCGTAACTATAAAAGGAGAACATCATGTCGACTGAAAAACAACAGGAAC
>JAAXHD010000177.1 GCA_012271015.1 Candidatus Poribacteria bacterium | reverse complement strand
GAAAAGTCTTTTAGGAAGCCACGTGAGACAAGCGTGCGTGAAATTCATTGTGGAAGGTATCCTGCCAATTTCCTTCCACTCTTCTTTATCGCCATCATAATATTCCACAATCCCATTCGAATAGGTTCCACCGAACACGAAGATCTTTTTCTTGGCTTTGCCCACTGCTGCGTTGGATCGTGGCACGTTTAGCTCTGCCTGGAGTGGACTCCACATGTCCGTCACGGGATCGTAAAGTTCGCAGTTCGAGAGCGGAAGAAAACAGTCCCCCGTTCCACCCACGACGAAGATTTTGTTCCCCACGACAGCTGCACTCGCAAAGCATCGCTGTTCGTCCATCGATGCGACGAACTCCCATTGATCCCTTCCAGGGTCGTATTTTTCAACGCTTTTGAGTCCCAGGTTTCTAAGCCCATCATGGCCCCCAATCGCGTAAATGTATCCGTTTAAGGCCACAGCGCAAAGTCCTCTTCTGACAGAGACCATTGTGGCTAAATCTTCCCAAGAACTGTCCACTGGTTTGAAACACGACACGCCATGTTCCTTGAGCACATAGATACTACCCTCGATCGACACAGCCGCCATTGGTCGATTACCGATATCCGACAGTCTCTCCGACCACAGGTTCTTTCGCGGGTCGAATTTCTCGATCGTGATGCGATCGTCCTCCCAGCCGATTGCATAGATAAAGCCTTCGCAGATTGTCAATGCTCGTATCTCGTTATAACTCGGTAATCTAGCCAAGTCGATCCATGCTTCTGTCGCAGGAACATAACATGAAGCACACCCGTTCTTGCTGACTAACACAATGCTTTCCGTAACACCTCGCGGCTCATCACGCTCTTCATCTGCGACACTAAGCACCTTCGTGACCAAACTGTGACATTCGTGACTGCGTGACACAAACTCGTCACGGCTGATGACGTCCAAAATGAAATTAATTGACATGGCCGGTAAACGAACAAAGCGGAAGAGTTCATCGAAATAACTCTCTCTGTTTTCAAAGTCGTGCTTCACCCACGCTTTGATTCCTTCGAAGACCTCTTCCTCTCCTTTTTGTGTTTTAATAGCAAGTTTTTCGCCCGAAAAAAGTTCCTTTACTTCCGCAAAATCTAAAGAAACAAACTCTTCTGTATGCCAAATGGCGCTGAGATTGTTGCATATGTAATCAGTGGCTGCTTCAAAAAGAAGTTCGTGACGGTAGCGATCGGCTAACGTTTGGGTCGATAAAGAGTTGGATGGTTTAAGGCTAATAATT
>JAAXHD010000318.1 GCA_012271015.1 Candidatus Poribacteria bacterium | reverse complement strand
TTTTGTCATCTCGATCCGGCTGGCGGCGGACCCCGAAATCGGGTCGGAGAGATTTTTGAAGAGAACTATTTCGAATTTCCCGAAGATTTCGACATGGAAGCCGTGACTGAAGAAGTTAAGGAAGTCGTCAAGCGACTCACAACTTCCTTTGATTTCCAGACCGCTTTTATCAAGACGACGCATGTCAATGAAGAGGAAAACACAATCGCTGGTTGTAATTCATGCCACTCTTCGGTCGACAGATTTCTGCTCATGCAAGCGGAAGTAACGTTCAACGCAGAAGCCTCTGAACACGTTCGGCTTACCCTTTCTAACAACGCCGGGACAACGATGAATGCATTTGCGACAGTAGATGCTATTCCAAAACATCTCTATGTCAAAGTCGGACAATTTCGACTGCCATTTGCTATCAAACAGAAGGACCATAATATCCTTGTTCGGGAAGGGTATGGACTCGGTTCTAATAAACGGGATGTCGGCGTTGAAATCGGTGGAAGTGCCGGAAAAATTTTCTACAATGCTGCTTTCTTTAATGCCAACAACACCACAGCGAAAGGTGGACTCGGGACCCTTGGTGCCCAACTCGGACCGATTCGAGCAGGCGTATCCGCAATACTTGAAAAACCAAGCGAAGACTGGGAACGACTCATCGGTGCATTTCTCACTGCCTCCTACGCAGGTGTGAGTATCGAGGGTGAATTCAATCTTGGAAATAGTGGAGAGGTAGCCTCTTTCACACCGGATGCTGTTGACTCAAAGGGGTACTACGTCGGTGCAAAATATCGTATTCTCCCCCAACTCACCGTTGCGGGTCGCTACGGTCTGTTTGACCCAGATCGAATGGTTAAGGGAGATACAAGCCAACGGGTCACCCTCAGTGCTCAGTACAATTTCATCGAAAACGGGGCAATTTCTCTCTTTTACTGGGCAAACCTCGCTAACGCTGATCACACGGTTTCCAATGATACTACCAAAGACAAAGGCACATTACGCCAACTTCAAGGTACAGATCAGATTATCTTAATGTCACGATTTTGGTTCTAACAGCTTTCGCGCCGATAGCAAGGTGTTCAGTTCTATTTAGAACACGTTTCGGTTCAAATACCAATCGAAAAAACTTCACATGTAGGGACGGATCTCCATATCCGTCCCTATGTGTTTATATTTACACATAATGTCACCTAAAGACATCTTTTTCATCCTTTTCGGTAATGATTAGACTTGACTACTACACCTTAAACGCTTAACATAATAACTCAGCTTGATTGGCATAAAAATTGCTTGGAATTTAAGTGCCTTTGCTCCTTTAATATTTGTTAAAAGGTAAAATTAAAAAATGGCAGCCAAACTCTCCAAAAATCTTTCGGCGAAATCTGGAAACCGAAATTTGCTCTTAAAAAGTTTAATCGGCGTGATCGGGCTGATGTCCCTACTCCTTGTCGCCTGTATCCTCTACATTGTACAGAGCGATGTGCGTGCCCGGACACGATACAGTGTCAAAACCTTCGCTCCACAAGATGAGGTACCACAATGGGTCGATTTTTCGATTACGTTTTCGGAGGCGGTTATAGATAAGTCGCGTGTCGGGACCGAAGTTCCAGCAGAGGCACTTCGGTTTACGCCAGCTGTCCAAGGTGCTGCCCGTTGGATTGCCCGCGATAGAGTCGGTTTCTTTTTAGATGCCCCTTTAGCACCCTCCGCAAAATATACTGTTCAACTCACACCAGAACTCAACCCATCCGAAACATTCCAACTAACTGGACAAAAAGAGTTTAAATTCGCTACTGATCCTTTCGTGGTGCAGCAAGCGCGCATGGAATTTACCTCTGATGATGCCCGTGAACACGCAACGGGTTTCGGCACGATAGCATTTAATTATCCCGTGACCATTGTCGATTTAAAGGCACACCTCTCTATCGAACTGGATGACGAAACAGAAATCCCATATCAAATTGAAACCACTACAGCAACAGCGAGGACAGTAAGATTCGAGACTAAACGCATAAAACGCGGCACTGCAGACCGAGAGATAAAGATTAAGATTGAAAAAGGGTTCAAATGTACAGGCGGGAAAATTGGTTTAGAAAAAGCAAGTGTTACACCCGTAATACTTCGAGGGAGAGGAACCCTTGGCGTAACATATTCGGACGTTTGGGAAAGTGATGGAACCCCTTAT
>JAAXHD010000217.1:4151-10774 GCA_012271015.1 Candidatus Poribacteria bacterium | reverse complement strand
TCAACGACGACTTTCGTCCCCTCCTCGGCGAACCGCAGCGCAACTGCCCTGCCGATACCGCGTCCAGCTCCTGTGACAATGGCTATTTTGTTATCCAACCGCATCTTTTGTCCTACGTCTTTTTCGTGAGAATTGGGGATATTAAAAACGGCTTTTGAATCATAGAATTTGCCACGTTACCTTTTGAAAAATCATGCTTTGCAATATTTGCCTAATGTTGTAGCGTTTGCGAGATGAAAAGCTTCGTGCGTTCGTGCTGTGGGTTATCAAAGAAATCTGCGGGTGCTGCGTCCTCAACAATCACCCCCTCATCAAAAAAGAGGATCCGATCAGCGACTTCACGTGCAAATCCCATTTCATGCGTCACAACAAGCATCGTCATGCCGGAGCGTGCAAGTTCACGCATCACGTCCAAAACTTCCGTAATCATCTCCGGGTCAAGGGCACTTGTCGGTTCATCAAAGAGCATAATTTTCGGTTCCATCGCCAATGCCCTTGCGATTGCGACCCGCTGCTGTTGACCGCCCGAAATTTCTGAGGGATATTTGTATGCCTGATCTGCAATATCCACGCGTTCTAAAAGCGATAAAGCGACCTCTTCGGCTTCACTTTTCGTCATCTTCCTGACTCGGATGGGACCTAAGGTGATATTCTGCAGGTTGGTCAGGTGAGGAAACAGATTGAACTGTTGGAACACCATACCGACTTCCTGACGGATAAGATTGATATTGCGGAGATCATCACTGAGTTCAACGCCATCAACGATAATGGTGCCACGCTGATGCTCCTCCAAACGGTTCAAGGTTCGGATAAATGTAGATTTCCCGGAGCCAGAGGGACCACATATCACCGCCCTTTCACCTTTTTCAAACGAGGTCGTAATCCCCTTGAGGACGTGGAAATCGTCAAACCATTTGTGTACATCCTCACAGATAATAATAGGATTTTTAATTTTTTCTTGCGGTTCCGTCAGATGCGTCTTCATCTTTTTAATTTTTCCTTGCGGTTCCGTCAGGTCGGTCATGAATTAAACGAAGTAGGTTGGTGCAGTGACATGCTTCCGACACCTATTCCTAAATTTCTCCAACACGGAGTGCGTCCTCAATTTCCTGGCTGCCGTAGGACATGGAATAACTGAAAACGAAATAGATAATTGCAGCGAACAGATAGACCTCGGCTTGCAGTCCGAACCAGTCTGGATTGGCGATAACACTTCTGGCGACCCCTAAGAGGTCAATAAGCCCAATGATAGCAACCAAAGATGTGTCCTTAAACAACGCGATGAATTGTCCAACAATCGCTGGAATGACTGATCGGAGTGCTTGCGGTAAGACGATCAACAGCATTGTCTGTGCGTAGTTAAGTCCGATCGCTTGTGCCGCCTCGTGTTGTCCGCGCGGAATCCCTTGGAGTCCTCCACGCACATTCTCCGCCATGTAGGCGGCAGAGAAGAAAGTGATTCCGATCATCATCCGTAAAACTTGGTTAATATCAAGCCCCGGCATGAAGATCGGTATCAAGATACTCCCCATGAATAGGATTGTTATTAACGGCACCCCGCGAACCATCTCAATATAAGCCGTTGACACCCATCGGATAGCAGGAAGATTACTCTGACGGCAGAGTGCTAAAAACACACCCAGCGGAAAAGAGACGACGATACCTACAACCGCTAAAATCAGGGTCAATAGAAGTCCACCCCAATTGCTTGTGAGAACCCCATTCTCCCCGAACCCGCGTAACACTATCATTATCAAGGGAAATGAGAGCAGCCACGCCCCCAAAATCCAGGGGCGTAACCCTGTTCTGCCGCGTCCAAGGAAAAGAGAAACTACTGTTGTGGCTACGGCACCTAAAAACCATCCGCGCGTCGAGAGTTCAAAGGGGGAAAGCCCACCAATGAAGCAAATACCCACAAGCACAAGGGCAAATCGGAGCGTCAAGCCCCCCCACATCCCGGCACTTAAACCGACCAGCACGCACAAAATATAAATCACACTCCATACACGCCATATCTGCTCCCGTGGATAAGCCCCGACGCCAAAGAGCTGAAGATTAGCCGGAATAACGCCCCACTTCGCTTCTGTGAAGGCCCACGTCAAAAGCCCCTTAAAAGCAAAGAAAAGGAATATAAGAGCCAAGCAGCTCAGAAGCACGTTGTACCAAGTGTTAAATAAGTTGTCCTTAAGCCATCGTACGGAACCTGTTGTATGGGCTGGGGGCTTAATTTCTTGCATATTTTTAATTATTCGCAAAGCGTTAACGACAGTCTTCTGTCTATTGAAAGGTATACCCTTATATCCGCCTGCGCCGTTGTTGCAGGCTACCATCTTAAGTTAATTTTCGTAACCGTAGTCCGTAATGTAATGAAGGACAGATATACGGAAAGGAACGTCAAGCTTGAAACCTACCTGACCGAACCGCAAGGAAAAATTAAAAACCAACTCGGTTAATCCAACGGTTGTACCAATTCATGGCAGCTGATGTCGTCAAACTCATCACCAGATAACTCGCCATAATCATCGCAAAAACGGGAATTGATTGTCCCGTCTGCGTCATCATCGTATTTCCGACGCTCACTAGATCCGGGAAACCGATTGCAACAGCCAAACTTGAATTTTTCGTGAGGTTCAAGTACTG
Organism: Candidatus Poribacteria bacterium; assembly: GCA_012271015.1. Classification (GTDB taxonomy): domain Bacteria; phylum Poribacteria; class WGA-4E; order WGA-4E; family WGA-3G; genus WGA-3G. The sequence goes on along the minus strand of JAAXHD010000217.1, from coordinate 8,134 downwards.
ACTGGTCAGCGGCGGCACAATAATAGGGATAGACTGGGGGAGAACGATTAGCCGTAATGTCTGCGATTCACTCAAACCGACGGCTCTTGCGGCTTCCCGTTGGCCTTTAACGACCGATTGTATACCGCTTCTCACGATTTCGGCAATAAAAGCACCTGTATACACAGAAAGTGCAATTAAAAGGGCAGAAAACTCTGGTGAAAAGCGCATCCCCCCCTTAAAGTTGAAACCTTGTAACACCGGTAAATCCAGTGTAAACGGTCTGTCCGGGGTGAGAAACCATCCACAAAGTGCCACGATAAGGAAGGCAGGCAGTGCCCACTTGGCACGAAAACCGGGACGATCCAACTGTTGGAGCTTCCGCCACCGCACAACATAGAGAATCACCGCCAAGAGAAAACCCGCACCAAGAAAACCGAGCCAAATTTTCAGACCTGAGGTAGGCTCAGGCGACGGTAGGTATATCCCCCGGTTGTTAATGAACACACCACCGAATAGTGCTATACTCTCTCTAACTCTGGGGAGTTGACCGACTACGGCAGTGTACCAAAACAGAATCTGAAGCAGGAGCGGAACGTTCCGGAAACATTCAACATAAGCGGTCGCTATCGTTCGGATTAACCAGTTACTTGACAGTCGAGCGATACCGAAAAGAAGTCCCAGCAGCGTCGCACAGACGATCCCTATGATGCTAACCTTAAGGGTGTTCAGGATCCCGACCCAGAACGCTTTGAGATACACATCCGAAGGTTCATAGGGAATACCCTCCGAAATGTCAAACCCGGCTTCGTCCTGAAGGAAATCGAGGTTCAGTGTTAACCCAAGCCCACGGAGTCCCTTCAGCATGTTCGTGTAAAGAATGACCAACAACAGAATCACACCGAGCAAGAAAATAACCTGAAACAGGACCCGCAACACTCGGATATCTCGCCAGAAGGGGATTTTTCCCGATACACCTTTAGGTGTATTATTTTTCATTTTTAACGGAACGGCATCGCATAGAGTAAACCACCTTGGGTCCACGGCTTATTGACCCCACGCGGCAGACCCAGCGGTGTCAGATTACGGTCAAAAATCTCGCCATAGTTGCCGACAGCAGCGATGACCTGGCGCGCCCAATCCTTCGACAGCCCGAGTTTTTCACCCATACCCCCACTTTCATCTAAACCCAAGAACCGCTTGATTTCGGGATTCTCTGTATTCTCTGGTTTAAAGGTGCTGACGTTGGCTTGCGTAATCCCGTGCTCCTCAGCGGAGAACGTGGCATAAACGACCCAACTCACGACATCATTCCACTTGTTATCTCCGTGGACGGTGACAGGACCCAAAGGTTCTTTTGAAATGGTTACGTCAAGAATAATATGGTCATCAGGGTTCTTTAGGGATTGACGGCGTGAGACTAATTGCGACTTGTCGCTTGTCACGGCATCACAACGCCCCTGATCGTAACTTTGATAAAGGGTTTCAGTTTCCTCAAAGACGATAGACTCAACTTCGATTCCCAAGGCGCGTGTCGTATCGGCGAGGTTTAACTCGGTGGTGCTACCCGCCGTTACACCGATGGTCGCACCCGCCAGTTCTTTGAGTGATGTGATCCCCAACTCCTTGCGGAGCATGAACCCCTGGCCGTCGTAAAAGGTCGGTGGGCAGAAGTCAGCACCGAGATCGGTATCGCGAGTCAGTGTCCACGTAGTGTTACGGATAAGAACATCTATTTCGCCCGTCTGGAGAGCGGGGAAACGTTCAGCAGCCTTCAAGGGACGGAACTCCACCTTATTCGGGTCCCCCAGAACGGCAGCGGCGATCGCTCGACCGTAATCTACGTCAAACCCCTTCCATTCACCATCTTGACCGAGGAAACCGAAACCGGGCAATTCCTTGTTCACCCCACATATCAGTCGGCCTCTGTTTTTAACTTTGTCCAGAATACCTTCCTCACCTTCGGCGAGTAATGGGACTACCAATGCTATCGCTAAAACGAATGCGGAAACGCGAAACAAAAATTTATGCACAGAAATCCTCTCTTTTCAGTGTGATCCGTACCATAGGGATCGTTTAACAAAATACCTTGCATTAAAGCTTTAGGACGGACGCAAATTGAGCAAATATCGGACATTCAGACGCAAAAAGCCGTAATTTCGTCCTTTAAACCCCCTAAATCCCCCTTATCAGGGGGACTTTAAGAGGGAATGCGTAAGTCCTAAAGAAGACAAGCGGTGTTATACTTTTATACATTTTATCAAACCGTCCTCATGTTGTCAAGCAAATTAAAGGCTTTGTCAATTTGCCCCATTCCGTGCAACTCAACACAAGGCATGCCCTATTTCGTGCAGTATCTTCTCGGTATTTGACTAAAAATCACAGCATTCGATATGGTGCAACTCGGCACAAAATTTGCTATAGTATAGATGGATTCCACTATAACTATCCTTGACATATTTCAAAAACCTTGTTAGTATAGTTTGAACCAATACTTACCAAGGAGAAGAAAGATGAAGAAGTTCATAATTGCAGAAATTTGTGTTGTGATCGCACTTATTGTTGGATTTTGGCTCGGACGCATCACAAGCGGCGATAAGAGTTACGAAAACTATTACGATAACGCCGACAAAGCATGGACAGCAGCACAACACATTGATAATCCACCGATAACACTCGATGAACCAGATAAAAGCCGTTTACGCAAAGTCCGAGCTGCGTACCGCGAAGTCTTTGATAAATACCCCGACAGTCTATGGGCAGACGATGCCATCTACCAACTCGCTTCACGGATTCCACGTACCGACGAAGAGGCTTTCGCGCTCTTCCGACGGCTTATCAATAATTACCCGGATAGCGAGTGGGCAGATGATTCAATGTACGCCATCGCCTTCGCCTCTTATCAGATCGCGGAGCAGTTAAAAAAGACCGGCACGCTTGAATCCGTGGAGGCTTACTATGACCGTGCGCTCGCGCTTTACAACCAATTAACCGCAATATACCCGGGCAGTGAACTGTCAGATCAGGCGGAATTTAATAAAGCAATGTGCTACTATGGAAAGGGTGAATTGAACCTCGCACTTGCTCAGTTTGATGCGCTTAGAGAGCCGTTCAGTGACAGCCCGTTGCTCTATCAGATTCTATACGTCACCGGCGAAATTTACCTCAGGAAGCAGGACTATGAAAGCGCGCGAGTGGAATTTACAAACGTTGTTGATTCCGGAGATCCTGACCTGTCACCGCTTGCGAGTTTCGGTATCCCTCAAACGCACCTTGCCGAAGGAGAATACCAAGAAGCGATTGATGGCTACCAGAGGGTCATAGATCTCTATCCAGACACCAAGGTGGGTCAGGATGCGTACTTTTACATGGGGTGGGCGTATGAGCGGCTTGGCAAATATGATGAAGCCATTGCGCGACTTGAGGAAGCCATTGACTTGTATCCGCGCAATGAAAATGCCGCCAATTCACAGATTTATATTGGGCAAATTGCCTATGCTAATAATGACATGGCGAGTGCCATCGGTGCCTATCAGAAAGTCGCAGACAATAGCACTTACGATTACGATAACCGGCGGCAAGCACAGTACTGGGTAGGCAAAATCCATGAGGACGGTAGCGATACGGATTCAGCAGTAGACGCATATCAGAAATTGATCACAGAATTCCCGGAACCCCACAAAGAGGCAACCCATCCGTCGAATAATATCAACGAGAATTACATCCAAAATTTAAGGAGTGCAGGACTCTAACGCTTGTTCGAGGTCGGCGACAATATCTTCAGGATCTTCCAGCCCAATGGAAATTCTGACCAAGCCATCCGTAATGCCGGTTCGTCGACGGATCTCTGCGGGAACATGTGAATGCGTTGTTGACGCAGGATGGCAGATAAGGGTGCGCACGTCTCCCAAACTGACTGCCAGCGAACAGAGTTGAAGGTGATCAACGAGGTGTTCACCCGCGGCGCGCCCTTCTTTCAACTCCAAGGTTATCATACCCCCAAA
>JAAXHD010000217.1:0-4058 GCA_012271015.1 Candidatus Poribacteria bacterium | reverse complement strand
GCGTTGAACGGACTGATAACGGCTCCAAAGTTGCGAAGTGCTCCTTCCTTGGCGCGCACAATGAATTCCTTTTGCCCAATAATCGCACCAGCGATAACAGCCCCGGAACCACTCATGTATTTTGTCATACTGTGAACGACGACATCAATGCCAAAGGTTATCGGTTGTTGGCCACATGGTGTGGCGAAGGTGTTGTCAATAATTGAGGTTAAGCCGTGTGCTTTTGCGATCTCAGCAGCTGCCTGTAAATCAACAAGCTTTAGGAGTGGATTTGTTGGGCTTTCAAGATAAAGGACTTTGGTATCCGCTCGGATAGCGCGTTCAATTTGTGTAGGGTCTGTCGCATCAACAAACGTCGTCTGAATCCCGAATCGTGGGAACTCTTCATTGAGGATTTGGAACGTAGCGGAATAGAGGTTCTCCATCGCGACGACATGTCCACCATCCGCTAATGCAGTAAGCAGTGCCGTGCTGACCGCCCCCATCCCCGATGCAGCAGCGAGCGCGGCTTCACCGGCTTCAAGGACAGCGAGTTTCTGTTCCAAGACCTCTTGCGTTGGATTCCCCCACCGTGTGTAGACGTAACCACTCTCCTCATCTCGGAACGCCTCTGCGCATTCAGCAGCCGTAGCGAAACGGAACGTGCTGTTTTGATAGATAGGTGGCAACAAAGGCACCCCTGTCTTCCCAGCAGAAGACATCCGTCTCTCGCCTGCATGGATGGCTTGGGTGGCTTTACCTAAACTTTTTCGAGTCATGGAAACTCCTTGGAGATTTTGTGTTCTGGAAGTATTTCCAAAAGAAGCATGTTTATTTTAATTTCTCAATAGGATAACCTTCAAGTGCCAACAACTGACGTTTCCGTTCCAGACCACCACCGTAGCCGCCCAACGCGCCATTGCTTCTGATGACACGATGACAGGGGTTGAGAATAACCGCAGCGTTTGCCCCGACTGCACCGCCCACAGCCCGAACTGCTTTCGGATGCCCTATCTGTTCTGCAATCCATTTGTAACTACGCACCTCTCCATAAGGAATCTGCCGAATCGTCTCCCACACGCTGTTCTGAAAGTCTGTTCCCCAGTTGAATCGGATTGGGACCTTAGAAAACTCAAGCGGTTCGCCAGCGAAATATTGGTCGAGCATCTCCCTGGCATACGTCAGTACGGGATATTGCATTTGGATGGATGATGATTCACCGAACGGAAAATCATCGGAAAAGAAAACATACGAAATACTCTCTTGATCTGCCGCGACTATGCCCATACGCCCCATTGGAGATTCGTAGGCGACAGTCCGAGAAGTGAGGTACTCCCGCGCATTCTCATAAGATTGCGCATCAACAGGCGTTTTCTTGGAGATTTCCTCACGAAATAGTTTGACTGGATTCATTCTCATTTTTTATTTGACCTCTAATCTATTATACAGTATGCTATATCGCAAACTATGGCTATCTTTGAAACACCCGATCAACTCTATAGTTACATCAGTGAACTGTTTGAAGAAATTGCTACGTTACCGGAAGCAAAAGAGGCACTGAAGTCGGTGACGCTGAACGTTCAATTTAACTACAGCGTGCCCGATTGCCAGATGACCCTAACGGCAGCAAATGGCGAATATACCATCGCCCGCGGTGCCTGTGACGATACTTCCCCAGATGTTGAACTCACTATGACAGGGGATGTCGCCTACAAATTTTGGACAGGCGAACTCAACGTTATGGGAGCGATAACCACACGCGAGATCGGTGTTATCGGTTCCCTGGGTAAGGTGATGCGGCTCGCACCGCTCATCAAAACAGCAGTCCGTTACAACCGCGAGCGAGAAACAGGTTTCAATTCCTAAAACCCAAGGAGGCATCAATGTCAGACAATCTATTAGAAGCACTTGAACCTTATGTCACGCAAATACGGGAAGAAGGCTGGTGCGTCTTGGAGAACGTTATTCCTGCCGATGTGGTTGATGAGGTTCGTGAAGAGGTCGAAACCTCTGAAGCGGACTATAACGAATTCAGAAAAGAGCACGGCGTATGGGGACGCAACGTTATCAGTTTCATGCCGAAGTTCGCCGCGCACCTTGCGAGCGAGCGGCTCCTCACCACTCTCCAGCAGTTACTCGGACCACAAGTGCGCATTTCACAGACTGAGTATAAGATCCGACCGCCACATTACGAATTGGTGCGTGCATACCACTCCGATTTTCCGTATGATCTGAACCAGAAATGGCACATTCCACAACCGTTTCCGAGTGCTGTCATCGGTATCACGACCCTCTGGATGCTTTCCGATTTCACGACAGAAAACGGCGGGACCTGGATTGTTCCCAAAACACACGTGGACCTCCGGAACCCCAGAGGCAAAGAAGACAACATTGGTGACCGGAATCCAATTGATGGGGAAATGCAAGCCGTTGGAGGTGCAGGCAGTGTACTCATCATGGACAGCCGGATTTGGCACTCCAACGCAGAAAATCCGAGTGCCGGTAAACGAACTGCGGTCGTCGTCAGATACGCACCGTGGTGGTTGAATTTAGAACTTTTTGGTGCGAATACCGCCACGATTCCCGGCGAAACGTTTGACAAGTTACCGGACGATGTCAAACTGCTCTATGAGCACCGAGCAGAAAATCGGGAACCGACTGTCTGGATTTAAAGCAGTAGGCATACGCCGTATGCCGTAACAAAAAAGGAACCCTTTTATGTCAACAACACTTGTACACATCGGTGTCCGTACGACCGATTTAGAAAAAAGCATCCGCTTCTGGCGCGATGCGCTCGGATTGCGAGTTTTCTCAACGATGAATGGATGTTATGATCTTACGGACGGTTATCACAACTTCCGAGTGTTTCAGCACCGTGGTCCCGACCGTCCGGAACATGTCGGTGGGATGTTAGACTACCTGCACATCGGCGTTCGTGTTCCGAACCTACGGGAAGCAGCACAGCGATGTGAGGATCTCGGTTTCACAATCACCTGGGAAGGATTAGGTGGTGATAAACCTTACGACCCAAATTCGGACGAGTTGCCTTCAGAAGCCTTCAAGATAGAAGACCCAGACGGCATCGTCGTTGATATTACTGAGCAAGACGACCAGTGGCCCGGTGTAGATATTGATAGCAAGTCTTAAAGTGATATTCACGGCAACATTGATAGGCGCGGTTCACGCCGCGCCACTATAATTACTCGTCACCACCACCCAACAATCCCAACCGGAATAGGTAATAGAGCAGTGTGAGAAGGCTTGTCACTGCCGCCGCGAGATACGTCAAAAATGCGGCGTTGAGCACTTTACTCGCGTGTTGATTCTCTTCTTGCGTGAGCATTCCTGCTTCCGCCATTGCAACCTTGGCGCGTTTACTCGCATCCCACTCAACGGGAAGCGTTATCAACGAAAAGACGACACCTACTGCAAAGAGTCCGACTCCGAACAGCAGGAAGGGTTGAATAAAGAAACCCACCATTATTAGGATATAAGAGAATATCGAACTAAAGTTCGTCGCCGGGACAAGGGCGGTACGAAGGTTTAGCATCGCATACCCGTGTGCGTCCTGCATCGCATGTCCGGCTTCATGGCAAGCGACCCCTATTGCGGAAAGTGATTGACTTGAATAGACATCGTCGGACAACCTAAGTGCTTTCTGACCCGGATCGTAGTGGTCACTTAACCACCCACTTGAGCGTTCGATCCGTACGCCGCTAACGCCGTGCCGTTTTAGCATTAGATCGGCGGCTTGCGCGCCCGTCATCCCGCTACGCGATCCGACTTGTGAATATTTGGAGAATGTCGATTTTGTGCGAAACGTCGCGTAGAGGGACAGTGCCAGCCCCGGGGCGAGGAACACAAAATAAAGCGGGTCAAAGAAACCCAAAAACATGATAAACACCTCTTTTTAATTTTATTTTGCGGATTTTTAATTTTATCTTGCGGTTAAACAACGTGAGTCTATCTTTCACGTGCATTTCTCAAATCTTGAAGAAATTGAGGAAATTGAGGAAACACTCTATCAAAAACCCCAAGCAAAAACACTCCAAGCAAAAACCCTGCGCCGGTGTTGCAGG
>JAAXHD010000340.1 GCA_012271015.1 Candidatus Poribacteria bacterium | reverse complement strand
GAACTCATTGACAAGGCGAAACACTACAATTACGAACACTTAGAACTCCGCGTGGAGTGGGATCACGGGCACGGCGTGGAGTTGGATTCGACACCGCAGCAGCTGCAGGAGGCGCGCCACCGCTTTGCCGATAGTGGTATCGAACTCTCCTGCATTGCGACCGGGGTAAGGTTCATAGATCCGGACGCGCAAAAACGATCTGAACAGGTGGAGTTGCTCAAGCGGTATATTGACTTGTCTGAGACGATGGGCGCGAAGAATATTCGGATTTTTGGAGATCGGGTCCCGGAAACACCTGTTGCGGTGTCTCATACTTTGGATTGGGAAGCGGAAGGCATTCGGGCTTGTGACGGCTTGGCTGGCGACGCAGGGGTTGCGCTCTGTTTGGAGACACATGGCAATCTTATCGCCAGTTGGGTCACCGAAACCTTACACCGAGCAGCGGCACAGAACACCTTTGTGAATTGGCACGCAGCGCATCACGTTCGCCATGGGGAACCTATAGATGTCGCTTATGTGCATCTGCGCGGTAAGGTGCGACATGCACATGTCAACTTCGGAGACAGTGGACCCTTACCAGACACGGAGAAAGATTCGCTTACGCTTCTCGCACAGGATGGATACGACGGGTTTGTTTCTATTGAGGTCATCAATCCGCCGGATTCAGATGCAGTGCTACAACGGCATATAGAACTCTATAACGCTTTGTCGTAACGGTACTTGGGGATAGCATCCACACCAAACCGCAAGGTATAATTAAAAATAAAGTGTTGCTGTTAGGTTTCGTCTGCCACCGCTGTTTCGGAATTCACACAGGTATATACCCTGCCAAATACCTAAATTAAGGCGGTGATTGGTAATCGGGACGGAGACGGTAAAACCGACAAGCGATGCCTTGATATGTGCAGGCATATCGTCATCGCCTTCTATTGTGTGTTGATAGAAGGGTTCACGCTCCTTGACAAGTTGGTCAAAACTATTGGCAAAATCTTCGCGGACTGTCGGGTCGTCGTTTTCGTTGATGGTCAATCCTGCTGAGGTGTGCTTGATGAACAAGTGCAGGATACCTTCTTTCGGCAATTCACCGAGCGATTTCATAATTTCATCTGTGACAAGGTGGAAACCGCGCCGGTATTCAGGTAGGGTTATTTCGATCTGTTGTATCAATTTTTAGTTGTCCTCCGAGTTTACTGATGAATCTGGATGTGTTATAATCCGAGTTGCTACTAATGAGTTTTGAACGTTTTAAGAAGGTGTTTCGGGTGCTTCTCCACTCCATTGTAGCCTGCAACAACGGCGCAGGCGGGTATACGAGGAGCGGCGTTATTTACCCAATTGCCCTAACCGAACCGCAAGGAATAATTAAAAATGGACATTATCTGTGCTTCTATCTGTTACCGCGGCTATGCTGAAGATGAGGTCGCCGCAACTTTGGAATACGCACCACAGATCGGCTACCGACTGATGGAAATTCATGGACCGCTCATCTGGAGTGTTGACGCTGCCCATGCCTTTGACATAAACGATATGAAGGCAAAGGTCGACGCATCCAGCATGAAGTGCGCTGGACTCTATCCGCCCGGATGGGGTGGACAGGACAATGCCGATGTTGACGCACGCGCGGGTGCGATCGCACGGTGTGTCGAAGTCGCTGAAGGACTCGGTGCGACACACCTAACAACAAGCGGGGCACAACCGCGGACAGAACATGGAGCATTGGACAGGGTTACCTCCTGTGTGAACGAGGTGTTGCAGCGGATGCCAGCAGAGAGTCAAATCAAATTGACACTTGAACCCCACCACGGGAATGTGCTTGAACAACCCGAGGATTTCCAAACAATTTTAGATGCTATTCCCGACGAACGAGTCGGGGTCTGCATAGACACAGGACATTTCCACTCGTCAGGTGTCGATACGCTTGCGGCAATTCGTCGCTTCGGTTCCCGTATCTATGCCGTGCATCTCAAAGACCATCTCGGTACTGTATCCGTCGGTATCGGACGCGGTGAACTCAAGCTCAAGCAGATTATCGAAACGCTACAAGAAGTCGGCTACCAAGGCGACCTAACGCTGGAGTTGGAAGTCGAAGATCCAGAAAATCTGCCGCGTTATACTGAGGAGGCGTATTTCTATCTCAGCGGGATGCTCGGTTTACCGCTATAGTTACCATGATTTAATGAAATCTGCTACACCAAAATTGTCAGGCATTTCCTCGAAATAGTAATGCATTGGACCAGATTGGAAACCGGGTAGATACAGCTCTTCGTCGGTTTTGAGTAGTACGTCAAGAGGCTTAAACCTTTCCCACAATGTTCCTGCTTCCTCTGTCGTGAATCGTTCGGCGAAGGGCGGTCCCCAATTGAGAGTAATGGCGTGGAAACCCTTGCCACGATTCCGAAGTTCATCAGGTATCTCTGGGAGTTCATAGCCGTGTTCGAGTGCTACGAAACAGGCGGTTTTGCACAAAAAGACGGTTGAGAGCATCTTCCCTTTTTCACCTCTGCTTGGGTGTAGGTTTTCGAGTGCTGTGTGGTAGGCAGCGGCATCCTTTTCTATAGCAGCTCGGAGTGCATCTTCACACCATATCTGCATTTGATTGCTGCGTTTATTCCACCGATCGAACCTCTCTCGGACTTCCGGTGACAGATAATCTATATAGTCGAATGCTTGATAGTGCGTGTAGTTTGCAAACCCACCGTGAATCGTTCGGCGCATTTTTCTGCTATAGTTGCTTCCCCAATGCAAAATCGGCAGTATGTAAACGACACCGTCGCCAGCGTTGAGGTGCGTCTGGACAGCACCGGGGAGTGGCACTTTCGGATCTGCCAACAATAGCTGGTTCTCTTCCTCGGTGTTCACTCGGAGATGACTGCCGGGTAGCACCCACAACACGTTATCGTCGTAGAGTGAAAGATTCCACTGAACATAGCGCGGTCCCGTCTCCACAATATCGTTGATATAGCCTAATAATGGGGCGGTATCGATAGGGTGATGATCGCGATGCCAGGCGGCAGGTCCGCAATCTTTGACTGGACTGCACATGAGCATCATCTCGGTGACACCTGCGTCCTCCTCACCGATCAGCTCACTGCTAACGCCTTGCATGTTTTCGTGCGCCCAAATTTCGACAGCACTTGCTGTTTTTTTATCGACAAGCCCTGCGAGTGGGTTGCGTCCGAGTTGTAGGCGGGGTTGTGGGGAAGTCTCCCAAACGCCACCCGGTGGTTCGTTCGGTCCGCTTTCTCTCGCCCAGATTTCTCGCTGGCGCGATACCATTAATTCATAACTTTCCCGAAGCGCGTCCAGTTCTTCCGGTGGAATTACCTCTCGGAAAACGAGATACCCTTCTTCCATGAATTGAGTCCGATTCACTTGCATAATTATCTCCATCGGTGAAGGCTTTCCTATAGGAGCGAGTTGTGCTCGCAGTTCTTAACCGAAAATGCAGCCTGCAACAACGACGCAGGGTTTTTGCTGGGGGTGTTTTTGCTTGGGCGTTTCCCTTGATAGGGTGTTTCCTCAATTTCCTCAATTTCTTCAGATATACGGAAAGGCATGTTATCCTTTAAAACCCACCTGACCGAACTGCAAGATAGAATTAAAAAGTTAACCACGTCCGACATAGAGTTGACCGACTGGCAGGACAGTCGCTTCTAACATATTAATATGCGGCGGGAGCGTTGCCATGAGAACAGCGGCTTGCGCGAGATCGTCAACGTCCATCATCGGTTCCATAGGTTCCTGTGGACGGTTCTGATGTCGCTCTACGTAGGTGTTACCGGGTTGTAAGCAGCTCGCCGTAATGCCGTGCGGTCTACCTTCGAGTGCTGTCACCTGTGTCAGTCCCCAGATACCGAATTTGCTGGCACTGTAAGGTGCTGTTCGGGGACGGATGCGATGCGCAGAGATACTCCCGACATTGATGATACGACCGCCTTCACCTTGTGCTTTCATAATTGCGAATGCCTCGCGTGTGCAGATAAACGGCGCACGGAGATTCACATTGATAACCCAATCCCAATCCTCCGTTGCGAGTTCGCCTATGGGACCCCCGTTGAATGCCCCGGCGTTATTTACGAGGATGTCCAAACGACCGTGCGCGTCCATCGATTTTTCAAAGAGGGCTTTAATCTGCTCCTCGTCCGTTACATCGGTCGGGACAGTCAACACTTTTGTGCCGTTCGCCCGGAATTCGTTAGCGGTTTCTTCAAGGAGGTTTGCGTCCCTCGCAGCGATTGTGAGCGTCGCCCCCTCAGCGGCAAGCCCTCTCGCAATCCCTCTTCCGATGCCTCGGTTTCCACCCGTTACAATCGCAAATTTTCCGTCTAATTGTCCCATTATTAATTCTCCTTTTCCTTGCTGTTTATGAAAATAATTCTGTCAGTAGAGACTCTGTTCTGACGGCTTGCACCGTTTCGCTGGCGAGTCGCATCGCTGATATGTGTGCATACAAAAACGCCAGATCTTCAGCCGTATCTACGTCATACCATGGAGGTAGGAGCCCTACCGTTGCTTTTAGCGAACGGATGCGTGCCAGTGTTTGTTGGAAGACGCTCTCTCTACTCCATGCGATGTTCTCAAATACAAACGGCACTGTCATTGCTACATTCGTCGCAGAAAAGCCGATGAGGTAGTAGCCGCCATCTGTACTCGGTCCGATGATGATGTCCTGCGAGTTAAGCAGTGTAACTGCTTTTGAGACATAAGCAATCGGTAGTGTTGGACTATCGGATCCGACGAGTAAAATTTTTGTGTATCCCTGTTCAGTTGCCCACTGTGTTGCTGAAGCGAGCCGTTCCCCGAGGTTAGCACCTGTTTGTGGAATGTAGAGAACATCGTCTCCGATTAACGCTTGTAAATCGGATCGTGCTTCTGTAGGTGTATAAGCGATGATGAGGTCTACATCGCTGAGTGTGGCGAGTACTGCACACCCATCTGTGAGAAACGCCGTATACAATGTCGCCGCTTGTTCCGGTGAGAGGGTTGGCACAAGCCGCGTCTTGACTTGGTTCGGCACCGGATTTTTAGCAAAAACAATGAGGCATGTCTTCACCGGTAAAATTCCTTCTTTTCCTGACTCCGTTCCGATAGCAGATAGAGCGAACACGCTGCGTTTACAGATGAAGTGCTTGACGTAGGCGCATCCAGAAACTACCTTCGTTCTGCTTTTACGCCAGGTTTTCCGGTTCTTCAAGGGTTTCGATGTAAAGTTCCACCATGTTTTCAAAAGCGTTACGCAATTCTTCGTCGGTATCACCGTGAAAACCAACAATGGCATCAATATTGATGAGATGGCCAACAAAACAATTATCCTCGTCACTATAGGTAATTTCCGCAGTATAGCCTTTATATGTCATTGTCTTCATAATGTTATTCCTACTCGTTTCAAGAAATCTCGGGCATCACGGACATGATATCAATGTGCTTCTTTGCGAGGGCGTGGAAGATGAAAACCGACAGTTTCTCCATTCAATAAATGTCACACCCGAGCCTCGTCTTTCCTTTTTTGTCGCGTCAAGTGACATAAAAAGGGCTTCAATTCGTCGCCATTGCAACGTTGCCGGAACTTCCTTACTGAAGATGGCCTTCAGGGTTCTTTGATGCTTTTTGTTACGACGGACATTCATGCGTTAACCGTGAGTATGCTTTGACTCTTAACTCTACCATATACCAGTTGGGGTGTCAACTTAAAAATTCAGTCCACCTGCAGTTCTTAATACCAAACACGATATACCGGTATCCCGAAAACCGCGCCCACTAAACTCCAAAAAGTTCCGATCAGAAAGTCTCCGAGAATCGCGCCAACAAAGAACGGAGCCGCCTTCCGATAAATTCGCAATCCCCCGAATTTGAGGAGGATTGCCTTGATGATCCAACCGACACACACTGCGCTCCAGACCCAGACCATTCCTGCTGATAAACCGAGCGCATAACCCGCCGGATGGAAAGGAAACCAAATAAATTGCCTTCTCAGAAACATGAGTCCCAACGTGAACAGCGAGGCGAATGCTGTGAAACTCAAGCCTGTGCTATCCGTGGTGTGGGGTTGTTCCAACCACGGCAGTAGCATGCGTTCAAAAGTTTCAATGCCGATACCGATAATATACCCTTCAGTTCTGACCGCACCGTGTTGGTAGATGAGATGCAAATACGCCCAGAACGAAACCGGAGTAGCGACCAGTAGGGCGACTATCATAGCAATTGCCATCTTTTTCTGCGAAATTGGGGCACGTTCTGCGATTTTAAACCCTTCTAACTGACTCGGCATTGGGTGTGAGACGTTGTCGCGAACGTAGGGATACAAGAAAGAGAAAAGTGTCAAATTCGCCGCGCCCGTCCGTCGTGTGCCTAATACCGAGACAATCATCAGTTGTGGATGGGTCCAGATGACTTCATGATACGGCACACCGACTGCCGCCCTCGCATACGTTATGGCGATGGACATAAGAAAGTACAGACAGAGAAAGGTGAGGAGAATTCCTACCGACATACCAGCCTGCTGGAAGATGATGACAAGGATCGTGGTGCCTACCAAGATGCCTAGTAGTGCTGTGCGATATTGAAGCGGTTCTTTTTTCTGAGCGGCGATGTCATTGTCAGAGGGCTTAAAAACTGTAGAAAATACTGTTTTGAGATGCTTACGACTTGTCCATAAAATTAGAATTGCGAGGGTCAACCATGCCCCGATGCCTTGTTGATTGTAATAAGGAAAACCTTGCAGTGATTTCCAGCCGCCGATGCTTCCTATGATCAATTGGAATTTTGTAAAAAGAAAAAAGAACCAGACCGAAAACGAGAGTTCGAGCGGCACGAAGAAGGTCAATGCGACGACCCAAGGGTAAAAGAAGAGCGGTAACCATCCAATCGCGTTCCAAGGTTTTGTCGTAAAGATTTTCGCCCCAAAGTCGGGTATTTTCAGTGGCACACCGGGCACAAAAGGATACAGAAAGTGGAGTCCGTTGAGGAGTTCTATCGCGGCACAGATGCTGAACCCAAGCCATAGCAATCTTCTTGAAAAAAAGCGTGGCGTGGTCATCTCTATAGGAAGTTGTGCAATCGGGTAACTGAGTCGTTCCCGTTCGCTCCACTGTAAACGCTGAATGCTGTTAAAGCACATCAAAATTAAGAAAAGAACGAATGTGACAAACGACCACAGCAGCACGGGACCTGTCCATGCGAGCAGGTGTCTGGTTGTGTATAGGGTCGAGTTTCCTTCAAAGAAACCGGTGAGAGCACCTTTATCTTCAACCGTAAACCAAGATGGGATGTACCTGTGAAAAAGGGGCGCGTATTCGTTTTCAAAGGTGGCGAACCAGAACGGATGCGCGAGGATTCCCAAGATAAAATCCATCGGATTATGTCCAGAGACCACACAAAGCATCACCAACATCTGATAGACTAAGAGAAGTTGTGCGCGACTAAGGGCGAATAGTGAACGGATCCGTTTTAGCAGTGTGTTGATGAGCACCAGAAAAAAGAGGTTGACAACTGGGGCGATAAACAGGGAGGCGTAAGCAGGATTCAGGGAGTGGTGGATGCCGCTGACTAAGGCAATCCAATATGCATTGAGAAGGATCAGAACCACGCCGATGACGAGCGGTGCGAGGAGCGAGGTTGTTTCAACTCCGATTTGGGATGGATGTCGTCTCTTTTTCACATACCAATCTTCCATGCATTGATAAAATTTCCTTGCCCGAAATGGAGCTAACCCTCTCAAGCATAAACGGCGAAAGCGTTATTTCTATAGATGGAATGCTTGGCGTAGACGCGACAGAAACCGCCACGCGAAGTGCTTCTGTGGAGGGTTCTCCGGTCGCCCTTTGACTTCAAGATAATGATCTAGTACGTCTTCAAAAGCCTCCTGCAGTTCCTCGTCGGTATCACCGTGAAAAGAGACGATATCATCGCCAATACCAACAACATGGCCGACGAAGAAACCGTCTTCATCACTATAGGTAATTTCGGCTGTATAGCCTTTATAGGTTATTGTTTTCATAGCGTTATTCCTGCCCGTTTTAAAAAATCTCGAGCGTCTCGTATCTGGTATCGGTTCACCTCTTTCCGAGGATGCGGTCGGTGAAGGGTCGTGGTTTTCCCATTTAATTCAAAATAGGACTTACGCATCCTTAAATTCGAGTGCGGGTGATTTGAGTTGCTGACAGAGATACTCAGAGAGTAATCCATGTTTGACTTGATAAACAGTTTGACGGGTTTGATTTGCTTTTCGCATCAAGTGAACCCAAACCAAAAAGGCACTACTGATGTGATTGCGGACAATACGCGACAGACGACATTGGCACTTTCCCAGACCCGTCAACTGTTTGGATTCACGGTGAAGTTGTTCAATCTTCCATCGACTGCGAGACGCCTGTTGTGTCGCAGAGACATCCGATTGTCTCAAGTCATTGGTAACGACATAATCCGTGCGTCGCTGAGACGCTACCCGGAAAACTTTCACTTTGTGATGTTTCGGAAACTTGTGAAGTTTCACGATTTTTCCAGTCGTCTGCTCACTGGGTGTCCACGCTAAGGCATCTATACGTTGATACGGTTTTTTTACCCCCTGAATCGTCAACCC
>JAAXHD010000320.1 GCA_012271015.1 Candidatus Poribacteria bacterium | reverse complement strand
TTGAAATCGCGGCGTTGGACGGTTCCAGCTCGGACAACTGCCCCAGGTCGAAACGGTTCCGAACGCCTAACGTCGTAGCGGATAGCCCCCTGTAAGGTGAATTTGTCGAAGTTACGCTGGTTTAGATAAAATCCCGCCAACGCGAATTCACGGGTGTGCGGTGTCCAATAAAACCCGTCTGTCGCATGGTCTCGGTATTCCCCCCAAACGCCCGCAACGGCGTTGCCAAACACGTGCGCCATCGCTGAGACGTTATAGGTTAACAGACCGAATTCGACACCGAGTCTCCCGTTTGACTCCCACTCTTGATGCTGATAACGCGTATAGGCAGTCTGGAGTCTTACCTTTTCAAGCATCGCTGTATTGAAGCGGTACTCCATCTGTCCTTCATAACGTTGCTTGTCGAGTGCGATGTCAACCCCGCTAATATGTCCTTCTGGGGAGCCGGGAACGCCGTAATCTGAACGATAACTGCTCCCAGAGGCACCGATGAAACCCCACGGCTTAATCAGCGAGGCACCCCCTGAAAAATTGACATTTGAAAGGCCAGTGTTTTCGAGTACACCCACCGGCGTTCGTATGTCAGACGCAAGGCGTCGATTCCATTCGACACTCCCCGCAAAATCACCAATTGGGACAGTAAAACCTGTTGTTCCGGTCAAACCTGAGTTTACAGATTCACTCTGGAACGTTAGATGCATATCAAGCCGTCTTGGTAGAATTTGCGGTATGTTATTGCTTTTGACGTTGATGACACCACCGAGTGTGCTTGAACCGTAAATAAGCGATGCGGGCCCCCGCGTAATTTCAACGCCCTCAGCAGTCGTCGGATCAATCGATACAGCATGGTCGGCACTGGAGGCGGATTTATCGCCTGTCCGTTCGCCGTTTTCAAGGATGAGCAGCCGGTCCCCGCCCAACCCCCGAATAACAGGACGGGCAGTTGCCCGTCCCATCGTCCGTTCTGAAATGCCGGTCTCATCTGCCAACGTGTTCGCCAAGGTCATACCTAACCGCCTTTGGAGTTCTTCCTCATCCAATGCTAAATCGGTAGTTTCCTCAAACTGTGACAGATAGCGATTTGAACCGTAGACTCTGATGGTGTTCAGCTGAAACGGCAACGCTGACAGTTCAATTTTGAGATAGGGCGTGGAGGCATTGACATCAACGACCTGTTCAAACCGCTGATAACCGACTTTCAGGAACTGAAGCGTTTGCTGTCCCTCGGGCACTGCGTCAAACTTAAACCGACCGCTTGCATCCGTCCGGACGCTTTCTTCAAGTCCCTTAATATGGACGGTAACATCGCCGAGTTGGGCATGTCTAAGTTTTTCGACAACTTCACCCTCCAAGGAATACGGTGGGTTTTGAGCAGTGTGTTCCCCTCCATAACAGTAGGGCAGACTTACCGCTCCGAACACCAACACACATAGACAGACCCCCTTGAAAAGTGCCCCTATCCGACAAGACCTCGGCAAACCCTTATAACAGGACTCACGCAAAATCGCAGAATTCTGCATATCCCCCCGCGGTAGGTGCGGTTTCAAACTACACCTACAAGGGGACCGCGTACGTCCTCTATAAATGCCTAACATGGACATCTCCCTTTATTGGACGGTGACCGGTATCAGCAGTGCCGCCGTGAAATCGGGATGATCGCCGTGAAGCAGTTGGAGTTTGATTTTCGTTGTACCTACCTTCAAACCCTCGAGTCCAAACGGTAACTCGTCTTCACTGTGCTCTTCGTGTCCATGTTCGTCTTCGTGTTCATCGTGGTCCAGATGGATCGCAATAATGGCGGAGTCGTAATCCGACAAGCCCAAGCCGAATTCTTCCTCATGTCCATGGTCATCCACGGCTTCTACTTCATGGAGATGGGCTTCGGCACCGTTTGCATCAAGAAATACGGCATGGACCTCAATCTCTTGACCGACGCCAACGGTGAGCCCACCGCTAGCCGTGCCTTGAAACTGACGATAGACCTCCTTTCCACCGACTTCCAGAAAGAAGCCGTCAACATCGGCGTGAATGGGGGCATCGTGGTCGTGGTCATGGTCATGATCATCATCAAGAATGGGGTTGTCATCTTCACCACACCCCCCAATAAAGGGGAGGAAGGCAACAAAACTCAGTAACATTAATCGAGAAATAGCGGCAGAAAAGCCGTATCCAAAAACGTGCGTCAACATTGTATCTCCTATTTATCTGATAACACACGGCGGGAAAAAGCCGCGTGTGGACTTTCTAAAGCCCTCTTACTTTTTACTTTGTAAAACGAACTTAAATGGTTTTCAATTATTGGTTGCCGGTTTGGTTGCCGGTTAAGGGATTTTCGCTTAACAACGGAACCTCCAAGTAAACCTCTTTTTTTAACTGATAACCTTTAAAGCATAGGTATCCAAATGGC
Source organism: Candidatus Poribacteria bacterium (assembly GCA_012271015.1). Taxonomy (GTDB): domain Bacteria; phylum Poribacteria; class WGA-4E; order WGA-4E; family WGA-3G; genus WGA-3G. The sequence goes on along the minus strand of JAAXHD010000320.1, from coordinate 1,983 downwards.
GGACGAGTGCAAGTACTCCCTAACCCTTTGGACAACATAACAATATAAAAAAGAAACAGATTTTGTCTTCAAGCAAAATCTGGAAGTTCATCGGAGAATACAGGTGGGGCACGACTGCGCGTGTTCGTGGTAAGTCTTAAAGGAAGAAAAACGGAATCCTCATATAGCGGAAGCACCGTATTGGGAAGGAACGGAGCGGTGAATGCAACGAACGCAATCTCCTCTCCGACATGTTGGCTGCAGTAGAAACAGGCTGCACAGGTTTCCTCAGAATGGGCGTGTTCGCAATGGTCGTGATCGTGCGTGAGTGCGATGATACACAGCAGCGCAACATAATAACATAAACTTATTAAAATGCCGATTTTCAAACGATGCTTATATGCAAGCGTGTTTGGGAAAGCGATGCCGTTTCTCATAATCTATGCCTGTGTTATTATCAAAGTTAAGATTGTCCGAAAAAAACTTGCGATAAATTATATCATGTGATTTTGTCAATGTCAAATAAACTTGAAAATCGGACCAGAGCCATCCAGTTTTCCTGTAGGAGGGATCTCCAGATCCCGACGGCTGATCGCCTATCGCTGATTGCTGACAATCTCTGGAAAAAGATGCACTTGCACTTATCAGCATGATGCTTTATTATAATCAGTATGAGATTATGCAAAGGAGAGAAAATTAAATGCTAAGTGTTGAAGAAGCCCGTCAGCAGATGTTAAACACCATTCCGGTTTTACCGACGGAAAAACGGGAAATCCTAAGTTGCACGGATTACGTTCTCGCAGAGGCACTGCATGCCGAAGAAAATATTCCACCGTTCGACAATTCAGCAATGGATGGGTATGCGGTTCGCGCGGCGGACGTTCAAAACGCTTCCGAAGATGAACCTGCGGTTCTCACAATCGTTGAAACAATTGCCGCGGGATATGCCCCCACAAAACAGGTCGCAGCCGGACAAACGTCGCGTATCATGACGGGTGCTATGATGCCTGAAGGTGCCGATGCGGTTGTGATGCAAGAGGTGACCCAACGAGAAGGGGACAAAGTCAAAATTCTTGAGGGTATTGACAAAACGGGAAATGTCCGTTTCACGGGGGAGAGTGTGGCGGCAGGACAACAGGTCATGGGAACAGGGAAATACCTACGTCCGCCCGAAATTTCGATGCTCGCCTCTCTGAATCGCCCAGAGGCTACCGTCTATCGCAAACCCACCGTTGCCATTGTTTCCACAGGTGACGAACTCTTGCTACTTGGCGAACCGATGGAACCGGGAAAAATTCGAGAGAGCAACCGTTACGGTCTCTATGCACAAGTTGCGGAAGCGGGAGGTATACCGATTGATATGGGTATCGCTCCTGACGATGAAGCAGAAATAGAGCGCATCTTTCGTGCCGCACTCGCGAAGTCGGATGCTTTGATTACAAGTGGGGGCGTTTCGGTAGGGGAGCACGATTTTGTGAAAAGTGTATTGGAGAGACTGGGTGAAGTTAACTTCTGGCGCGTCGCGATGAAACCCGGAAAACCGCAGGCTTACGGCATTTCGGACGGAAAACCTATATTCGGATTACCCGGAAATCCCGTCTCTTCACTCGTTGTGTTTGAGCTTTTTGTCCGACCCGCGCTCCTCAAAATGGCGGGGCATACAGACCTATTGCGTCCGACCTTCAAAGCCACCTTAACCGAATCTGTTACCAACAGAGATGGACGCGTTAACTATATGCGCGCAGTTCTCAAAGAATCCAATGGACATTACACTGCCGAAACGACGGGTCCACAGGGTTCAGGCATTCTGCATTCACTGGTTTTAGCGAACGGCTTAATCACAATTCCAGCCGGTGTGACGTTAGGTGCTGGAGAAACAGTGGATGCCCAGTTCCTATTCTGAATGGCGTAATGCGTGGGCAGGCACAAGACCTGCCCCTACACGGGTTTTTCAGGGATAAAATTACCGAAATATTTATTTAAACGTGAGTTTGAAAATAAAAA
>JAAXHD010000070.1 GCA_012271015.1 Candidatus Poribacteria bacterium | reverse complement strand
GAGACATCCTCTGCGATGTGCCGCGATCCACCAGCGGCGACAAAAATATTACGCGCAATTGCGTGGAGATGTGGTGCCTGAAGTAGATGCGTTTTTTCCATTTTTTTTACTATTGCTCCTGAACTGCCTCCATTTCATTATGGGCAGGTTTCTGGTCAATTCGCGACTTTGTTTGCTAAAATTGGAAGTTGTAGAAGAAATATGCACACTATTTTATACGATCTGCTTTTTTTGTCAATATCAAAAACAGTAGTCAGCAGGGCTATTTAGTTCTTCTGTAGGAGGGAACTCCTATTCCCGACGCTTACTAACCGCTGATGGCTGATTGCCGATAGTTTCCGACAGCCGTTCATGCCATTTCAACGAGGGTACCTAATCCTTTGGCTTCCGCTTCTACAAGCACCGCGGCTCCCGCAACCGCGTCCTGCACTGCCACGCCAACCGATTTGAAGAATGTGATTTCGTCGTCTGATTGACGTCCCTGCGTGTCGCCGTTGACGATTTCTCCGATTTCAGCGTCGATTTCAGCGTTCGGGATAATCAAGTCTCCTGCCTCCTCTAAGCAGGCTTCCCGCGAATCGACCACAATTCGGTTTGTTCTTCTTATTGTCGTTGTGTCGACTTCTCTTTTTTCTGGGACAAACGTGCCAACAGCTGTGATGTGTGTACCGGGACGCAGGGCATTTCCGTCGAAAAGTGGCGTTGCCGATGTCGTCGCACAAATGACAATGTCAGCGTCCTCTACGACCTGTTGAGGGTTCGGGACGAGATGAACTGCTGGGGCATCTGTCCACGCTGAAATCTCAGTGGCGAGTTGTTGTGCTGAGGCTTTTGTGCGGCTGATGAGATTGACACGCTCGATGTTTCTGACCGCCATCACTGCCTGCAGTTGTGCTCTCGCCTGTACGCCTGCTCCGAATAAACCAACCGTTTTCACGTCCTGTCGAGCCAGAAAATCCGATGCCACACCACCACCGGCTCCCGTTCGGATAGCGGTGAGACTGCTACCGTCCATGATTACTTTTGGGAGTCCTGTCCCTGGGTCAAGCACCAAAACTGTCGCGGTGATGCGGGGCAAGTCGAGGTCTGGATTACCGTCATAAACCGAGACGATTTTGATTCCGAATTCGCTACGTTCGGGCAGGTAGGCAGGCATTAGGAGCGTAACCCCTTTGGCAGTGGAGATGTGTTGCCGGGGTGGCGCGGTCACCTTGCCTGCCGACAGTTGACCGTAGGCGTGCCGCATCGCATCAATTGCTTTGGGCATCGGCAGGGCTGTTCGGACATCAGTGGCGGATAAAATTCTGATCTGCATACAATTATTTACTCCACATGAACGACCGCTTCGCCTAATACGTCCATATCAGGCGTGATTCCCAATCCCGGTTGCGTTGCGGCTGCCATCCTGCCGTTGGTGCGTTGCGGCGCGCCTTCCGCTGTGCTGACGGTGACGTAGCTGTTGAAATCTGTCGCCGTGAAGAGGAACGCTGTCGGTGTACTGTGCGCGAGATGCGCAATGGCGGCGGTTGTAATATCGCCACCCCAGCTATCTTCGATCGTCATCGCAATTCCGAGTTCAACGCATAAATCTCTCGCAAGTTTCGCTTTGGTGAGTCCACCGAATTTGCTAATCTTAATGTTGACGACATCCATCGCCCGATCGGCATGACCGCGTAACAACGTGTGGATGCTGTCTATCGTTTCATCAAGAACGAAAGGGTGACCTGTCCGTTGGCGGATGGCGAGGCATTCTTCGTAGGACAGACAGGGTTGTTCAATGTAGACATCCACATCGTTCACGCCTTGCACCACACGGGCGGCTTCGTGCATCAACCAACCCGTATTCGCATCCGCAATGAGTACATCTCCGGGTTGCATCAATTCGGCGACTGCTCGGATACGTTCAATATCGGTGTTCGGATCGCTCCCCACTTTTAACTGGAATTTGCGGTACCCTTCCGCACGATAAGTGGCAACTTTCGCCGCCATCTCGTCGGGAGATTGTTGGGAGATCGCACGATAGAGCATGAAATCTGAACCGTACCTACCACCAAGAAGCGTACAGACCGATTGGTTCGAAACCTTCCCGAGAATATCCCAACACGCGATGTCGATTGCTGATTTCACATATGGGTGTCCTTTAAGGGCAATGTCCATGCGTTGGTTGAGCGGAAGCAGTTGTGTTGGATCTTCACCGATGAGGTGGGGACCGAGTTCAGAGATACCGGTGCGGGTGCCTGCCGCATAAGCAGGGAGATAGAACGGTCCCAGCGGACACACCTCGCCGTAGCCGGTGATGCCTGCGTCCGTCTCAATTGAGACAATGGTGCTGTCGAAAACGGATACGGATTTCCCGCCAGACCAGTTGTAACTGCCTTCATAGAGCGGGAGATCAACTTGATAGGCATTCATACATCGAATTTTCATGTTTTTAACTATGCGCCAGGCGTAAGATAACGCGGTTGGTGACTTAACAGTTATTGCTTAAGTTCTGCAAGTGCCGTTGTTGCTTGCTCCCGGCATCTCACTAAGTTTTCTTAAGCTTTCTATATTTTCTATATATTGTTAGGACTTACGCACTTCCTCTTAAAGTCCCCCTGATAAGGGGGATTTAGGGGGTTAAAAATACCAAAATACTCTCACTGCGAGGCATTTTTCAGCAAAATATATCTTTCTTTGTTCAATTTGCGTAAGTCCTGTCGTAAGTCCTGTATTGAATATTGATAATAACATGCTTGACCAAAACCGTCAAGGAGGGATTTGTGGATCTGTGACGGAAAAGCATAGGTATGCGGGAAGATAAGATGCTACTCGAAACTACTGACCTGTGCGGCAGCAGGTGCTTGTTTCGGGAGTGCTTTTTTGATTAGTGCGGACTCAGGAATATAGCCGGAGTAATCGGAAATCGAGCCGTGCGTCAACGCATATACCACAACGTTCGTCATGAAACGGTAGACGCCTGGGGAATAGTGGACACTCCGCGTCGGGTAGCTGACGGTCTCCATTGCACACATGTAATCACGACGGACAACGATAACCGCTAATTTCTCACCAACGGAGATACCTTCGAGAAAGTTCCGTTTCGGCGGACGTGTGCCCCACCAGAAGATGTCGTATCCGACAGGGGGACCCCCCATTCCATAGAAGTTATTATAGATTTTGTGATTGTTGGAGATCCGCTCAACGTGGTATTCAGGCATGACGTAGCGCATCTGTGAGAGGAAAAGGCGAACCATCGCCTGCGCAGGGGCGTTCACGCCGCAGTCGTCAAACACGAGAAACCCACCTCTTTCAACGAGATACCGACGCAGCCCTGCGGCTTCAGACTCGCTGAGGCGACCATCTATCCTACCGGTACCATACTTCCATCCATACATCTTCCGAGAACGGACAAGTCCCGGATCATGCCCTGTCATAAAGGCGAGTGGCGTTTTAAAGAGATTTGCATCGTTGAGTTTCACGGCACCGCCCTCAACGTTCATATCGGTTTTGATTTCGGTCCGCTCGTTGAGCCATTGCGTCAATGCGTTGAGCGCAGAAGCATCCGCCCACCAGTCAGAAAGCTCATGCCGTACCCGTACAAAACGGAGGATACCGCGGATGTCCTTACCTTTACCGATGACGCGCCCACCCGGTTCGCCTTTGGGAAGGGGCGGTACGACGTAACTGGAAAGCGTGATGTTCTCGACGACATCGCCGAGCGCCTCGCGTGCCGCACCGACGTTTTTAACCATTGAAAGCCCCGGTGGACGCTCAAGGGATACCTTCAAGTGTCCAGCGATACCGCGAAAGACGGTTCTCGTTCGGGCAGAGGGAACTCTTACTATAGGCGCGGAGAACGCCAAGGCATCAGGAGCATCCGACACCAACAAATTACCGTGTCTCACATCTGTTGGTACCCTCGGATGCAAAGGGACGACTTTCGGGACGTTTGAATCTATTGGTGGTTTTACTTTGACGGTTTGGCGTGAAAATTTGAGGACTGTCTGCGGTTGAAACCGAGGCTCGCGGCGAAGTATAGTCTCTACACGCCGTTGCATCTGAATCTGTTCAATGACAGTGTTTTGCATCGGAACAGTCGGCTTAATATCAGGTTTCACGACATACGTCACCACTTTAGGCTTCGGTCGTTCCTTCGGTTGGAGAATTTCGATACCCATCAAATCTTTAAACTCTCTTGTCTGTCCGAGTAGATAGATGCCGACAACCAAAGCAATAATAGCATGAAACACCAATGCAATCATTAAAGCCTGTGAGGTTACTTTTCCGTTCATTTGCCTTTACCCCCAAAACATAAAAATTGTTGATATGGAGGTAGAAGCAATTTTCGTGCCAACGCTAAATACGCCGAATTCGCGGGAAATGTGTAGATTCAACGGGATAATCTGTCCAAAAAATGAACAAGTGTGTTTTTATAGTGGATTCTAAAAATAAGTTTACATTTTGGAAAACGAGGTTTCCCCTATTTCACGAACACTGTAGGAGGGAACTCCGATTCCCGACTTGCAGTAGGTTGGGTCGCGATTCGGAGGGTACGCCCCCTACAGAAGAGATGTAAACTTAATTATGGGCTTTACTATAAACTGCACAAGTAGAGGCTGTTTTCGGCGTTTCTGCAGATATGCTGTCGTTATAAAATAGGACTTGCGCACTGTCGCATAAACTGTCAGTTTGGGTTCCCATGTAGGGAGTTGCTAACTCATACCTACGTCTACAAGTGCTATCGTCGTAATAGACGGAATGCCTCATTGCGGTTGGGAAACCGGGGCCCACCCGTTACTGGGAAGGGGCACCTACCTCGGTTGGGTGGAAACAGAAAGCCTATCCTCTATACAGGGTTCGCATTTGTTGAATGACCTTCGGTAATTTGGCGATGACCTCATCGATCTCGGCTTCATTCGTATTTCTGCCGAGAGAAAAACGCACAGTGCCTTGTGCCAAACGCGGAGGTAAGCCGAGCGCGGCGAGAACGTGCGACGGCTCCATGGAGCCGGAGGTACACGCGGAACCCGTCGAAACACAGATACCCTCCATGTCCAAGCGCAAGATGAGGCTTTCACCCTCCACCGATTCAAACGAGACGTTAAGCGTGCCGGGGGCGCAGTGGTCGGGATGTCCGTTATAGTGCAGGCGATCAATGTGCGCATCCAAGCCTTCACGGAGTCTTTGGGTTAAAGCATCAAGATGCTGTGCATAGGCGTTCTGCTCCTGTTTCGCAAGATCGGCGGCAATGCCTAAGCCGACAATGGCAGGGACGTTTTCAGATCCGGCGCGTCGGTTGCGTTCATGTGCTCCTCCGTGAACGAGGTTTGCCAGTCGTGTGCCGCGACGGATGTAGAGGACACCGATCCCTTTGGGGGCGTAAATCTTATGCCCGGAAAACGCGAGGAGGTTCACGCCGAGTTCTTGTACGTTCATTTCTAACTTCCCAACCGATTGCACAGCATCGGTGTGGAGAGGGATCTCGTGTTCCTGGGCGATCTCGCATATCTCTTTAAGGGGTTGGACGGTGCCGTTCTCGTTGTTGACGTGCATGATAGAGATCAGGACTGTCGTGTCCCGGACCGCCTCACGAAGTTGTTCAATACGAATCCGTCCGTATCTATCTACAGGGAGATAGGTTACCTCAAAACCGCGTTGCTCCAGATATTGACAGGTATGCAAGACGGCGTGATGCTCTACGGAGGAGGTGATGATATGGTTGCCCTTGCCTCGGCTCTTTTGGAGTTCGGTCAATCCTTTAATGGCGTGGTTATCTGCTTCGGTGCCGCTTCCAGTGAAAACAATCTCACTCGGGCTTTTGGCACCGATGAGGTCGGCGACCTGCTCGCGGGCGGTATCGATAGCGGTCCGTGCTTCGCGTCCGTAGGCGTGGATACTGGAACCGTTACCGAATGCCTCGGTGAGATAGGGCATTATTGCGTCCCTAACTTCGGGGCGGAGTGGCGTTGTAGCGTTGTAGTCTAAATAGATGCGTTCCATTTTTTTAAATTTACCTTGCGGTTCGGTGAGGTGGGTTTGTGCCTTTGGGGTTCCTAAGGTAAAATTAAAAGTATGTGCGGTGATTCCAAAAAGTTATCCGATTTGCATTAATCTTGATATCTGGTACGGAATCGCGTCCGCGGACTTGCCTATTCTCACCTAAGAAGGAGAGGTTGAGTGTATGCGTGCCAGCGGGAAGTGGCATCCGCACCATAAAAATCTGGTTCGGAAGCGTTTGCCAAGAACGGGTGTCCGCCTGTTCCGTCACAACCCCAGCAAGGTTTATAAGCAACCCCAAGGCTTCATTTTCCTTGTTTGCCTTTCGGTAGATCAAATATTTGCCTACAGCCCGGACTAAGGTTCGCAAGAGAATCCCAGTCCGCTGCGCATTAAAGGTTTCTATTGCGACGGTCTCTACATCTCCTACAAGCACACCGTTCGCTTTTGCCGCTCCGGCTGCAACTTCGATCCCTGAGAGAAGCGGGCGATTGGAGTCAATTTTCGGGATCGCGACGCGTAGCAGATATTCCAATTCCACCTCTTTATAGGTCCTGTCCGCGCGTCCCATAAGCGTCGGTACAAACTTTTCATCGTCCACATCGTCTGTTTTCAGGATCGGAAACGTTAAAGCGTCCTCACCTTTCGGTGGAACGTAGCCGCTTTCATAAAAAAGAATCAGTTCACCGGTGTTTTCAGGACGCGCAGAAAACTCGCCATACTGTTCCTGGTAACGCTCCAGCTCATCAATGAAACCGAGTTTACGTGCCAACCGGACCAGCGAACGACCGATGTCCTCAGGCATCTCTACGCCGGTTTTCTCCGCGGCGTTTCGGTAGTATTCTGCCGCCTGTTTGTAAGAGATATAAGCGTCATTCCATTCACCGGTGGCTTCAAAGAGAACACCGGAGAGGTATGCCAAAAAACCCGCTCCGAAGAAATCATAATCCTCGTCTTCACCCTTGAAATAGGTGATGAGAGCCGTGGCGCGGCGACATTCTACCAGTGCACCGTCTAATTGACCTTGATAGACATAATTGAGTGCCCGATAATAGTGGCTCAGAAGTCGTTCATATCGGGTCCCAGAATATGGACGCAATTTGTCGGAGGTGACCAGTGAACCTGCTTCTTTTGAGAGACTTTTGGTATAACGGTCCTCAGCGATGCCTCCTGCTTGATCGAACGCCGTGTTGCTTTCTGGAAAGTGGTTGGCGTAATGGGCGACCAATCCTAATTCAAACAGGAACGGGATGTCAGGCTTTTTTGGGGCATTTTTCTGAAGATTCGTATAGGCTTTTTCTGGTTCTCCCGCCTCCAATGCGATTTGGAGGTCTTGCATCTTATAACCACCACATCCGATTATCAGACAAGTAATGAGCAGAAAGGGGAATATTTTAATCATTGATTTCCGTGAGTCTTGAAAAATCGCGGTGGGCAGGCACGGGGACCCGCCCAAACGGCCGTATCGGGAGCGTCCTACATTTTAAACTTGTCACGTCCGACAAACTTTTTGATTTTCTTGTTACCGATCCAAATCTTCTCGTTAGTTTCGATGTTCGTCAACGTCAGATCTGTCTGATAAAAGATGACTTGATCTCCCCCTTCACGGTCTTCAATGGTGTTAATTTCGCCGGTCATCATGTAATCAGCACCGAGTTCGCGTCCCATCCTTTTAACGGTTTCGATTGCGGCGAATTCGCCCTGGTCGGCACGTTCTTCGCGGATTTCACCGCGCTCACTTGAACTTGAGACGGTCCGCACTTTTCCAGAGTTGATGAATGCACGCTCAATGTCGGTGATAAATGTAGCAACAGGGATATGTTCCATACTCTTGTTGCGGATGCCGCCGACGATCACAACCGGTTTTGCGCCGCTGTTTATACCGTGATCATTGATCCAAGGGTGTGTTAGGCAGTCCTGAATGATGTCATCAGCGACCATACGCGAATCGGTATCGTTCCAACGTCCAGACAGATCGATTGTGGTATCGGCATCAACGCGGGTGACCTGTTTAGAGGAACTGCAACTGCTGAAAGTTGTGATCCCAACGAGGATAACGCAAATTGTAAGACTATATATGAAAGGCTTGACTGTCAAAATTTTATACATTCGGTATGCTCCTTTTTTATTCTTGTCGGCTTTCAGTTGATGGTTAAAGTTAGTTATTGGTTAAAGAGGAAACTCTTGTAACCGATAACTGAAAGCCTGCACAGCAGGCGAACCGACAACCAATTAAAAGTCTAAGTCGGCTTCTTGAACAAATTTATCGACGAAGGTATCAAGTGCCATCGCACCGATGTCGCCTTCATCTCGGCTGCGGACGCTGACCGTACGGCTTTCCTGTTCACGTCCACCAATAATTAACATATAGGGGACACGTTGTAAGCGGGCTTGGCGGATCTTCGCGCCAATCTTATCATCGCTATTGTCCAGTGTGACGCGACACCCTTTTTGCAACAGAAGTTGTTCGACCTCTTTGCCATAATCAACGAAGCGTTGACTGATCGTCATCACAACGCACTGTACCGGTGAAAGCCATGTCGGGAATGCCCCGGCGTAATGCTCAATTAGCATCGCGATAAAACGTTCAAAACTCCCGAAAATTGCGCGATGGATGACCACGGGCCGTTTTTCAGACCCATCTGGTGCGACATAGGTGAGTTCAAATCGTTCTGGGAGTTGGAAGTCGAGTTGCACAGTCGCACACTGGACGTCTCGGTTGAGTGAATCCCGGACCTGAAAATCGAGTTTAGGACCATAGAACGCCGCTTCCCCAGGATCGATGCTGTACTCAATCTGATTGTTTTTCAACACATCTTCAAGGAGGGTTTCGGCGCGGTTCCAGACCTCCACATCACCCATGAACTTCTCAGGGTTGCGTGTACTAAAATCGCATCGGAACGGCAGATCGAAAGTGCCGTAAATCCGTTGGAAGAGTCCGAGGATACGCTCGTATTCATCGGCGATCTGATCTTCCGTGACAAAGTTGTGGGCATCATCTTGGCACAGTTGGCGGACACGCGACAAGCCGGTCAACGTCCCGGTGGCTTCGTTGCGATGCAGGACACCTTGATCATACAAGCGATAGGGTAGATCGCGATAACTGCGGCGCGCACTTTTATAGATTAACATGTGTGCGGGACAGTTCATCGGTTTCAAAGCGCTCGTCGGTTCGCCATCTTCATTTTCGACGAGGAACATATCGTCTTTAAAATGTTCCCAATGCCCGGAGGTCTCCCAGAGACTGCTATCGTAGATGAGGGGTGTCCGCACCTCCTGATAGCCTTCACTGAGATAGAGTTTCCGCACCTTTTCGGAGAGAAAGTTATAGATGAGTGTGCCTTTGGGAAGCCAAAATGCACTGCCGGGGGATTCGGGATGCATCTGAAAGAGTTCCAGTTCGCGTCCGAGTTTACGATGGTCGCGTTTGGCGGCTTCTTCGCGTTGTGTCAAGTATGCCTGAAGGTCGGCTTTGGTCTCCCATGCAGTGCCGTAAATTCGTTGCAACTGCTCACGGTTGCTATCACCGCGCCAATAAGCTCCTGAAACACGGAGCAGTTTGAAATATCGGCATTCGCTTGTTTTTTCAACATGTGGACCCTTACAGAGGTCCGTGAAATCACCGTTGTGATAGATAGAAACACCTTCTTCATCAACACCCTCATCATTCGCACTGACTTCACGATCCGAAATCCCATCTATTAATTCGAGTTTGAATTTCTGATCTCGTTCGCCGAACCATGTGCGAGCATCGTCGTAGGACCATGTCTCTTGCTGGAAAGGCACATTGGATTTAATCATCGCCTTCATGTGCTTTTCGATTTCGGGAAAATCCTCGGGTGTAATGGGACGTGGCACCTCCATATCGTAGTAGAACTCGTTCTCAATCGGTGGTCCGATCGCGAGTCTAACGGTACGTTCGCCATCTGGGAATAGTTGTTGTACAGCATACGCCATGATATGCGCGGTCGAATGACGTAGGCGTTGTAAGTAATCTTCAGGTTGATTGGGTTCACGCATTGTGGTTCACTCTCTATATGTCAATTCGTATAGGTTTCAAAATTGTTCTTAATAGACTTAACGTCTTTTTTGCTACACTGTTTACGAAATAATTTTACACGATTTAAACGGGGAATGCCAATAAAAAAGGTGAGACAGGGGGTTTGGTTTTTGTCGGATATATTTGTGGAAGGATGGGCGATGCAGGACTTGAACCTGCGACCTCTTGCATGTCAAGCAAACGCTCTAGCCACCTGAGCTAATCGCCCGTTTGAAATAAAAAATGGAGGTGGCGGTCGGAATCGAACCGACGAATAAGAGTTTTGCAGACTCTGGCCTTACCACTTGGCTACGCCACCATAGAAGATGGAGCGGGAGACGAGATTTGAACTCGCGACCTCCACCTTGGCAAGGTGGAGCTCTACCACTGAGCTACTCCCGCAGCATTTTGACAATTCTCGCAGAGGAGATTGCGCTTTCAAAAGCATATATAGTTTAATATATTTGCCTTTGAATGTCAAATTAATTTTCTAAAATAGCAAAAATATGGATTTTTGTCAAAAATTTTTGACAACGCTGAGATGCGTAACACATTAAGTCCGGTAGTCGGCGTTGATTCGGATATAGTCGTAGGAATAATCACACGTCCACACCGTTATCTCTGTATCACCAACGCGCAGGTCGATCGTGATACGCACTGGGTCTTCTGCGAACAGTGCGGTGGCTTTTTCTTCATCGTAGCCTGCGTCCATTCCATTTTTGACGAGTCGATAATCGGCGAGCCAGACATCCACCTGATACGGGTCGAATTCAGCCCCCGATTTTCCGATCGCCATCATAATCCGTCCCCAATTGGCATCGTTAGCGAAAACTGCGGTTTTGACGAGGGGGGATTCCGCAACGGCGCGCGCCGCTTTTTCGGCATCGTGCCGATTTTTAGCATGCTTGACAACCACCTCAACGAGTTTCGTCGCACCTTCACCGTCACGGGCGAGCATCTTCACCAATTCCGTGCAGACGAACTGGAGACCTTCACAAAACGTTTCGTAATCTGCTCCGTCTACCGTAACAATCTCGGTGTTGTTAGCTTCTCCAGTGGCGAGGATCAGCACCGTGTCATTCGTGCTACGATCGGTGTCAACTGTCAAAAGATTGTATGTATCGTCTACGACACGGTTTAGGGCAACCTGGAGCGTTTCGGTGTCGATCTGTGCATCCGTCGTCAGATAGGAGAGCATCGTCGCCATATTCGGTGCGATCATTCCAGAACCTTTCGCAATCCCGCCGATCCTCACGGGTGTCCCGCCAATTTCGATCTCTACGGCGACAGATTTCGGATGTGTATCCGTTGTCATAATCGCTTCAGCGGCATCGGCACCACCTTCGGTACTGAGTGCACTTGCGGCGGCTTGGATCCCGCTTTCGATTTTGTCCATCGGCAATTGCTGTCCAATAACACCGGTAGAGGAGACGAGGACGAGATTTGCGTCTATGCCGAGTTGTTCGGCGGTTGCGGTAGCCATCCGTCGTGCGTTCGCCATACCGACCTCGCCTGTGCATGCGTTGGCGTTCCCGCTATTGACAATAACGGCTTGTGCGCGTCCGTCACTGAGATGCTCGCGGCATACAAGGACGGGTGCGGCGGTGACGCTGTTTTTTGTGAAGACCCCAGCGGCTGCCGCTGAAGCATCGGTAATGATGAGTGCCACGTCCTTCGCGTCAGCGGCTTTAATACCGGCGTGAAGACCTGCTGCGCGGATACCGGACACTGCCGTGATTCCGCCATCTATTTGCTTCATGAAACGCTCCTTGAGGAATAGTGTAGAGGAAATATTATACTATGTTTTGGAGGGAATGTCAAAAGTTAAAACTAAAAAATAAAAACGAAAACCAAGCCCGCAACAACGGCGCGTGCGACTCGAACACGAAAATCGTAAAAGGACGAAATCCCTGACTTATCCGCAAGGTAAAATTAAAAGCCAAATAAAATGAAAATATGATATAATTATTCGCAAACACTGAAAAAGACGAGGGAAAAAGATGCACACCATTTTAGAACGCTACCAAAAGACTTTTGCAAAAGATCGAGAAATGTCCGATGCCGCGAATCATCTCTTCCCAGACGGTGTAACGCACGATGGACGTTATATGTCTCCCTTTCCGGTCTATATCACGCGTGCCGATGGCTCGAAGAAATGGGGACTTGATGACAGACAATTTATTGACTATTGGGCGGGACACGGGGCACTCCTCCTCGGACATAATCCCCCGGAGGTTGTGGAAGCGGTAACGACGCAGATGCATCGCGGGACGCACTACGGCGCGTGCCATCCTTTGGAGATGGAATGGGGTTCACTCGTGACGCAACTGATACCGTCGGCGGAACGCGTCCGGTTCGTCAGCTCTGGAACAGAGGCGACGCTGATGGCAATCCGGCTTGCCCGCACCTATACGGGTAAGAATAAGGTGCTGAAATTTGCCGGACATTTCCACGGTTGGCATGACAGCGTCATCTTAGGCGCGTATCCACCTTTCGATATGAACGTCCCCGGTATTCCAGAGGAAGTGCGTGAGACAACCCTGTTATGTCCACCGAACGACATTGATGCCGTTGAGACGCTGTTGAAAACGGATAAAGACATCGCCTGTATCATCCTCGAACCGACGGGGGCATCTTTCGGGACTGTTCCCACGGACGGCACATTTTTGAAGCAACTCCGTGAGTTGACAGAAGCACACGGTGTCCTGCTGATTTTCGACGAGGTTATCACAGGATTTCGGGTCTCACCCGGCGGTGCCCAAGCATATTACAACGTCACACCCGATATGACGACGCTGGCGAAGATCTTGGCGGGCGGGCTTCCCGGTGGTGCGCTTGCCGGCAAAACGGAGGTGCTTGAACTCATTTCGATGAAATCGGA
>JAAXHD010000133.1:13983-28859 GCA_012271015.1 Candidatus Poribacteria bacterium | reverse complement strand
GTTAGGAGGAAATAACTCAGCAGCAATAATCCCGCTTGAACCTTGTGTCGCTGCAAATGTGATGGATCCACATTGCTGCAGAATCGCAACAGGGCTTTCCGTTTTTGTTGTAATCCAAAGAGAAGTACCAGTACCAAGGGTGGTACTACCCACAGAAAATGAAGAAATTCAGGATGGGCAAAACGCACTTTTAATTTCTTGCTCCTGGGCTGCTACGTCCGTTGTCCTTGCAAGTTTTCGGTTACGTCGCGACTGGATTTGGGAATGTTGATATTTCTTTTCTTATATCCAACCTGTAGCCTGCAACAACGGCGCAGGGTGTTTTTGATAGGGGTGTTTTTGATAGGGGTTTTTGCTTGGGCGTTTCTTCAATTTCCCCTTGCTTGGGTATTTCTGCAGATTTCCCCTTGCTTGGGTGTTTCTGCGTATTTCTTCAGATTTAAGAAAAGCACGTGAAGTTCGCAACATACGTTATTTACCTGCAAGGTATAATTAAAAAACTATGAAGAGAGGATAGAGTTACGGACGCGTTCAAAAATCTCAATCGCATAGTCAAGATGGGCTTTGGAAGCGATGTTAAAAGAGATACCGAAATTCTTGACTGTTACATTGGGCAAATTGGCTCTGCACTCAACGATATGAAGCGGTGTGAAGTCGCCGTGGACATCAACCCGGAAGTGAGTTGCTCTTCGTGAGGGATACGTGTCGAGCCACCAATGTCCTCCAAAAGTCATCCTGAGTTTCGCGATGCGGGGTCGAAGTGTTGCCCCGCACGCCTCAACGTATTCCAGAAATTCATGGGCAATTTGAGAGAGTTCCTCATTTTCCTGTAACATCTCAATGAACAATTCAAGGGTCATAAATTGCTGTGTGGTGTGCCCATAACTCCGTTCTTCCTCTTTGACGAGTGTTCCACCCAGTACGGTCTCGGTTGCGACCAAGATTTCATCAGGAGCGTGGTAGGAAAAATAAGAGATATAGGTGAAATCGAGTCCCAAAGCCCGTAGGTATTCTGCGACCTCTAAGACGCGCGTGTCTACTCCCTCGGAAACAAGCACCAATCTCTGTTTTTGATTGAATGCCGATTTCCGAATATCGCCGGGTTCATATCCAAAGAATTCGCTATGTAATGCGGTGAGGGAGGAGAATTCTTTGCCCTGTTGTTGGCACCAGCGATACGCGAGCGTCTCCAACTCTATATATGAAAGTTGAGAAACCCCGGCGGCATACTCTAAGATCTGTGTGATTGCCGTCCGAGAGGGCTTTCCGCGCTTGAGTTCAATAATCACACAGTTGCCTTGTCGGTCGAGTGCGAGCAGGTCAATCTTCTGTTTTGATGTGCTCAGAGGGGGTTGCCTACTGATAACGCAAAGGGGTTCACCGAGGACCAGCGTTGCATCCTTCTCGAGCAGATCCTCAAAGTCGCGTTCTTCGCCGAAACGCAGAGGTTCAAGTTTCCCAAATTTCCGATCTTCCCAACGATAAACTTCCATTTTTTTTATGGTTATCAGATTTTTTCATTAGAAAAAATTTGAACCGAAAGCCATTCCTCTACAGATTAGAATTTAACCATCGGATGTGCTCACGATATGCCTCAACCTCTGCGGCGATTTTGGTTGCGTTCCAACTATTTTTTTCGCCTAAAAATTGCGCGATCTTGGGTGCTATATCGACGCCTTGGTCCGGAGTCCAACCGATCCGTGTGCGCCGCCAGAGGAGATCTTCAAGCGTGATTGCCATTTCACCCCAATAGGCATAGAGTAGTTCAGCTTTCGTGAACGGAAGAGATGGTGTGACTCGCTCCGCAAGTGTCCCATCCTCGGTAATGAACTTTAGAATCGTGCTATACCCTTCGCCATATCGGTTAAAGAGACGTTCTGCATCAGCATCCGATGCCTCCCCAACCGCATTCGGCAATGGATAGATGGAAGTTTTGCAAGCACGTGGGACGTTTAGAAATGCGGCAAGATGGTTCACAGTCTCTTCCGCCATCTGACGGTGTGTGGTGAGTTTTCCACCATAGAGATACATTATTCCGCTTGGACTGTCTGTAATTAAGTGCTCCCTCGAAACAAAACCGGTTTTTGTGAATCCGTGCACGTGCCGTTTTGCCGCGATGAGGGGTCGAGTACCGGCGTAAGCCGCAATGATAGTATCTTTATTGAGCGTCTTTTCTGGAAAAATTCGCTGTGCTTCCGAGAGCAGATACGTCACTTCATTCGCTGATGGACGGACTGATGCCAAGTCCTCCTTCGGTGTTGTTTCGGTGGTGCCAACAATGGATGTGTTGTGGGCACCGGGCAGGATAAAAATAACTCGCGGATTACGTCTCCGCTGTTTCTCCGCCTGTGTAAAAGATATTAGACCGTAAGCATCAGCGTTGTCCTCTTTTCCACAGCGCGGTAAGACGAGATGGATGCCTTTCGCGTTTTCTGTCAGTAAACGCGGTATACCGTCGTAACTCGGATCTTTACGCCATATATGATCGCTCCAGGGTCCCGTTGCGGACACAATTTTCCGTGCCGAGATCTCAAAACGTTGTCCAGAAATAACATTCTCAGCGGCTACCTTATATATTCGGTTCTCGGTGTTAACAGTCTCTCGATGACCGACGAAATCAAGAAAACGGACATAATTTGCGACAATAGCCCCGTGCCGATGGGCATCTTTGAGTGTTGCAAGCGTCAATCGGGCATCGTCAACTGTGCTATCCCATAATAGAACACACCCTTTTAAGGTGTTTGTAGCAATAGGTCCGACAAGATGCCGTATCTTTCGGACATCACGAATCGCTATTGACTTCTCCTTTTCATCTGTTTTAGAGAGGCAATTGTAATAATGTGCAGCGAGTTGTATGCCTGTTAACGGATACGGGTCCCCTTTGTAACAAAGCAGTGCTAACGGAATCGGTTTGACAAGATTCGGCGCGATCCGACAGAGGATTTCACGCTCCCTACGTGAATTTTTGACGAGTTCAATGTCGCGCTTAAGCAGATAGCGAAATCCACCATGGACGAGTTGAGACGTGGCACTACTCGTTCCATTTGCAAAATCACCTTGCTCAATCAAGCCGGCTTTTATGCCGCCGTTGAGTGCAAGATCTCGGATTAAACCCGCACCGACAATACCACCACCGATAACTAAAACATCTAACAGTTCAGTCTTGAAGGTTTCTATATTCTGGGCACGAGTTCGATCTGAAAATTCCGTTTTTTTGATTAGGGTGCCTCCTAAGCGATCTTCAACATTAACATTCAAGTTTTGAAGTTAGGAAGTGTGCGAAAGTTGGAAAGTCATCACAACTCCGCAACTTTACAGGTAACCTCTGACAACTAACAACTGACTACCCACTACCATTTATCAGATCGCTGTGTGAAGATACCTTGCGAATAGCATCCATAATTCCTGACACGGCACCTGCTACAGGTTCTGTCAACAACGGTAAAAATATGAGCTGCGAACAGGTCCTTTCAGTCACAGGCAAATCCCCTGGAGCATAGGTTTTAAATTCTCCACCCATATCGTTGGTGCAGAGGACCCCGCGACCGTCCATGTACATATCGAGTCCATGTGTGAAGAGCGGTAAGGTATGTAGAAGCGGATACGGATTGCTATTTGTCGGCAGACTCCCTGAAAATACAGGCACACCATCGCCAACAACCAGTGGGTACGGATTATTATTTGCCAAAACCCCTTCTTTTCTCAACGCATCGGCGAATATCGGTGCCGGTAGCCCGTGCATCTCTTCCTCGTGATAGTGGATAGGAAATCCGAAGAATCCGGCTGGCTCAGTCCCTGGATATATTTCAATAGGAGAAACGCCCGGAATCTCCTCCAACCCATCAGAGATTTCTTGGATGTAAGCGCGGCGATTTGCATTGAGTTCATCAAGTTTCTTCAGCTGTACCGAAGCGATACCGACTGCAAGCGGATGTGCGCGAAATTTAACACCAAGTCCCATCGGTGGGAGATGCGCATAACGCAGTCCTTCCACTGTTTCTCCGACAACGTTGGCAGGACGATTGACTTGCCCGAGCAAACAAGCCCTTTCAAAAATTGCGACATCGTTGGTGGCAAGCATCCCACCTTCGCCCCCACTAATAGGTTTGCTACCTTGTAAACTCCACGCCCCTGCTTGTCCGATGCTGCCACACGGTACGCCCTTGTAAGAGGCACCATGTGCGTGAGAACAATCCTCTATGACTGGCACGCCCGTCTCTGCACTGAGTGCCATGAGCGCATCCATGTCACACACATTGCCCCACAGATGTACCGCCACAATTGCTTTGGTTCGGGATGTAATGCGTCGTCGAACATCAGCAACATCTATTAACAATGTTCTGGGATCCACTTCACAGAAAACCGGCTTTGCCATCAACGTCAGTGCTGGCGTAATTGATCCCATCCATGTGTACGTCGGACAGATAACTTCATCGCCCGGACCGACACCGAGTCCAAACATTGCGCTGTGTAGTGCCGCTGTGCCATTGGTAAGGCTCAATGCGAATCGGGTCTGGTGGCGTTCACGCCAAGTTCGCTCAAATTCCTGAACAGTCGGGGAGGCACCGGAGAGTTCGTTCCGAAGCGTCATCTCGTAGACGACCTGAGCCTCTTCTTCTGTCATCTGGCTCCACTGCTCCAACTTCGGATACGGCGCATCAGCTGTCTTTTCAAAAACTGGTGTTCCACCGAGAACAGCAGGAGGGTCAATTCCGGCATTTTCGCTTTCAAGATGTGAGGGGGTCGCTCTTTCTTTCTCCATGAGGACTCATCACTGCCTTTCTTTTATCCATTGTCCCGCAAGCCTCTATAGGCTGACGATTGTTTTAATCCGACATCTGTGCTATATTAATGGGTGTATTGCTGGTAGACTTAATATCAGGTATGATAACACGTTTTGAGGCATTTGTCAAATTTCAACAGAGACATCAACAGGACTTACGCAAAATAAGGCATTCCGTCTATTACGGTGGTAGGACCTGTAGACGTAAGTGTGAGTTAGCACCCCTCTACATCGCACAAACTGACAGTTTATGCTACAGTGCGTAAGTCCTAATCAAGAAACCTTGAATATCCAAAAAATGTTCGCTGCGCTGTTGCTGAACAGAGCATCCCAAGCCAAACATTTGTTCGTTAATTTTATACCGTCCCTCCTTGCGATTGCTGGATTTTTTCTTTTCTGTGGACTTGTGCTTCAGATACGCGGACAGGATCCACTGGAATTCTATCGTATTATCCTTGTCAGCGGGTTCGCAAGTCTTGATGAATTCGGTTATGTGTTGTTTAACGCAACTCCACTTATATTTACAGGGCTCGCTGTTGCTATCGGATACAAAAGCGGACTGTTTAATATCGGTTGCGAAGGGCAACTCTATATCGCAGCGTTCGCTGCCGCATGGATAGGCATACACCTGAACCTTCCTCCCTTTCTACTGATC
Source organism: Candidatus Poribacteria bacterium (assembly GCA_012271015.1). Taxonomy (GTDB): domain Bacteria; phylum Poribacteria; class WGA-4E; order WGA-4E; family WGA-3G; genus WGA-3G. The sequence continues at coordinate 23,421 of JAAXHD010000133.1, read as the reverse complement.
CCTTTCTGTATAGGTGGGGCAATGATCGCTGGTGCCGGATGGGGCGCGATTCCGGGTCTCTTAAAGGCGAGATACGGCGCGCATGAAGTTATCAACACCATCATGATGAACTTCATTGCGTACGCTTTCATGAATTACCTTGTTACCTCCGTCTACCAAGAACCGGGTCAGATGATTCCACAAACGCAACAGATTCATGAAGCGGCGCGGCTCCCAAGATTGGCATCTTTGCTCCCAGTTCTTCCACAAAGCAATCCCCTAAACGTGAGTTTCTTACTCGCTTGTGGGTGTGCCATATGTTGTTATGTCTTCTTAACATATACTCGTTGGGGATATGAACTTCGCTTGGTAGGGAATGCGCGAGATGCTGCCGCTTACGGTGGAATAAATCCCGGCACTGTGACGATATGGGTGATGGCGTTGAGCGGTGCAGTTGCTGGATTGGCAGGAGTGGCTGAGGTGATGGGCTATCGTCACCGGTTTTTAGATAATTTCTCGTCAGGGTGGGGATTCATCGGGATAGCAGTTGCACTTTTGGGTAAAAATAATCCTTTCGGCATCTTGGCTGCCGCTATCCTATTTGGAACGCTGAACAAGGTCGCCTTAGATATTGACATTTTGTTGGGGGTCCCGCGTGGTCTATTTCTTGCAGGTCAAGGCATACTAATTATCTGGTTGGTTAGCATAGAAGGCATCTCACGAATTTTTAATTATTCGCAAGGCGTTAAACGAGACGATTGATTTGTTGACATTTTTCTCTCATATCCGCTTGCGCCGTTGTTGCAAGCTGCCGTCTTAAGCTAATTTTCATAACTGTAGTCCGTAATGGAATGGAAGGGTTTTTGCTTAGGCGCTTCTTCAGATTTGAGGAACACACGTCAAAGTTCAAATACACGTTATTCCTCCGCAAGGTAAAATTAAAAAATGATTCCAAGTACTTTACGAATGGCGACACCGCTGGGGTACGCTGCACTCGGCGGGATTTATTCGGAGCGCGCAGGGGTCATCAACCTCGCGCTTGAGGGTATGATGCTCATCGGGGCTTTTGGTTACGTCGTCGGAACACAGACTTCGGGTTCAGTATGGATCGGATTGCTCGTAGGGGTAGGCTTTGGGTTAGCATTGGCACTACTGCACGCTGTCGCAACGATTACCTTTCAAGCGGAGCAGATTGTAACAGGTGTTGGTATCAACATCTTGGCGTTAGGAATTACAGAATACCTCTTACCGACTACTGAGCAGGTAGGCGGTCTTCCGCACTGGAAAGTGCCATTTATTGGATCGTACAGTTTCGTTGTCTACTTGCTGCCGGTATTGATGGTGATGAGTCACATCCTCCTGTTTAAAACCCCGTGGGGTTTGCGATTACGCGCAGCGGGCGAATCAACAGAGGCACTCGCAGCACTCAGCCTCAGTCGGACGAAATGGCAATATATTGGGGTTATGCTAAGCGGCATCTTGGCAGGAACCGGCGGCTGTTTTTTAGCATCTGAGGTCCATTATTTCACAAAAGGGATGACAGCCGGACGTGGCTACCTTGCCCTCGCGGCTATCATCTTCGGGAATTGGTGTCCATTGAGCGGCATCGCTGCATGCTTCCTCTTCGGATTCGCTACCGCTTTAGAACTCGCGAACCGATGGAACATCCCAGAACAATTGTTAAACAGTTTGCCGTATATCTTAACAATGATTGTCCTTGCGGGGTTGGTAGGGACATCACGCCCACCTGCGAGTCTGGGAAAGATGCAATCTTAGAATGGCGATCAACGGTCAGGGCGGGTTTTTTAATAGTGGTCGGCGGTCAGGTCGGTTAAGAGGTCATGGTTTAACAGAAGCCTCTTGTTACTGATTGCTGATTGCTAACGACTGACGGCTATTCTTCATCCGCAAGTCCATAGTAACTGCCGTGGCGACTGTAATAACCATAGGACTTGGCGTGCTTCGGGTTGATCATGTTACAAAGGACACCGATGCCTTTCATCGGGAAGGCTTCTGTCAAATGTCGGATTCCAGTAAGAATATCAAATCGTCGGGTCTTTGTGATGTCAAACACATAGACAATGGCATCGACGATGTTTGCCAAAATCATCGGATCGGCAACAGCACGGACCGGTGGCGAGTCGATCACAATCACGTCGTACTCTGATTTTGCGAGTTCCAACCAATCTGTCATCATTTCCGAATTGAGAAGTTCAATTGGATTGGGTGGCACAGTACCACTCGGCACAAGATGCAAATTCGGAATATCAGTTTGTTTGACTGTGGTTTGAAGGAGGTCGTCCCGATTTTCTGCGTTTAAATGGATAAGGACTTCACTCAATCCCGGTTTACGGGCATCAACGCGCATAATAGGAAATTCAGGGTCTGATGTCTCTATCGCGTCTTCCACCTGATGAAGTTGCTCTCCCGGAAAGGTATTATGTTGTGAGGGACGGCGCATATCGGCGTCAATTAATAAAACTTTACTTCCCCTTTGTGCAAGAGCGACAGCAAGATTCGAGGAGATCGTGCTTTTCCCTTCGCCCCGAGTAGCACTTGTAACCAGAATCGTTCTCACGGGTGCTCCTGGATTCAGAAACGGTAGTTTCGCTTGTAGGACGCGAAACGCCTCAGCTGATCTTGATTGCGGGGCATCGTGAACAATTAGCGGAAGTCGGTAGGCATTGCGTTTTTTGATGGACGGAAGTACCCCAAGGAAACTTGGTGATTCGGGTAAGGTGTCCAATTGGCGCACCGCATCTTCTAAACGGAGATATGTGTCGTCAAAGTAACTTTTCGCTACCGCGAATGTAAAGCCCAGCAACATGCCAGCCATTGCCCCTAAGGCGAGATTCAGTTTTAAGCGAGGTTTCAACGGTTCTTCGGGTGCCCGTGCCATATCTAAAGTTTTGATACTCTCTGTGTGCGCCTGTGCGAAAATTTCTGCCTCCTGCAACTTCGCTTCTAAAGCCGCCGCTTGTGTGGTATAGATTTCAACATCCCGCTTGAGTCGATAAAACTGCAGTTGCGTTGGGGACCAGCTACCAAGTTTCTCAAGGTGCGCAGCAATTTTGGCAGCGACCTCATCTTTCTGTTTCTTAAGACTGATAATAGCCGCCTCTGCCTCATTCACCTTCTCTGTGAGTGCTTGATGGAGGGGATTGTAAGAAGCGGTTGTACTTTTAATTTCTTTCTCTTCTGCATTAAGACGTGTTCTTGTCTCTCTAATTTTCTGATCAATCGCCGTCACTTCCGGATGCGTTTCATCATATTTGCCAAGGAGTTCCGCTCTTTCGATTTCATATTGGTGTAGACTATCTTGCAGTTTGGAATGCGAAGGGTTTCGCGCAATTGTTTCTGAAACGACGTTCTCTGATAAGTTCTCCAATTCTGCCTGATAAGTCCCCAGCCTAAATTCAGCACTTACCAAGAGATCTATCAATTCATTTTCTTTCACTTGCAGTGCCAAAATTATCTGTGCTTGTGTTCCGCCCTCTGCATTCAAGGTAATCTCTGGGTACTCCTGCTGAAATTTAAAGAGTGCCTCTTCAGCCTTTGTGAGACTGTCTTTTGTCTGACTCAGCATCGACTGCGGAAGCGGTTTTCGCCACCACTGCATTCTTTCAACGGATTCCGCTTCGACAACCGCCTGAAATACAGCCGCAATCCTATTGGCTATATTCTGTGCTCGTTCCGGTGTCTGCTGTGTCACAGTGACAGTAATCACACTTCCGTCGGGTGTTTCTTCAACCTGTAACTCCTCATCAATAAGCGTTTTGACGAAGAAGTCTTCCCACTCGGTGAGGGTGAGTTCACCTTGTTCTGTTGCGTCCGAATCAAGTGTAATATTCAACAAATCCGCAAGCCACACGACAACCCGCCCCCGATGAATAGGCAGTGGATCAAGGAGTCCTTCCTCTCTGAGTTGACGAATAGCCGGGGCAATCACGAGGTCTCGTGATTGTATCTGTGCGGCATAAGCACCTAAAGAGGGACCACCCAATAATCCTGATAGGGGTAATTGTGTAAGTAGCGAAGAGGTCGGTTGACCGTCTAAGACTCGAAGCGTTGTTTCAGATTGATAAACCGGCGGAGTCAGATCGGTTATGAGAAACGCCACGAAAACGGAAAGCAAAAAAATGAGAAGAACACTCCATTTATGCCGAAAGAGGATCCAAAAATAGTCCGATAATCGAATTTCTTTGATTTCTTCGAAGTGCCTATCGGTTGTCTCTGACATTTTTTAATTCATTGCTCCTGGGCTGTGCTCCTTGTGCAAGCCTATAAAAGCTTGCAGGACAATGTTACGCGCAGATTTCCCGTTAATTCTTGATGTGGATTGGGAAATTGCAAGTCCCAAATTACCAAATTAATTGTATCTGAGCAGGACTGTGACAAGCAAGTTCACAAACGATGTCGCGAAGGTGATGACTCGCCAATCTAAACGTGTTCTTTCACGGACTCTGAGTTGATCCTTCGGGTTCAAGTAAACATTCGAGTGTGTCTGATCGAAGTTCAATTCTTCCTCTGTCCCATCTGCTCGCGTGAGTAAACATTTTTTTGGATTCGCCCTTTCCTCGTTGAATCCACCTGCCATCGCAATGGCTTGACCGAGCAGTACCGGTTCAGTAATCACGTATTGTCCTGGTTTCTCGACAGCCCCTGTAACGCTAATTTTCGCTTCCGCCAACGGGACATATAACGTATCTCCCGATCCCATCATTGCCTCAACATTCTCTACAGCAAGGTCGACTAAAATGCGCTCTTTACTGGTGATGATTTCTGATTTGTGCAAGTCCGCGAAATCGGTTCTGGAGCCTCCGGCGATTTTCAACACCTGACTTGCCAACACCTGGGGTGCTGTTATCGGGTAAACACCTGGGGCTACCACAGCACCTATAACACGCACAGGGCGTTGCTGAAAGACCGACGGAACGAAAATAGTATCATGGTCCTTCAGTGGAACATCGGGACCCCCTGCGCTGATGAGCTGAAGGTAATCAACTTTTTTATAGAGTTTTCCGTCCCGCCAGATAGAAATGTCCGTAAGGTCTGCGGCTTCGTAGTTGATGCCAGCGGATGCGAGTGCTTGAAGGAGATAGACCTGTCCGACTTCAAACACGTGGAGGTTCCCACGGGCGCGAGGTTCGACGGCTCCGAATACGAGAATGTTCCGCTTCGGTTTCATGAGGGTTACAAACACGCGGGCTGTGGGAAGATGCTTGGAGAAAGCGGTCTGCATCTGCGCTTCCAGTTCAGAAACCGTGAGATTCGCTGCTTTGATGAGTCCAATAAGCGGATACGAGACATAGCCATCTTGTTGAACCGGCACAGGAACTCGCTCTTTACTATATTCGGGATAGCCGTCCACGGTGACAACAAAGCTATCGCCCACTTGCAATTTATATGTAGATAATTCCGTGGATTTTGGATCTTTGGGCGTAACCTCTGGGTTTCCAATGGTCGGATTTTCGGTGGGGGAATCCGCAGCGAAAATGAGTCCGGAAAGACTCAGTTGTAGCACGCTCAGCAAGAGGATTATAAATCTTTTATGAGAAAGTTTTGGACTACTCATACATTTGGCGCAAACTCCACCAAAAAACTGATTTCGTAAAGCAGATATGTTCATGAAAATTTACTGCCAATCCTTTTTTGGAGATGTTGTCGTTATGTTGATTTTTGGAAGCAGTTCCTTCGTTAATTCTTTACACCGCTGAATATTCTAACAGGGACTCGTCCAAAATGCAAGGAAAACCACACGCGTACCAGTGTCATTCGGTTTTCGGCGGTGTCTTGGAAGATTGGAAGCGAAACTTGAAGGACAGATATGAGAATTTCACAGTAAGCATTTCAGAAAGGGGCTTTGTTACCCTCGCAAAACCCAGCTGTCGTATGGGTTTAAAGCCGTTTGGGAGAGATTACATTTTTTTAAGTTTACTGTGAAATTATAAAATTGTGAAGTTTGAGTTAATCTTTGAAGAATCCAGTCACAGTATGGGTTTATCGCCTGTGTGAAGGGTCAAGAGATTTTGGATTTACTGTGAAAATATCGTTTTGTTGTAATAAGAATAGCATATTAATATGTTATTATGTACTACCGTTTTGGGAGGATTGGGAATCGAAGTGTTTTTTCTGGGGTGTTTCGCCTCCTACAGGAGGAGAACTGAATGGCTCTGACCATCTATGGAATGTTTGTTGCTTTAACCTGCAAACTTATGCTAATATAGTGTTGTGAACTTAAAAGCCGTTTTTGAACAACTTCAAGGCAAACGGGTCGTGATTATCGGCGATGTCATCCTGGACACATATATCTGGGGGGATGTGAAGCGAATTTCGCCCGAAGCCCCTGTTCCAGTGTTTGAGACGACAACAGAGAAAACCGGATGTGGGGGGGCAGCAAATGTCGCCCAGAACGTTGCCAGCTTAGGTGGTAACGCAACCTTGATCGGTGTTATCGGTTCGGACAGGGAAGGCGAAAAGTTAGTCCAGATGCTAACCGAAATGAATCTCGTTACGACTGGGATCCATACCGATCCTCGGCGACCGACAAGCATAAAAACACGTGTTATTGCCCGTGCCGCTACAAGTTTCGCAGATCGGGAACCGGAATCGGGGCATCACCTGCTCCGCATCGACAGGGAATCCAAACAGGAGATCTCTCCCCAGATACGGGAGCACTTACAGGACACTATTGTTTCTCAATTGCCAACAAGCGACGCGATTATCTTCGCTGATTACGATAAAGGGGTGGTTACTGCTCAGCTCATCAAGGGCGTTATGAAACACGCCGAGCCTTACGGTATCCCAATTATCGTTGATCCGAAGCGGAATAACTTCTGGCACTATGAAGGTGTAACCGCCGTTACGCCAAACCACAAGGAGGCGAGTGCCGCGGTCCATGAAGAAATCATAGATGTGTCTGATCTGGTTGCTGTCGGTGAGAAAATTCTGAACCGGTTATCACTCAAGGCATTGCTAATCACTCGCGATGCGAACGGGATGTCCCTGTTTCAACGGACGGCAGACGGAACTATAGAAGTAGAACACCTTCCACCGAATTCAAGCATCGTGACGGATGTCACGGGTGCAGGGGACACGGTTGTCGCCGCTTTCACGCTTGCGCTCGCGGCGGACGCTGGATTTCGTAGTGCTGCTATGCTGTCTAACCTCGCAGGTGGGATCGCTGTCAGTAAGATGGGGTGTGCGACTGTCACACCAGAGGAGTTGCTGCACGCTATTGTTTCTCCGCAAGGTATAAGTGAAAAATGAAGACTATCTTTCTGGATCGGGATGGCGTTATCAACCGAAATCCACCTAATAGAGGTTACGTCCGGAAATGGGCGGAATTCACCTTCATTCCGAACTCTCGGAAAGCGATTCGAGAATTAACAGAAAATGGCTATCGAATCATTGTGATAACCAATCAATCAGGAATCGGGAGAGGACTCTATTCAGAGGAAGATTTGGCAGATATCCACTCGCGAATGGTCGCCGAAATCAGCAAAGCGGGTGGAACAATTGACGCTGTTTATTACTGTCCGCACCATCCCGATGCAGGATGTGAGTGTCGAAAACCGAAGTCGGGTATGTTAACACGCGCTGCCCGTGAACACAACATTGAACTCTCAAATGCCTATTTGATTGGTGATTGGACCACAGATATTGAAGCAGGACAGCGTGTCGGTACCACAGCATTTCTCGTTTTAACAGGACTTGGACAGGAGAGTTATTACCACTACATTCGGACGCAACCTTATCGGCGTGCGGATCAGAATGACTACCGCCCCGATAAAATCTTCACAAACCTTTATACAGCAACGCGCTGGCTCAGGAAAATTAAAGGATAACCTGCATTCTGCGCAAGCCTCTATAGGAGACCTGCGGGACAATGCGAAGCAGGCGGGTATTTGAAACGTATAGAAGCGTCTTAACGCATGGGATTCCAATTAAAAGTTAGTCCAAAGCGCGTAGCCCCTAACGAAGTGGAGGGCGGATCTACGGGAAGGGCTTCAAGGTCCGAACCCACCTTACCGAACCGCAAGGAAAAATTAAAAAGATAGAAACCCGGACAGCTCGCGCGGGTGTTATCGGGCTTGGATATGTCGGACTGCCGCTTACGGTTGCGATCGCGAGTGCGGGGTTCCAAGTTACAGGCATCGATATCTGTTCAGAAAAAATAGAGCGATTGAAACAGGGCATTTCAGACGTTCCCGATGTCACCAACGCAGTGCTCGCCCCCCTTATTACGTCCGGTCAAATTCAGGTAACAACAGACTTTAGCGTGCTCCGGGAATTGGACACAGTTAATATCTGTGTGCCGACCCCTTTGGGTGAAAACCGAACCCCCGACATGCAGTTTATCATCGCCGCCGTTCAACAAGTTGCGCAATACCTTCATCCCCAACAGCTCATTATCCTCGAAAGTACCACCTACCCCGGCACCACCGAAGAAATCGTCCTACCTAAACTCAACACCCAACCCAGGACCAAACAGGTCGGACGCGATTTCTATCTTGCCTATTCACCGGAGCGGATTGAGCCGGGAAATAGCACCTACTTCATGACAAACACCCCTAAAATTATCGGAGGCGTTACGCCGCAATGCACCCATATCGCGAAAACCTTCTATGCACAGTTTATCAGTAAAATACACACAGTCTCTTCACCTCGAACGGCAGAAATGGTGAAACTCTTAGAAAACACATTTCGGAGTGTCAATATTGGCTTAATTAATGAGGTAGCACTTATCTGTGACCGGATGGATCTGGACGTGTGGGAAATCATTGATGCGGCTGCTACAAAACCGTTCGGCTTTATGCCGTTCTATCCAGGTCCTGGGCTTGGTGGACACTGTATTCCAATTGATCCGCATTATCTTTCTTGGAAGGCACAGATGTATCAGTACCACGCCCGATTTATTGAACTCGCTACCGAAATTAACAGTGAAATGCCGAAATACGTATTAGACAAAATCATCCATGCGCTGAACCTTCAACGTAAACCACTGAATGGAGCGAAATTATTAATCTTAGGTGTCACTTATAAAAAGGACATCGGTGACATTCGTGAATCACCTGCCCTTGAGGTAATTCGTTTAATTCTTGACAAAAAAGCGGAATTCCTATATCATGACCCTTATATAAAAAATCTGTCGCTTGATGACAGAGAAACCTATCACTCAGAGTCTCTAACAGTAGATCTGGTAGAGAGTGTTGATTGTGTTGTCATCCTAACTGACCACGGTGCTATAGACTACAACTGGCTCGTTGAGCACGCCCAATTGGTTGTTGATACACGCAACGCAACGCGTAGTGTAAAGGAAGGACAGGAAAAAATCATCAAAATTTAATTTTTAATTTATGGTCCTCTGGGCCGCTCTCCATTTCATTACGAGCGGGTTTCTGGTGAAGTCGCGACGGAATTGAGAATTTGAACCAAAACCCAAGCCTGCAACACCGG
>JAAXHD010000133.1:0-13902 GCA_012271015.1 Candidatus Poribacteria bacterium | reverse complement strand
CTCGACCTACTTTTAGATGAAAGAGAGATCTTCCAATTGAGTGCCTCTACCGGCATCGTACTCGATGTGGACCGGCTGTACGCCTTATCAAAGCGAGAATTGCTCGTAAATTTAGCCGATGTGTTTTTGGACATCGTTGGCACAACAAAACCTGAATTAAAAAATCCGGAAACTTCATTGGAAGCACACCATCACGATGATCGTGATCGTGTGACTTCCGAAGTCAACACGTTAGTCAGCCAATTTCTTACTGAAAAGGCGCAGGCTGCGATCTCCCGAGTTGGGTATATGGAAATTTCCGAAATCGAAACGTTTTTCAAAACATCTGATGTTCTCATAGAGGGTGGTGATTTTGGCGAAATCGTCTGGGCACTTCTCACCGACCAACGAACCGCAGTTGTTGAGCATGGCTACAAACTCCTTAACACAACATACGAATCTATAGAAGTGGCATATACAAATGGGAGTGGAGACTTCCATAGTATGGATCAATTAGAAAGAATTGACTCTCAATACGCTTACGACACAGAAAACGAACTGCAACAGTCGGACACACCTGTTCAAGAAATCGAGCACCTTGAACGACAACTGGCAGACTCTAAAGCAGACTATACCTCGCTTGAGCAAAAACATAGCCGATTAGATCAACAACGCGCTTTCCTATTAGAGGAAAACAAGGGATTAAAAACGAAAGCGGAGGAAAATCATGGAACCGAAAAACGATTGCAGGCTCTTGAACAGGAAAATCACATACTTCGTGAACAGGTAGCACAATATATTGAAGACACCGCTGAAGTACAACAACTTGCTACTGAACGTGAACACCTCTTGGCTGAAAAAGAACGGATGGTAGAACAACTGAGAGAGTATGAGCAAATTAAGTCAGCCAAGGAGGCTTTCACTACCGATCTCAAATTGGTTGAGGAGGCGGTCTACAAAGGTCATCAAGGACTCGAAGACTTTCAAACGACGCTTGACAGCCACTTCGATGTTCTGGAGAACTGCCATCAAGCGGCGCGAGGTGCTTTGAATCAGATTCGTCAAACTCTTGCTTATCTGGATACACAGAAAATTCCCGAAGGTCAGGGTCCCTACAACTTGACGACTGAGCAACCCCGTGTCGGTGTATTCGTTGATGTTCAAAATATGTTTTATGCCGCTAAAGATCGTTTTGGGCGCAGAGTTGACTATATCAAACTCCTCGATTTGATAGTTGGACCTCGGTATCTCATGGTAGCCTACGCCTATGTCGTCCAGATACCCGAAATCAACCAATCCAGTTTCCTGTCCCTTCTTGAACACAACGGTTATACGATTAAGAGTAAAGATTTGCGTTTGCGTGGCGATGGGTCAGCAAAGGGCGACTGGGATGTCGGCATTGCAGTGGATGTCGTTTCAATGCTCGGCTCATTGGACGTTGTCATTCTGGCGAGTGGTGATGGCGACTTTTGCCCACTTGCTGAACTCATTAAACAGCAAGATAAACGTGTGGAAGTTGTCGCTTTTGAACATAATACCTCCATGGACCTACAACAAATCGCAGACCAGTTTTTTCCAATTGGAGACGAGTTGCTCATCTAAAAGTAGCAGTCAGCAGTCAGNNGTCAGCAGTCAGCAGTCAGTTATCGGACAAGAGGTTTTTGATAAACAAATACCTCTTAACCGAAAGCCGATGACTCAAAGGGTTTTCGTATGAGGTTTAACAAATAAATTGGGTAATTGACGGGAGACCATGAATGGTTTCCCTACTACAAACAGGTTCGCTCGTAGTAGTGCGATTTATCGCACGTTGAGAAATTGCCCGATTAAATTCTTAATCTTCATTAGAAAACCGATACTGATGACCACTCTCCCGATACCCCTTAACGATGTATCTCATCCTCACGCTCCTTTTTGTGCTTAGCGTAATAGATACAGCAAGCGCGGAATGGTCCTCCTCAGCGACAGAAAATCTCCCGTTATGCACAGCGCAGAACGAACAACACTTCCCTGTACTCGTTACCGACGGGCAGGGTGGTGCTATCGTCGCGTGGAGTGATGCTCGGCACGCGAATCGTGATATTTTCGCGCAGCGGATCAGCGCAACAGGAGATATCCGTTGGGAATCCAACGGCATTCCGATCTGCGACCTGCCCTCCTCGCAAAGTTGGCCCCTAATTGCCAGTGATGACGAGGGTGGTGCTATTCTCGTTTGGGGGGACACCCGACACGGTAATCAGGATAGTTATGCCCAACGCATCGACGCAAATGGAAACAAATTGTGGAACCCCGAAGGCATAGCAGTCTGTACGCATCCAACGTTGCAAGATGACTTGAACGCTATCGCTGACGGTAAAGGTGGCGTGATTGTTGTGTGGGAGGATTGGCGGAACGGGAATCAAGATATTTATGCCCAGAGAATCGACAGCACCGGAAAACCTCTCTGGGAAGCGAACGGTGTTCCTGTCTATAGTGGCGATGGTGATCAGTATGACCCGGTTCTAATCGCCGATGGGCAAGGTGGTGCTATTTTCGCGTGGTGGGACATCAGCACTCCAGATTGGAACATTTTCGCGCAACGACTGTCAGCTGATGGTAGTCCTCTGTGGAATTCGGTTGATGATGCAGAAAACAGTCCAATTGCCGTCTGTACGGCAAACGGTAACCAAGGTGCTCCGGTTGCTGTCAGTGATGCAAATGGCGGGGTGTTCTTCGTCTGGTCGGACTACCGTAATGACCCAAATTTTTATACGACCGCGCAGCTATACGCGCAACGCATAAACGCTGAAGGGAACGCGCTATGGGAAAAGGATGGGATCCCTATCTGCGAACTGTCTGTTAACCAGCAGCAACCTTATGGCATTCCCGACGGGAGCGGAGGTTTCATCGTTGTATGGTGGGATGAACGGGATATTTTCGCTGATATCTATGCCCAACGTATCAACGGAAATGGCGAGGCATTGTGGAACGACGAAAATGCTCAATTCCAAAAGGGGGGTATGCCTGTCTGCACTGGTGCGGGAGTTCAACGTCTTCCTCAAATTGTGTCTATTGAAAAGGCAGGGGAAACTATTGTCTATTGGCTGGATTATCGCGAGGATTTCGGTGATTCGACAGAGGATGCAATTTACGCACAACGGCTTGATGCCGATGGAAAGCCACTTTGGGAAATCAACGGTATCCCTGTTTGCCATGCCCCCAAAGAACAAATTACACCGCAAGCAGTATTTACAGACGATGGGGCAGCAATCGTCGTCTGGAGCGATGCACGCGGGCAAGATTACGACATCTATATTCAGCGTATTCCATAACAAACTGAATTTTTTCGTTGACAACTTTTGTCAAAACTGCTATCATTACTACAGTTGAAAAGTGATACGCGTGATTCAGATGATAAGAAACTTGCGATCCTAATCATAAGTCAGAGGTATCTTTTCTGCCTATTTACATAAAACTTTCCCGATTTCGGGGAACGGAGGAAAAATATGAAGCCGAAAATTACTGCGGCTATAACTGTCACGATTTTTTTTACGTGTTCAATAATGACACCCCTAATTTTTATCAAGCGGGCTGAGGCACATTACAACTGTTGTTGAAAAGTGCTATCTTATCGGTTATCCAAGTCGAACATTGTGTAGGACCAAGAAGTATACTGTGACAACTTTTGACACTTACGCTAGCGACCATATTTTTGTTCTTAATGAGGACAACGTTCCTGTTCACAAGCACAAGGAGGGGCGTGCAAACCATTCTCAGACTTTTGTTCCAAAGCGTACAAACAAGACAAAAAATGTTTACGATAATTGTGGTGAATGCAATTAGTGAGTGGGTCATGGGAGACTTAGTTCAGCATAGGTCTCCCAATTCTTTTTGAGGCCGGATTTGAAAAATGAAAAAACTGATTTTTCTCCTGATTTTCTTCTGTGTGATAGTAGGGTTCTCGTTTTACGTGGAGATGGACACACAAAAGTTCATTGATGGGCTCAGCGCACCTCAACCTGTCGCAGAAACGGTATCTGAACGTCCTCCAATCCCATCAGCATCCGAACCGAAACCAACAGTTGTCTTGGATGCTTCAGAAACAGATACCGTGGAAAGGGAAGAAGTTGTGGATGTTGTTACCGAGAAACCCAAAGCAAATTTCGATTGGACAGTCGAGGATGATGCATCGATCCATAAACCGAAACAGACTGACCCTTTCATGGATTTCATCACAGAGTATCAAGCAAAAGAGCAAGGAACATGGATTGGCGATCCAGATGAAATGGATCCTGAAGCATTGCATAAGGCAACTTATAACCAACTGCTTGAAAACTTTGGCGATATTCCGGCAGTTCATACCGTCATGGATTATGAGTGGAAATGGAACAACAATATCGAAATATCACTTGATGGAGAGATCGAATGGCTTGGGGCGTTAATGGAAATTTTTCCAAGCGAGTCTAGTCGTAAAACACTCGCCTATTACAAATAGTTGCGTCCCAGAGGTACGTCCCCTGAGGATATTGGAAATATAACACTAGAAGATATAACATACTTACGCAGTTTAGGCATTTCTGTTGAAGCACACATCACTGAAGATGGAAGGCATCAAGTTACGATTTTCACTGAATAACCCATCTAAGACAGGCAATCCTCAGGCAGGTGCTTATCCAGCACATACAGCGGGGCGATGCTCAAGTATTCAATTCGCTAATCGCCAGATACTGGCCCCGCATCTGTGCCCTCACCTATAATAACCTAAGTTGCTACCTAATGGGTCTTGAGGTTTTTGCTGGGGTATTTCTGCGGATTTGAACATAGAATTTTTCAAGTAAAACTTCTCTTTACACCCCAGAGGGGTGTTATGTCTATAGAAAATCGGTCATTCGAGAAGCTGCACCCCAGAGGGGTGCCATGTGAATAAAAAAGTGGCAACTTGGGTTATAATAATGTCAAGTACGTTGATACCGCAAAAAACCTCTGCCAAGATACTTTTCTCAAAGCGTGTCTTGGTATCAGCAGTTTCCATGGTGACTAAAAATAAAATCACGCCTTGGGTTTTCTATCAAACTGTTAAGGAGATCGAAGATATGTGGGACCAAGAGGTCAGTAATCTTCACGGTGACGTTAGATGGATTTGGGGTAAATTAGAGGGAAGACAGGAAGCAACATCGAATCAAGACGCAAAGACTGCCCTCTGGATAGCATTGGGATCGGCATTCGCAGGGATCGTATCGTTGATTAAGTCGTTTTGGATGTGATATAAAGGAGTTTTTATGGCAAAACGCACGCAACTCGCCCCAGCAAAACGTGCAATCATTATTGGGATGGATGGCGCGAGCATGGAACTGGTGAAAAACATGATTGATTGGGGACATACCCCGAATATGGCGAAGTTAGTCCAAACAGGGGTTTACCGATCGATGATCGGAGTATTCCCGACGTTGACACCTCCAGGGTGGACTGCACTCTCTACCGGCTCATGGCCCGGCACACATAAGGTTATGGATTTTAACATCCGTGCTGTCGGAGATCGCCTTGATAAAACGGTGTGGGGTATTAACACGGGGTTGTGTCAATCCGAATATCTCTGGAATCTCGTAGAACGGGTAGGTGGGAAACCGATTCTGGTGAAATGGGAAATGTCTTGGCCCCCCACTGTCACGACAGGTATTCAGGTTGAAGGAACAGGACCCGGTGTCTCGAATCACCATCAGGTTGCTGGGTATCATCTCTTTATTGCAGGAAAGTGGGCGGCGCGTCCTATCGGCGGGCAGCGGGACCCTGAGACACTCGATCCGAGTGCATTACAGGGGGTTCAACACATTGATCCTGTCACGATTGAACCGATTGAGAATGGAGCGTGGGATGCCGTGCCTGATTCTGCAGAACCCGTGCGGGAGGTCGAACTTACCATTCAACCCTTAGCGCGTGGCAGAGAAGACGTAATGCCTTCAGCCTATTCCAAAGGCGAATCCTCCGACGCTTCTGGGCGCATTCCCAAATCATTTTACGGATTGATTTACGCCTCTGGAGATAACGGCTATGATAGGGTGCGGATCTGTCGGAGTCGGTCTGGAGACGATTCCGTTGCAGATCTGGGGGTCGGTGAATGGAGCGAGTGGTGGCTGGATACATTTGAAATTGATGCGGCTGAAGTGGAAGGTTACGTCCGAATGAAACTCGTGACGCTCACTGAGACAGCGGACGCTTTTGAACTCTTCGTCCCACAGATTTGGCCCAGAGAAGGATACACGGTTCCAGAGACAATCGCCACTGCGATTGACACTGAAATCGGCTCATTCCTTCAAAATCCAGCTCGCGATGCGCTTGGACAGATGGACGATGATACCTATTTCGAAGTGCTTGACTACCACCATCAGCGTCTCGCAGATGTTGCAACGTATCTTGCTGAAAACAACGATTGGGATGTCTTGATGGTGGAAAGTCATGCCCCGGACTACGCCAGCCATTTCTTCCTCAGTCAAGCAGATGAAATCAGCGGAGCAGCACCGGAGACAATTCACCGATGTCGTGACGGGTTGCGACGGACATACGAATCTGTAGATCGGATGATTGGACAACTGATGGAACAAGCGGATGAAGATACCGTAATTCTCGTCTGTTCCGACCACGGCGGCACGCCTAACCAATTCCGTGCCGTGGACATCGAAGAGGTGTTGGAAGAGACAGGGTTCATCGTTAAAGACGGAAATGGGGCAATAGACTGGACAAAGACACGAGCCGTCAATGTCGGATTAGTGCATATTTTCATTAACTTAGCCGGACGCGAACCGAATGGAATTGTTGCGCCTGAAGACTATGAGTCAACGCAACGTGAACTCATCGCCGCATTGCATACTTACAAGGACGCAGAAACTGGACGACATCCCTTTACGTTAGCCGTGACGCGGGCGGATGCGGAGATGTTTAACCTACACGGGGACTTGGTCGGTGATGTTGTCTATGCCCTTCGACCGGAGTTCGATGGTGCGCATGGTAAGCAGTTGCCTTCGGTGAGTTTCGGTATCGGTGGACAGCATTCTACATTTATTCTATCGGGTGCCGGAGTCCGACAAGGGATCGCATTACAGCGGCAGGTTCGTGTCGTTGATGTCACACCGACGCTCTGCTATCTATTGGGGCTTCCGATGCCTAACTACGTGGAGGGTGGTGTCGTCTACGAGGCGTTAGAGGATCCAAATTGGCATTTGAATCAATAGTGGTCAGTGCGCTCCGCTACGCTCCACTTTCAGTTGTCAGTCGTCAGTTAAGAGGTGCTTTGTAACAATCTTCTGTGCTTTGGAATATTCCAAACTGACGAGGATTTTTACCAGACGACTCTTGTGACTGGTAACTGAAAACTGCTAACTGTTAACCAATATTACACTTTTCGCGCAATTCGTTTAAGGTGTAGGTGTTGATGACTTCGTCTTTTGTCAACCATCCGCGACGTGCGACATTCAACCCAGATTGGCGGCGAGCGAGAAGCCCGATGTCATGCGCATCGGTGTTGACTGCCAGGAGCACACCCGCTTTTTTTGCCATGCGTACGAATTCAGGGTCGAGATCCAGTCGATTCAGTGAGCCATTAATTTCCAAAACCGTCTTATTTTCCGCGGCGGCTTCAATAACCTCCTCAAGGTTCAACGGATACATTGGTCTACGTCCGAGCATTCTGCCTGTCGGGTGACCGATAATGTTGACGAATGGATTTTCGATCGCACGAACGATGCGCTGCGTCATTTCTACTTCGGATAGTGTAAAATGACTGTGAACACTTGCGACGACAATATCAAGTTGTTCCAAAACTTCATCGGGATAATCCAGTTCGCCATACCGTCGGATATCTACCTCAGAACCTGCGAGGACTGTGATACCCTCAACCTCTGCATCCAATTCACGAACTCGCGCTATCTGTTCCAGAAGCCGTTCCCGATCCAAGCCGTTTGCAACGGTAGAGGAGACAGAATGATCGGTGATAGCGAAGTATTCAAGCCCCTCTGTTTTCGCCGCCGCCACCATATCTCGGAGCGTATGTCGTCCGTCACTCCAATCGGTGTGTGCGTGTAAGTCGCCTCGTAAATCGTTGAACGCAACAAGGGTTGGCAAAGTGCCCTCCTTAGCCGCTGCCACCGAGGCACCATCCTGTCGAAGTTCAGCCGGGATATAGGAGAGACCAAGTTTTTCGTATATTCCCTCTTCCGTTATATCACGTACTTCATGCCAAAAGTTGGTTGGGTTCAGAAAACTGTTATCAGGGAGTGTGTCAATGTGCGCATCTGTCGCGGTTGTCAGAAAAAGGGTCGCTTCATAGGTAGCGGCAGTACACAGATAAACAGATACTGGGAAATCTCTATCAATAAAGAATTGAATCACGGATAGTGTGTCACGCACATCGCCTGTCGATTCGCGCTGACTTTCTTCATTGTCCTGCAAGCCTTGATAGGCTGGCACCAAAGATCGGCTTTCGCTGTCATATACGTCCTGGATTTGGCTGCCCATTTTGAAAGTGATCTGTGTCTGCGAAAAGTGTTCAAGAAATGATTGTAGCAGGGCAGGCACACCATCTTCAAACCGAAACGCCGCTTCATCTTCGCATTCAACAATCAACGCGATACTTTGACACACCTCTTCATGCCTTCGTAAATCACCAGTAAATTGGTAGCGTTTTATCCAGCCGTCATTTATTAATGGCATTAGATGATCGGCAATATCTCGGGTAGAGGGTAAAATTCGCCATAGTGGACGTTTATTCCTTTGTTCTACCTGAAACGCCAAACTCTCAGTTATCATCTGGAGCGTTTTCCGTCCGATGCCCTTCATCTTCCTCATCTGTCCGCTTTCAATTAATTCCGAGAGATCATTGAGGCTTCTGATTCCATGTTCCCGATAGAATCTTCCAACGGTTTTTACGCCGACCCCTCGGAGATTGAGCAAGTCGAGGATCTCTGTTCCCATTTCAGCGGTGAGTTCATCGTAGAATTTGCAGCGTCCGGTTTCCAACATTTCAACCGTCTTGTCTTCAATGGCTTTCCCGATACCGGGTGTGGCTCGGAGTCTGTCTACCGCTTCCCTATTATAATCGAGTGTGCTTTGTTGGGAATCTTTGGAAACCAATTCGTCGGGGAATTCTTCAATTATATCGGCTGCCCGTTCATAAATCCGAGCGCGGTGGTGAAGATATTTGTTGGCATCTTCACCGCGAATTTGTAGGAGGGAGCCGATAGCTCGGAATACAGCACTAATTTCTTGATTGGTCATTTTTTAATTTTACCTTGCGGTTCGGTCAGATGGGTTTGATGAATGCAGTGTCTCTCCGTAGACCTAAAGAAATACTTTCTTCGCATTGGATTTTAGCGTTTACAAAAACCCTGCGCCGTTGTTGCAGGCTACCGTTTATTTTTCGACTTTACTGTAAGAGACAGCCTTTGTTAGACGAAAACCTCTTAACTGACGGCTGATAACTGATGGAAACCGACGGCTATTTTTACGCAAACTTCCGCTGCGCGACAAAGCCGGCAAGGAACCCAACTACCATTTCACCGACAACAATCAGAATGGAATGGTAGATCGTAAGGAAACCAACCGCCCCTAATTGAGATTTGAATATATAAAACATTCCATAAAAGCAGCCAAGTCCACACAATGCGCCAAGACCACCAAGGAAAAGTCCATGAGTAACAAAGGGAGCGAGGAGATAATGGCGGGTCATACCGAGGAGTTTCATGAGAATTATTTCCTCTGCGCGGGCGATTGCTGTTTTGTTGATAACAGAACCGATAATGAACCAAATAACGACAACTGCTATTCCGATAGCGATGAGAGTTGTACGCTCTGAATCGCGTAAACGATCCTTCAACTGGCCCTGTCCCGTCAAGAGCACATCCTCAATTTCGCTGTGAGTTTTAATGTCCAACGCAATCTGTTCTAAAATTTTACGTGTTATCAGGTCTTCATCCACATAAATTTTCAGGGATGCCGGAAATGGATTTACGCCTCTATTTTCTGCGAATGCCTCCTTGATGAGGATACCCAAGTCTTGGAACTGGGTTTCACCGCGGGCGAGGCTTTCTGCTTTTGAGGCATAATTGACGGCGAGCACCTGCCCATTTTTCTCTATTTGGCTCACCAAGGTGCGTCCTGCTGACTCATCAACGGTATCTTTTAGAAACGCGATAAGGGTAGGGGCATGGCTTTTAAACTCAGATTGCTGTGAGATAAAGGAGTGGTTCAGCAGTAAGGTAGCAAGTAAAACAGTGATGAAACCAATGCCGAAGGAACTCATCACGCTTGCACTGCCGGCACGGGCTATATGGGATATGGCATTCTTAAGGTGATACCGCATTTTTCATTTTTATAAGTCGTCAGTCTTCAGTCGTCAGCCACTCGCTTGTGGCAGTAAATTCGTTTGTAAATACCACGCGAACTACTGACTGCAACGCAAACCACGTGTGGGAAACCTGCGGGACAATGCTGACGGCTATTCAATGGATGCCACCATCCTGTAGCTCAATAATCCGCTTATTACATTTCTCAGCGAGGGTTCGGTCGCTCGTGGAGACGAAAATAGTCATACCTTGAAAGTTAAGCGCATCAAGAAGTGCCATCACCTCAAGCGAAAGACGCAAATCTAAACCTTCTGTCGGAGCATCCGCCAGCAGTAACAAAGGATTGTTGATAATTGCTCTCGCTATAGCAAGGCGGCGTCGCTCGTTACCAGATGTTTCTGATGGGAGCGCATCGTGATGGTGAGATAACCCCATCTGATTCAGGAGTTTATCAACATTTCCCTTAATCAACTGCGTTGGAGCCCCTATCAGTCGCTGTGGTAGTGCCAAATTTTCTCGAACTGTCTTGTTTTCTAAAAACTTGAAATCTTGAAAGACGAGCCCTATCTTCTGCCGAAAGTAGGGTAGACTGACTTTATCCAACCTCGCAAGTTGTTGACCAACTACACTCAGATCGCCGCCCACTGGATCTAAATCCGCATATAGCAGTCGCAATAGCGTTGTCTTGCCAGAACCACTTGGACCCACAAGAAACACAAACTCGCCGCGCTCCACGCGAAAACTCACCTTTTCGAGCACACTCAGTTCGCCGTAGCTGAAACTGACTTGGTGTAACTGTATCATTTTTTTATCGCTGTCAGTTTTCGGCTTTCAGCCGTCAGTAAGAATAGTTATTGGAAACCATCGGTTATCGGCTATTTCCGCTGACTGCTGACTACCGATGGCTATTTTGTATAGTCACACTCTGATATTTGACAGGCAAGACGCGTGGTTACGACGTCACTATCTTTCGCCTTTTTGGTCTTCTCAACGAGAAAGGGCGCGTTGCATGTGGGACAAGGCTCTGGCACAGGTTTATCCCATGTCGAGAACTCACATTTCGGATAATTGCTGCAGCCATAAAAGACCTTTCCACGTCGGCTACGGCGCTCACCAAGGTAACCGTCACAATCAGACTCTGGACAGTCAATCCCCATTGGAATTGGCTTCGCATTTTTGCATTTTGGATATCCGCTACACGACAAAAATTTTGCCCCGGCGCGGCTGACTCTAACAACCATCGGTTCACCGCACTTATCACACGCAAGGTCGGTTGGTTCCGGTTCCGCAATAGGAGCGTTATCCTGGGTTGTTAAACGCTTGATACTCTGACATTCTGGATAATTAGCACAGCCCAGAAACCGCCCATATCTACCCCACTTAACGATCATATTGCCCCCACACTTTTCACACTTTTCATCCGATTGCTCTTCCATCGCCTTTCGGGCTTCATACATCTTGTCAGGGGCTTCCTTGAGCGCAGTTTGGAATTCGGGATAAAATTGCCCTAACGTCTCTACCCACTTAATCTTGCCGTCTGCGATGACATCGAGTTGTTCCTCCATTTTTGCTGTGAATTCGACATCAACGATGTTAGGAAATCCGTGTTTCAGGAGTTCGTTTACGAGTCTTCCAACATCTGTAGGCAAGAGCCTTCCACGTTCTTTGGTTACATACCCTCTGTCCTGAATCGTTGATAGAATAGAAGCGTAGGTACTGGGACGTCCAATCTCTTTCGCCTCCAGCATTTTGACAAGCGTGGCTTCACTGTAACGGGGTGGTGGTTGCGTAAAGTGCTGTTTCGGTTCTAATTTGCGAAGGTTGAGTGTGTCCCCTTCTTTAACGTCCGGTAAGTTGGTCTCCTCTTCATCCAATTCACGTCCATCAGTGGCAGGATCATCTTTACCCTCCATATAGATGCGTCTGAATCCTTGAAATTTCATAACTGAACCGGTGGCGCGGAAGAGATAGGTACCTGCTTGGATGTCAATTGTTGTACCATCGAAAATAGCGGGATTCATCTGACTCGCTATAAACCGCATCCAAATGAGTTCATAAAGTCGAAACTGGTCGTTACTCAAATATGGCTTCAGGTCTGCGGGCGTTCGTAACGGCAGGGTGGGACGGATCGCTTCATGAGCGTCTTGCGCGGCTTTTCTGCCCCGGTAATTAACAGCACGATTGGGTAAATATTCTTCTCCAAACGTTGTTTTGATGTACGCTCGCGCCGCCTGGAGAGCTTCTTGGGCAACCCGTGTCGAATCGGTACGCATATAGGTAATGAGTCCGATCGACCCCTCGTTTCCAATCTCCAGTCCCTCATATAGTTGTTGGGCGATAAGCATCGTCTTTTTCGCAACAAAACGGAGTTTCCGAGACGCTTCTTGTTGTAAGGTACTCGTAATAAACGGTGGAACAGGTCTCTGTTTTCGTTCCCGCTTTTGCACTTTTTCAACAAGATATGTCTGGGTCTTTGCATCCGCAGCGAGTTCTTTGGCACGTGCTTCGTCTATACGGAACCCGTAATTATTAATTTCACCCTTCTTTTTTCCGAGCTTATGTAACTTTGCGGGGAAGAGATGTTCAGTCTCAGTCGGTGTTAATGTTGCTGTAAGCGTCCAATATTCTTGCGGTTTAAATACCTCAATTTCTGCTTCACGCTCACAAATAAGCCGTACTGCAACGGATTGAACTCTCCCAGCACTGAGGCCCGGTTTGACACTGCGCCACAAGATAGGGCTAATCTGGTATCCAACGAGCCGATCCAAGACGCGTCGCGCTTGTTGGGCGTTAACGAGTGCCATATCGATATCGCCAGGTTTTTGGATTGCTTCTAAAATCGCGTTTTTGGTGACTTCGTTGTAGGTTATCCGGTAGATTGGCTTTTTCGCCTTTTTGAGTTCTTCAGAAAGATGCCAACAGATAGCTTCACCTTCGCGATCTGGATCCGCTGCAAGATAGATATTATCAACCTTCCGTGCTTCGCTTTGGAGAGATTTTACGACCTTCCCTTTTCCTCGAATCAAGACATATTTGGGAGCAAAGGCATTCTCGATATCGACACCAAGTTCCTTCGGTGGAAGGTCGCGGATATGTCCGACGGAGGATTCAACAATGTAATCCCTACCTAAAATCTTTTTGATAGTCTTCGCTTTCGCCGGGGATTCAACAACGACGAGTGATTTTGGCATGTTTAATTCCTATTTTATGTATATATAAATTGCTAAGGGCACCTGTATGATATACTTGGTTTTCAATGCTCAGTATTAGCAACTCTCGTCAGAGGCGAAATGTGTAAGGTGCAATACACGGAAGCAGATTTTTTCTACATCACGTAATTATGTCATAATTACACATATCTATTAACGTCTATAGTTATTAACGGTTTCATGTCCGGTTCATTAGGTCAATGTACCCAAGCCTAAAAACTTGGGCTTGTTAAGAGGTCATTGAACGACATCTGTTCAGCATCCTCAAAGCCCGCGTCTCGTGCTTTGTTCGTGTTTCTCGTTTCATCGAGATTGGTAACCTAACGCTCTTCACGATGGGCGCAAGCCGCCCGTAAGAGTATATTTATCCCAGCGTTGTGGTCTCGGTCTAAAGACGTGCC
>JAAXHD010000421.1 GCA_012271015.1 Candidatus Poribacteria bacterium | reverse complement strand
TCGCAAGAATGTATGGTCCGAAACCGGAAGGCGGTCTGCAAACGATAGATGCGCCAGAGGGTGGAACGGGTCATGTATCCGAAAATAGTTTTATACAGAAACCGAAATTTCTATCTGCCGGTGGTGGTTTGGTCTCTACCGCCGCTGACTTCGCTCGCTTTTGTCTGATGCTCTCAGGCAGAGGCACCCTTGAGGGAAAAGCGTTAATGAAATCGGAATCCGTCGGATTGATGACGCGCAATCATTTACCAGCGCATTTGATACCGCTCGATAAAAAACCTGATGAACGTTATGCGGGACTCGGCTTCGGACTCGGTGTCTCGGTTCGTGTCCGACAGACGGACTGGATACCGGCTTCCCAAGTAGGTGAATACGGCTGGATCGGTGGGACAAGCACGGAATTCTGGATTTCACCGCGAGAGGAATTGGTGGCGATCACTCTCGCACAGCATATCCCGTTTTCTGAACTGAGCGAGAAAGTTAAACCACTCATCTACGCCGCAATCTCAAAGGAATAGTTTTTAACTAAAGCGAAACGTTTAAAGTGTCTTGGATACCTCTTTAACCGATAACAGTACTCACACAAATTGAACAAGAAAAGGATATATTTTCCTGAAAATGCCTCACAGTGAGAGTATTTGGTTTTATTTAACCCCCTAAAGAATCAGAATCAACGGTATGAGGTTTCCCGTGTGGGCTTCCCCGGGTATGAATGCCTTATGGCATTCCCCGCCCCTTATCAGGGACTTTAAGAGGAAGTGCGTAAGTCCTACGATAATTAAGAAATGATAACTATAACATGATTATCAAAAACAATCCTGAACATATCAGCACTGATCAGATAGTGCTGTTTCCGTTTGACGATTACAGCATTCCGTTTCAACACGGCGTTCGCTTAGAACTTGTGCCTTATAGAGCTGGAGTTGATCGGACCCAAATTGTGGTGTCTCCCGGTCCGCCCGGCGCGCCAGACAGTGCCCGCGTCATTTACTACGGGTCTGTCCACCGTGTCGGCGACGAACTCTGGATGTGGTATCTCGGACATGGGGACGACGATAGTTGGCACCAACGAGTGTGTTTCGCAAAAAGTTCGGACGGATACAACTGGGAGAAACCGGAACTTGGATTGGTAGAATATAACGGTTCCACACGAAACAATCTCGTCGATATCCAAGGTGGACAATACCACATTCAGGCGTGTGTGGTGTATTATGAACCAGAGGATTCTGATCCCACGCGCCGATTCAAAGCGATTATCGAAACTTCCAAATATTCTCCGAAATTTGCAGTTATGTTCAGTGAAGACGGACTTCAATGGCACGAAGCTGAACGGCATCCGAATCCACCCTCCTGCGAAATGTCCGGTATCACGAAATTTAACGGATGCTACTATCTGAGTGCGCACGGTGGAAGCCACATTGGTCCGACACGGCAGATGGTGATGTATGCATCCTACGACTTTGAACACTGGATCGAAGCCTCATGTTTGGGGTTCAGGCGGGGTAACATCCCACCAAGACCCGTGGTGTCAGGGGCACACCAAGGCGAGCAGGTCCATCTCGGTGCGGCGTTATGGAATCGCGGAAATGTGATTCTCGGCTTCTACGGGCAGTGGCACGGACCGGAAAATAATGATCGACGGCACGTGACGATGGATCTCGGCTTAGTCGTCAGCAACGACGCGCTGCACTATCACGAGCCGATTCCAGATTTTCAGATGGTAGAAGCGGCAGAAGACGACTTTGAACACCTACCAACACCGATGAATTTTAAACACGCTGCACTTATGCAGGGACAAGGTTTTGAGAATGTTGGCGATGAGACATTTTTCTGGTATGCCCCGTGGCCAGAGCAACTGAGCAACGGGGTCCGAATTGCAACATGGAAACGCGATCGACTCGGCTACTTCCAAGCAGCAGACATGAGCCGGAAAACAGAACAGCCGCGTCACGTGATTTCGGCACCTATTGACCTTGAAGGACAACCTTGCACAGTAGCACTGAATGTTGAGGGTTTGTCGGAATACAGTCAGGTTACACTTGACATCTTAGACGAGCGTTTCCGACCCATCAAAGGATATACCAGAGAAGACTGCCTCCCCCTCAGATCGGGGTTTCATCAGACAGTGGCATGGAAAAAAGGAGAACGGATTGACGAGAGAAATGGCGCAATCCGAATCAGGCTGAATTACACCGGCATCCGTCCAGAAGATCCGAAAGTCTACGCTATCTACGTGGAAAAAGCAGCGATACCTTGATTTCAATCCTATCTTCTGCTAATATTTAACGGAAAGATGGAGGAAAATGATGGCTTTTCTATACGGACTGAACAAACTACGCCTTGGCGGGTTAACATTAATTACAGGTTTGATGCTTTGTTTCACTGCATGCGGTCCGAAAGCGATCCCCTATTCACAAAGCACGGATGTGCCTGAACCGAATGCGGTTGCTGTCGCACACTATAATTGGGGTATGGCATACGCCAACGACGGTAATTTTGGACAAGCCATCATGGAACTCAGTTTGGCAATCGAGAATGAACCGGGATGGGTAATGCCATTTTTTACATTAGGCGTTGTCTACGGAAATTTGGGAGAACTCGACAAAGCCATCCAAGCGTGGGAGCGCGCCACTCAGTTAGATGCTGATTTCGCAAAAGCACATTACAACCTCGCGGTCGCCTATTCACATAAGGCGGAGAAAGGTCTCTCAATTGCCGCGTTGCGTGAGGCAATTCGCGTAGACAAGGCGGCACTTTCCGCGGCAAAAACGGAACCCGCATTTGACAATATTCGCAACTCCCCGGAGTTCCAAGAATTAAAAAAACGCACTGAATTAGATGAGTAAAGCCTCAACAGCGAAATATGGCACGTTACACAACCCTTTCACCTACAGAACTCGCACACATTGTCGCACAATACTCGATCGGTACACCGCTGAAACTTGAGGAAATTGTTGGTGGATTTGGGAATAGCAATTTTAAACTGACGACGACAGATGGAGAGTTTCTGCTCAAAATTTGCGATGAGAAAGACTCAGCAGAACTTAACATGCAAATCGCACTGCTACAACATCTCCAGCAACATGCTTACCCAACGGTATATCCTATCCCAACGAAAGACCAGAAACAACTCATACACGAAACCTTTGGCAGTGTGATGCTCTATCCATTCCTGCAAGGGGAACAACCACAATCCTCACCAAGGACGCTGGCACAACTCGGTGAAGCGTTGGCAAAATTGCACTGCATTCCACCAATCGCGGGACTGCCCCGTTTTGCAATGGGGATTTCACAAATGACCCCGTTTTTCGAGGAGGTCCAAGGCACACAATTCGCCACGCATCCTTTTGTTGAATCGTTGAAATCGCAATTAGAATCGATGGAACCACAATTCAATGCCCCACTTCCGATGGGACTTCTACATGGAGATCTCTTCTTGGATAACACCCTTTTCGATGACGATCAGATGGTCGCGATCCTCGATTTCGAGGAGGGATGTTATGATACACTGTTAATCGATGTTGGAATGACAATCATGGGTTGTTGTTATACACCGCAGCATCAGTTAAAGCTTGAGGTTGCACAGCGATTTTTAGACGCTTACAATGCGTCGCGCCCTTTGACAGAAGATGAGTGGCAATACTTAGACTGTTTCGTTCATTACGCCGCTCTCTCTATAGCATTCTGGCGATTCAGGCAATTTAACATCCGGCGTCCAGACGCACACCGTGCCGACACATATCAGGAAATGATTACCCGTAGTGCTCAATTTAAGCGTTATAAGAACGACCTTTTGACAGAAACCCGCCACAGGAATAGCAATCAGCAATCAGCGGTCAGCCAACAGTAACAAGAAATTTCTATTAAACGAGGGAAATTGGGGAAACCCCCAAGCAAAAACACCTCTTAACTGATGGTTTCCGATAGTTCTCACTGCGAAGCATGCTGAAAGCCAGTAAAAAATGTCTTTAATACGATTAGAACATGTCACCAAATTGTACGATCCGGACCTGGTTCTCGATGATATTTCGGTCTCAATTGAGCACGGCGACCGACTTGGATTAATTGGCCGTAACGGAACTGGAAAAACAACGTTACTTAAAATTATAAACGGTCTGCTTGCCAATTTTAAAGGGAAAGTAGTCACTGCGAAGGGATTGCGCATCGGATACCTCAGTCAAGAACCGGAACTTGGACGCGACTGTACCCTAAGGCAAGAGATGCTCAAGGTTTTCGATAAACGGCGCGCGCTTGAAGATAAGATGCTCCTACTCGCCGCGGAAATGGAGGCAGAAGAGTCACCAAACCTCTTGGCAGCGTACGCTCGGCTTCAAGAACAGCACGAACAACTCGGCGGTTACGATTATGAACACGAGATTAATCGTATCCTCGGCGGCTTAGGTTTCAGCGAACTGGACTTCAATCTCCCGATTCGTGTCCTGAGCGGCGGACAGAAAAGCCGAGCAACACTCGCGAAGTTACTCCTTGAAAAGCCAGACCTACTGCTTTTTGATGAACCGACGAATCATCTCGACATCAACGGGATTGAGTGGCTCGAAAACTACCTCAACATCGAATACAACGGTGCAGTCCTCGTCGTTTCTCACGATCGGTATTTCTTAGACAAGGTTGTCCAAAAGGTTTGGGAACTCGAAGAACAGAAGATAAAAATCTATCGGGGAAACTACTCCAAGTACGTCGAAACCAAAAGGGTTGAACAATTAGTCACAGAACGAGCATTCAAAAAGCAACAGGTGTTTGTTGAACACGAAGAGGACTTTATCCGCCGTAACATTGCGGGACAACGTACACGAGAAGCACAAGGTAGACAGAAAAAACTGGATCGCTTGGAAAGAGTCGAAAAACCGAAACGTGATGCCCCTACCCTCAACCTTAGTTTTACACCCGAAACTCGCGGTGGAAATGATATTCTTCGATGCCAAAACGTTGGCAAAGCATTCGGGGACAAGGTCATTTTCAGGGATATGAATTTTGAGGTATATCGCCGTGATGTTATCGGGATTATCGGGGCGAACGGCACTGGAAAAACAACGTTTTTCCGAATGATTTTAGGCGACGAAGCACCAACCGAGGGTGAAATGTGGGTAGGTCCCACGCTCAAGCTTGGGTACTATGCACAAGAATTGGAAGGACTCAACCCGGACAACGAAATTATCGACGAAATCTGGGCACTTCGACCAAAACATACACACGGCGAAATACGCAGTTTCTTGAGCAAGTTTCTATTTTTCGACGATGATGTGTTCAAAAGGATCGGAAACCTAAGCGGAGGAGAGCAGAGCCGTGTGTTACTCGCGAAGTTGCTATTAGCGAACGCGAATGTCTTACTCCTTGATGAGCCAACGAACCATCTCGACATCCCAGCGCGTGAGGCACTGGAAGCAGCACTGGCGGAATATCCAGCAACACTTTTTATTATCTCTCATGACCGGTACTTGCTGAACAACCTTGCAACAAAATTGCTAATCTTTGACGGCAAACCGGAAGGGACTGCTGAACTTTTTGAAGGCAACTATGCTGAGTATGTCGCACAGCAACAGCAAGCCCTTCAAGCAAATCAACCGCGTGAAAACAACCAAGAAACCCAAAATGCCCAAACTCACTCACCGAAATCTAAGTCGAAATCAAAGCGAAAGCGAAAAATGAAGGCACAGCGTCTCGTCGGCAGCAACTAAAAAAAGTGCTGATTTTAGCAAAATACCGAGTTTGGATGAAAAAACGCTGAAAAATTACTGTTTTTTGCAGTTTAATTTGACATATAGATAAAGTTGGGGTATAATTATCGTATACGACGGAAAATATATCCAATATAGGATATATTTCTGATTTAGTACGGGGACCCAAAAAACAACACCCTACACCGCCGACTTTCATTCAACAGTAAACTTGACTTGCAAGTATCGCCAAAAAATGCCTAAAGACAAGGAATTCCATAATGAAATTGATGTCGTGATGCGTGTGATGCGCCATGCGCAAGCGGCTGTCAAATCCAGGTTTATTCAAGAAGTCGTCCCCAATCGTCTGACGATTGTCCAGTTCAATGCGCTCCAACACCTGCATTGGTATGGGCGTGAGGCTGGTATGTCAGTGAGTGAACTCGGCGAGCACTTGGGTCTCGCTCATAATACGACATCCGCCTTAGTGAGTCGCCTTGAACGGCACGGTTGGGTAATCCGTCGTAAATGTGATGAGGATCGGAGACGTGCGCGGATTCAACTCACGCCACAGTCCGAACAACTTTTCCGAGAGCGCGTAAAGCACGCGACAAACTTTTGGGAAAGCACCTTTGGGCAGTTATCCACACAAGAGCAGGAAAACCTGATTGAAAGCCTAAAACGGCTGAAACAGGTGATG
>JAAXHD010000360.1 GCA_012271015.1 Candidatus Poribacteria bacterium | reverse complement strand
CTCACTTCTTCATGAAGACGGGTGTTGAATTCCGCAAGCGCATCTGTATCGGTTGGGGTGGCGAATCGGAGTTTTAGGTCGTCACCGAGATCCATCGGCATATATGAGAGAATACTGTTTTTCGGCATTTACGTTCCCTATGGAGTGATAATAAAAAGGATTGTATCACAAAGCCAAGAACACGTCAAATTCAACAGGTAGGAGGGATTTCCAATCCCGACCTCTGACTAATGACTAATCTAAAAATAATGGATATTTTTGGAAATATCGGTATAATGATATAGACCATTTTTAGCAGAAATCTGTTTTCATATCCTATCACTAACATGCAACTCAAACCACGTCCCGCACTCTATTTTCTCATCCCGTATCTACTGGGCATCATCGCAGGCAAATGGATATCTCTCCCATTTCTGTGGCTCTGGATATTTGTACTCCTCTGCTTTATCGGTAGTATTGTAACAAGAAACCGTCAGCGGTACCTCTGTTATGCTTTGCTCCATCTATCTATCTTCGCTGGCGGAATGCTCCGTTTAGAAACCGCCTCCGATCCGCCAATCCCAACCCACTTTTACAACAAACCGATCAGCTTTTCAGGCATTACTACATATCAACCTGAACGCGGAGAAGCGTGGGATGCCTGCCATGCCGTCGGTGAACTGCAGTTATTGTCAGATCCGACACAACAGGTATCGACAAAAGTGCTCATCAGATTTCAGGAATTGCGACCGCTCCGCTACGGTAAACAGTTAACCCTGACCGGCGTCCTGCGTCAACCGCAAGCCAAACGCAATCCGGGTGGTTTCGATTACCGCGCCTACCTTTCTCGGCAAGGGATCGTTGGGATCATTGATACGAAAGGGCTTGTGCGAATCGGTGAACAGCGCGGATTCCCACCCTTACGCTGGATAGAGACACTCCGTCTCCAGACGGAGCGTCTGATTGACGTTATCTATACGGAAACCGAAGTCGAAACGCCTCTCCTTGAACCCTCATTGCATGCCCAGCTCCTCAAAGGTATCTTACTCGGTAAACGGAGCGATGTTCCCACAGAGACACTGGATGTCTTCCGAAACAGTGGAACCTTCCATGTGCTTGCCGTCTCAGGTCTGCATGTCGGGCTTGTCGCGATGTTCTGCTATTTCGGTTTCGCACTCTTCCGGTTCCCACAGAAGATACTTTGTCTCTTGACGATTATAGCAGTGCTGATTTATGCATGCCTCATCGGTTTCCGTCCTTCTGTCTTTCGTGCGTCGCTGATGGCAATCCTATTTCTCTTCGCGACGCTCATTGATCGGGATGCGGATATCTTCAATCTGTTAGCACTTGCGGCGTTAGTGCTGCTCCTTTTGAACCCACTGCAAATCTGGGATGTCGGATTCCAGTTATCATTCGTTGCCGTTACTTCCATTGTCTATTTCGTCCCGAAGATGGAGAAACCGCTGCGTCGGCTGTGGGAGAGCACCGGAAATTCTGTCCTGACAAAATTTCGGAACGCCGCAATCAAATGGGTGGTCCTTTCCTACTTGGTAACGTTCGCCGCACAAATCGGGACGGGACCCTTGATAGCCTACTACTTCTTCCGAGCATACCCGCTTGGCATCATCGTCGGTCCGTTCGCGGTTGGACTTGTATCGCTCATCGTTGCGGTGGGTATGGCTTCCCTATGCGTCGGTTTTATCTGGCTCCCGTTCGCGAAACTGCTTGGTGTTCTCAATCATGCGATTATCTCCATCTTCCTGACGCTGATTGGCATATTCGGACAGATATGGGGCATCGTCAAATTAACGCCACCAACGTTAGGTGTGTTCGTCCTCTACATCGCCGTCTGTTTAGGCATTGCGCATTGGCAGGTCGCCTATCGTCAATGGAGAGTCGCAACTCTCATCGGACTGTCCGTCGTAACCATCTGGGTTTGGGATACCGCCTTCTACGAGAAGGGAAGACTCCTGGAAGTAACTACGCTGGACGTCGGGCAGGGTGATGCCGCAATCGTCAGATTTCCAGATAATCGAACGATGCTCATTGATGGGGGCATCCAACGAAGTTACTACGACAGACAGAAACGAGTTGAATACGATGTGGGCGAACGGATTATTGAACCCTATCTTGATGTCCACGGCATTCGGCACCTCGATATAGTCGTCCTGACGCATCCAGATCTCGACCACGGCGGTGGACTGGCATATATTTTACAGAACTTTAAAGTAGGACAGGTGCTCGGTATATCGGATATGCCGCTTGACTCCGAAACGCATCGACGCTTACATACCATTGTCAAAGCACGGCAGATCCCGTATTCATTTCCGTACGCCGGAGAGATGGAATTCACATCAACTGCAACACTCAATCTTTTACATCCAATCGATGCCAGTTCTACGAATCTACTGGATACAGACAAAAACGACGATTCACTCGTGATGAAGATTACTTATGGTGAAGTAGACATCCTGTTCACAGGTGACATCGGTAAAAACGCCGAGTCCCGACTCATCGCATCAGGGCAAGACCTACGTTCAGAAATTCTAAAAGTGCCGCACCACGGGAGTCGTACATCGAGCAGTGATCCGTTCTTAGATGCCGTTCAGCCGCGTTATGCGATCTTTTCACTCGGTCAAGGAAATCGCTATCAATTTCCACATGCCGATGTGGTTAATCGGTATCAGGAACGTGAGTGTCCGATGTTACGAACCGACGAATCAGGGGCAATCACCCTCCGTACCGATGGCACAAAATGCTGGATCGATACAGAACTGTAGGAGGGCGGAAATACCCAAGCAAAAACACTCCGATTCCCGACTCTTTCTGATGGCTGACAGCCGACTGCCGATCGCTATCCTGGCGCAATAGCAACGCGAAGTACCTCTTGGCGAAACGCATGTTCAAATGCGGTGTTAATTTCCGATAATTGATATGTTTCTCCGATAAGTTCCGTGAATGGGTAACGGCTCCGGTTTTCCTCCACAAAACGTATGGATTCGCCGAGAGCGGTATGATGATAATTATGAATGCCTCGCAGCGTCACACATTTTGTGACGAGTTGGTGCGCATCGACAGTGATATTGGCGTTAGGATAGACATAACCGAGTGTCACACATCTTCCGCCAATTGCTAACCATGTAATCAGGTGTGGGATTCCAATCGTCGCACCGCTGACTTCTACACCGAGATCAGCACCTCGTCCGTTCGTCAGTTCTTTGAGTGCCGTCTCTATTTCCACAACAGAGGTCTTATCTGGATTGAAAGTGTGCGTGGCACCGAAGCGTCTGGCAATCTCCAAACGACTTTCGTTGGTATCCACAACCACGATCCCTTCATACCCTTTCTCATGTAGATAGCATGTCGCATAAATTCCTAACATGCCGGCACCGTGGACAACTGCTGTCTCACCGGACTGTGTGCCGATGTTCATCAAGCCGTTCACTACGGTTGCGAGCGCACAGTTGATAGGTACCGCTTCTTGGTCTGTTATAGCGTCAGGAATAGGATAGACGGCTGTCCCAGGATGCAATAGGATATGTGATGCAAACCCACCTGAAAAGGCACCCGCACCTTCACTCCGGGCGTGACCGTATTTGAACATCGTCTTACATTTCTGTGGGAGATTCCGATTTGCACAATAGTCACACGTGCCACAAGAAGTTGTGAGACTCCATGTAATCCGATCGCCCTCACTGAGCGCGTCTCCAGTTGCTGAACGAAGACGTGTTGGTGCCGCAACAGTCCCGACGATTTCATGTCCGAGTATACATGGAATCTCAGCACCGCGGCGACCTGAGACTGTATGAAGGTCGGAGCCACAGATAGTTGAAAGGGATACGTGAACGAGAATGCTGTCTGGAGTGGCAACTACAGGCATCTCGCAAACTTCAAATGGCATACCTACGCCGTGAAATTGTGAAATCTGTGCGGATATTTGCATTGTACGACTATTCCTTTGCTTCTTGCTGTAGGAGCGAGTTGTACTCGCGATTTTTATGGTTACTGACCGCTATTTTGCTACATTTAATTTGACAAACCCAGAAGGTTTACGTATCATATATTATACACTATTTTATAGAAAGATAGGGAACGAGACGAAACGAAATGGATAGAACTGCCGAAGTTCTTATTGAAGCCTTACCTTATATCCGCCACTTTTACGATCGGCGGATTGTTATCAAATATGGCGGTGCCGCGATGGAGGATGAATCACTCATCCATTCCGTCATGCAGGACATTGTACTGATGAAATATGTCGGCATCCGACCCATTATCGTTCACGGCGGTGGACCGAGAATCACCACATGGATGGATAAGATTGGGAAAGTCCCGGAATTTGTACAGGGATTGCGAATAACCGACGCTGAAACGGTTGAAATCGCTGAGATGGTACTTGGGTCAATCAATAAGGAGATTGTCTCTCGGATCAACCAACACGGTGGAAAAGCGATTGGGTTGTCTGGGAAGGACGCGAATCTGATACTCGCGGAGAAGCAGGAGACTCAAGTTACCGACGAAAACGGACGAATCACAAATGTTGATCTGGGGTTTGTAGGAAAAATAATTGGTGTGAACACCGAATCAATTACAGCCCTCGACAGAGCAGATTATATCCCCATCATCGCACCCATTGGGGTTGGTGTTAACGGACAAACCTATAACATCAATGCCGATACCATGGCGGGTGAAATCGCATCCGCATTCCAAGCAGAGAAGTTGATTGTTCTCACGGATACGCTCGGCATCCTCCGCGATCTATCGGATACCTCCTCGCTAATGCCTACCATTCGTATGAAAGAAATAGACCCGTTGATTGAAGAGGGACTCATCGCAGGTGGCATGCTTCCGAAGGTAGAGGCATGCACGACAGCACTCATGGGGGGTGTCTATAAAACACATATTATTGATGGACGTATTCCGCACTCGCTACTCCTTGAAGTCTTCACGGAGGGTGGCATCGGGACCGAAATCATTAGATAAAGTAGTAGGCATACGCCGTATGCCGTCACACCCGCCATAGGAATCAATTTGATGCCGTAGGTTGGGTTGAACGGATAACCCCAAACGGACTCAGTTTATAAAAACGGATGTTCTGTCCACACACTCGCTATCGCGAGCACACCGAGTGAAACCCAACGAAATATGATCGTGTCAGATGGACAAAGGGAGAAAAAAGATGCTATCACCGAAAAAAATTGCCGCAATCATTACCACATACTATCAGCACTCGCATGCAGACGTGATTGCTACGAAATACATGAAGGGGTTTCCGACAGATACCGGGCATCAGAGGCCTCGCGTGGAATTGGTGTCCATATATCTGGATCAGGTAGACGATCGGGACATCGGGGTCGGTTTAGTTGCCGAGAACAACGTTCCCATTTACCCAAGTATTCGGCAAGCATTGACACTCGGCGGGAATGAACTGGCTGTCGATGGCGTGCTACTTATCGGTGAACACGGCGACTACCCATATAACGAGATCGGACAACACATGTACCCGCGTCGCTATATGTTCGAGCAGATTTGTGGTGTTTTCGCATCGAGTGGTAGGTCGGTCCCTGTGTTCTGTGATAAGCACCTCTCCTATAATTGGGACGATGCCATTTGGATGTATCATCGCGCAAAAGCACTTGATGTCCCGTTTATGGCAGGTTCCTCACTTCCTCTCAGTTGGCGGAAACCCTTTTTGGAACATCCTCTTGATATAGAATTGGAATCGGCTATTGGTATCGGTTACGCCGGTGTAGAGTCTTATGGTTTTCATTCACTTGAGACACTACAGTGCATGATTGAACGTCGACAGGTCGGTGAGTCTGGAATCGTGGCGATTCAGTGTCTGGAAGGAGATGCGGTCTGGGAGGCGGGTGCATCTGGAAAGTGGTCTCTCGATTTAGCAGAAAGGGCGTGTGCTCAGATCGAGAATCGTCCGGATACGACTTTTATAGAAGGTTGCCCAAATCCAACGGCATTCCTATTGGAGCATAGTGATGGGTTCCGTTCTGCTGTGTTGATGTTGACTGGCTATGTATCCGATTTCGCTTACGCTGCGAAAGCAGGCGATACCCATTACGCGACGGAGTTTTACCTACAGAACGGACCTCCACATGCCCATTTCAGTTATTTGAGTCTCAATATCGAAGAGATGTTCGTGACAGGGAAACCCCAGTATCCTGTAGAGCGGACCCTGCTCGTGACGGGTGTTCTCGATGCGCTCATGCACTCGCGGGCGGAAGGGCACGTCCGAATTGATACCCCACATTTAGCGGAACTCGCATACCGTTCCTATGAGACGATGCCTATCCGTCCGACGGCACCGCGTCCTGAAGGTGCGACGTTAATGTAAAAGCGCGGTTGAAAAACCGCGCTTATAGTATTAGCGTTCTGGGCGCGCTGGCACGCCGGTCTCCGCGGATTCGTAGATGAGGTCCATCAATTCAGATTGGATAATTCCATTCATCGGACTCGTCCGGGGTTCTGCCCTACCCATAATCGTATCAATGAAGTTATCATCGGGTGAACCCGCGGACATATCATCTGTAATTGGAGGCGGATCCAACGCTTCTCCACCTTTCCAGACGCGAATCCAACCGCCACTCCAGCCATCAACTTCGATTCTGCCGTTCTCAAACACCAACGCCATGTGCGTCCCACCAGGACTTGGGCAATTGCCACTTATCGCCATCGCCGCGAGGACACCGCTTTCAAACTTGACGTTGATTGAGGAATTGATGTCAACGTCCCGATCTTGGTTGTCTGTATAGGCATAGACTTCAGCGACTTTCGATTCGACTGCCCAGCAAAGACTGTTCAGGAGGTGTGCTCCGCTATCGTAAGCTTGTCCACCGCCGGAAAGTTTCGGGTTCTGCCGCCATGTTCCCGTTGTACCACCTTTCCAGCCTTGCGTAATGTAGCCAATGACCAATTCCAGCTTGCCAAATTCCTCACTACGGACAATTTCCCGAGTATAATAGAAATTGGGTGAGCATGGCGTGTTGTAGCCGATCGTAAGTGTTAATCCGGTCTCTTCCACCTTTTCTGCGATGGTATACGCATCTTTAGAGGAAGTAACCATCGGCTTCTCCATCAAAACGTGGCATCCTGCTTCAAGTGCCTGCATCCCCTGCTCAAAATGGAGCGTGTGCGGAGTAGAGATGACCACGGCATCCGGCGATGTCTCTTTCAGCATCGTGCCGATGTCGTCATAAGCACTCGGGCGCGGACTCAGATCGGACAAGTTCCGATCAATATAACCGTTCGCAATGTCAGTGTTCACATCGCAGGTGCCGACGATTTGCACGTCAGGGTTTTCATTCATGCGTCTGGCGTGGCCTGATGAGTTTCCACCACATCCAATCATGGCAAGTCGAATCTTCGCCATATTTTTCTCCTTGTTTAGTAGTTGTCAGCGGTCAGGGGTTTTTGCTTAGGGGTTTCCCCAGATTTTTTCAAAAAATCCTTTCGGCAGTCAGAAAATTGACAGTCGGCAATCAGGGTGCTTTTTTCTTACGAAAAAACCTTTCAGCAGTCGGTAAAGAAAGAGGCGTTCTGTAACGCTTGCGTCTTTGCTGATTGCTGACGATTATTCTTGCTGACTGCTGATCGCTATTCTTGCTGATTGCCGATTATGGGCTGCTCCCAAACTTAAACGATCGGGCTTTCATACTTAAACTTCGATAAATCGTCGACACTGATTGCGCCATCGCCGAACACCCGCGTAAAGGCATGCCCGTGATGTGACTTCGTCTCACCATGCATGTAGCAGACACTGAACGCCCGCCGCGGAATATCCGTATCGTTGGTTCCAGAACTGTGCAGCATCCAATTGTGGAGTAAGACCACTTCTCCAGCTTTCAACTCCATCGGTAGCGGTGTCGCCTGCGCAACGATGTCGTCAATGTGTTCCTGTGTGAGAAAACCGGATCCGTTTTCAGGGTTGATGAGCCTACTATGCGACTTCGGAATGATATGTACGCAGCCGTTCTCAATCATTGCCGGATCGAGAGCGGTATAAATCGTAATCTGCGGATCGCGATCGAGGTCTCTCCACCTGTCTTGATGCCATGTCAGCTGCGTGCCTTCGTGTGCGGGTTTATTCATAAACATTGCCCGAAAACAGGCAACAGGGGTGTCATCTCCGTAGATTTTCGCGCACACTTCTTGGAAAATAGGTTTCTGGAGATACGCCAAGAAAATCGGATCGAGTTCAAGGTTCTGTATTTTCCGATACAACAACGTGGCACCTTTGTGCCCTTTAGACTGCGGTCCAGGGGAGTTCTTTCCGGGCTCCCGATCCAGCTGCATCATGATTTGGTCATAATCCAGCGATGCCTTACCGAGCATGATATCATCCATCTGCTGCTGCAGTCTCGCGAGTTCAGCATCCGTGGCGACTTGTCCGATGCGCACGTAGCCGTTTTCCCAAAAATGTTCCCACTGTTCATCTGTCATATGGTATTCCATGCTGTGCCTCCCAATTGAGCATATCGTGGTTCCTTAGCAACCCCTTGCTGTAGGAGCGAGCTGTGCTCGCGATCCCCATTGATCTACTTTTTAATCTCACGGAAATTGCAAGCTACGCCAAAAGTCTGTATGCAAAGTATAACACATATTTCAAGAAGTAGAAAAGAAAATTACAACTATACCAGCTGTTTTTACTGAAATCATCTGATCTTGATTCCCTTTTTGAAATAATGCAACCTTTGTGTACCTAAGTATCGTCACCCCAATCATAGGATGTGATGGCTTTTGGGAAATACCCAGAAAATAAGTTTGTTTTTTAATTTTCAAAAATAATGCAACCTTTTGGTACCTAAGAGTCGTCACCCCAATCATAAGATGTTAGATTTTAGCCAAGTTGTGACTCGCAAACTTAACAGAATTTCCACTAAAAAGGAGAAAACCATGCGCTTTGTAATGATTAACCTGATTCTGGTATGCTTGTTGTTGTTCGGTATCGGTTACCTTGCTTTCGGGAATGTTGAAACCGATCCTAACCCCAACCGAATGCTCACGCCTCCATTCACTGTGCAGATGTCGCTCCTTTGGACAGAATTTCTCGGAACGTCCAGGGAACTCCACAAAACTGGGCAGTCACGTGTTCAACTTTAGAGAATTTGTTGTATGTTTGCCTACCTGATAAAATAAAACGACAATCGAACGCTTAAAAGTAGGTCACTTCTATCAAAGAGTAATCGTTCCAGAGGAGATTTAGGATGGCACACACCGATGCTGAATTCATCCGACGTATATTACGAGGGGACCAGGACGCATTCAGTCCCTTAGTAAAAAAATATCAGAAAGGGGTTCACACACTTGCGTGGCGGAAGATCGGTGATTTTCACATCGCACAAGAAATTACGCAAGATGCGTTTCTCACTGCGTATCGGAAACTCAGAACCTTGAAAAACCATAACCAATTTGCAGGATGGCTGTATGTTATCGCGGCGAACCTATGTCGTGACTGGCTCAAAAAGAGTCGCCTACCGATGGACTCCTTAGATGCTGAAGATGCTGACAATACGAATGAGGTGAACAAAGTGTCATATTCTCGATATGTAGCAGAAAAACAGGAAACTGAAGCCGATGAGACGCGTCGTGAGATCGTCAAAGAACTGCTTAAGAAATTACCGGAAAATGAGCGGACGGTAATAATGATGCATTACCTTGGCGAGATGACGATCAAAGCCATTTCCGAGTTTCTCGGTGTCTCCCAGAATACCGTCAAGAGTCGACTCAGTCGCGCCCGCAACCGTTTACGGAAAGAGGAAGATATAATTCAAGAGAACCTTGGTAGCTTCCAACTCCCTGATACCTTAGCCGAGAACATCATGCAGGAAGTTTCGCGTATCACTCCCGTTCCACCTGCAGCGAGTAAACCGGTGGCACCTTTGGCAGTTTCTGCTGCCTCTGCTGTCCTGATCTTCCTGTTGATGGGTGTTGGTACACAATACCTCTCTCGTTTTCAGAAACCTTACAGTCTCGACGCTACCTCAGAACCGACGGTCGAGATTATTGATGCGGTGTTTGTCTTAGATTCACCCGCAAAACCTGCGATTCGGAGTCAGGCAGGAGGTTCAGTTACCCCAGGGAAAGGTCCCGGGTCAGGTCAACAATCCGATGAAACCCTTTTTGCCACACTGCCCATCAACACGACAGAGGTCTCAACCCCGAAATCGCAGTGGACCCAAACTGGGGGACCCGAAGGCGGCGG
This sequence comes from Candidatus Poribacteria bacterium, assembly GCA_012271015.1. GTDB lineage: Bacteria > Poribacteria > WGA-4E > WGA-4E > WGA-3G > WGA-3G. The sequence goes on along the minus strand of JAAXHD010000360.1, from coordinate 3 downwards.
CGT
>JAAXHD010000131.1 GCA_012271015.1 Candidatus Poribacteria bacterium | reverse complement strand
CCCATGTTTAATTATCAAACTCACGTATAGTAACCATAACTTGGGATCCTGGTTTCTCTATAAACCTGTTAATTGGATATACGATTGCATGCAAAAAGCCTCCAGGCACCTGGAGGCTCACATCCAAAGAAGGATGAACAGCGAGCAACGAGATTTCACGGACGCTTCAATCGTACATCACTCGTTCTGTTCCATTCAAGCCTCGGTAGGCAATTAAGCCGATGGCACCTACGTTCTACGACTCTATTCAGTTGTAGGACTACTCCATATCGTATCCCATGCGGATTATGCAAATTGCTGTGGATCTATCCGAATACCAGCTCCCATTGTTGCTGATATAGCAACGCTCCGAATGTACCGGCCTTTCACCGCGGACGGACGAGCGGCAACGAGTGCGCTCATCACTGCGTTGAGGTTTTGTTTAATACTGTCTTCCTCGAATGAAACCTTGCCGATTGGAACCTGAACGACACCGGAGGAGCGTTCTACTCGGTATTCGATTTGCCCTGCTTTGATATTTTGGAGGGTTTCGGTAACATCCGTTGTGACAGTACCTGCCTTGGCGTTAGGCATTAAGCCTCGTGGCCCAAGGACTCGCCCGAGTTTGGGCATGATACTTCGCATTAGATCCGGTGTTGCAATTGTCGCGTCAAAATCGAGCCATCCGTCAACGATTTTATCAACAAGATCGTCCGTTCCAACGAAATCTGCCCCGGCTTCTTCGGCTTGCCGTGCCAGATCGCCTTGGGCGAAGACGACAACACGGACAGATTTCCCTGTTCCATGTGGCAGTGTGACGGTCCCTCGGATGTTCTGATCTGATTGTCGGGGGTCTACGCCGAGACGTGATGCTAAATCCACAGTTTCATCAAACTTCGCGCTGCCTGTTTTTTTGACCAGCGAGACAGCCTCGTCTACCGTGTAAAGCTGTAGTCTATCTACATGTTCGTTGATGCCGCGGTATCGCTTCCCTCTTTTCGCCATGTTGTTCTCCATGGGGCACATCTCTATAGCCCCGTTTTCAAGTAAGGATCGCGAGTAGAACTCGCTCCTACAGAAGAAGTTTCAAGCTATGCTTGGTCAGATGGATAAGCATGGCTAATCAATCGTTAGTCCCATGCTACGAGCGGTTCCTTCTACCATCCGCATTGCTGCATCTAAGTCTGTCGTATTTAAGTCAGGCAATTTCGTCTGTGCGATTTCTCGAATTTGGTCCATTGTAACAGAAGCGACCTTGTTCCGATTGGGTTCACCAGAACCTTTGGCAATCTTCGCTGCGGATTTGAGTAAGACTGCGGCAGGTGGTGACTTTACGCTGAAACTAAACGATCGGTCACTATAACAGGTAATGACGGTTGTCACCACCATTCCGGTTTGATGCTGCGTCTGGGCGTTAAACGATTTGATAAACTCCTGTAGATTAATCATGTACGGTGCGAGACTGGGACCAACGGGCGGTTGTGGCGTCGCCTGTCCGGATACCAACTGGAGTTTAACTTCACCTGCTACTTGCTTTGCCATTGTTTTTTCCTATTTTGGGTTGTGAGCATTCCAATCACATTTTACAGCGAGTGCCCACAATCACGGTTCTTTATTTAAACAACACCGTCTGAGTTCAATTCAACTCTTCCACTTCGAGTAAGCCCAAGTCAACGGAGGTGGAGCGACCAAAAAGCGAAATGCTGAGGCGTAACCGTTGGTGTTCCATATCAATTTCCTCGATTTCGCCGGGGAATCCACTGAAGGGTCCATTAATCACCTTGACCTTATCACCTATTTCATATTCCATTGCGGGTACTGGTGGGACTTCCTCTTCCTCAGTTGACATCTGAAGCATTGCTTCAACATCAGTAGGACTCAGAGGCGATGGATGTGAAGGGGGACCTAAGAAATTCATGACTTGAGGTGTTTCTTTGATGAGTTCCCAACTTCTCGTCCCAATCGGATTGTCGACATGTGGACCGAGTTCATGGGTGGTATTCACAAGGACGTACCCTGGGTAAGAAAGCCGGCGACTCGGTTTCCGCTGCCCATCTTTCACCTCTATCACCTCAGTCTCCGGGATGTTAACCTGCAGAATTTCGTCCTGTAACTCTTCCCTCGTGATCATGTTGTCGAGGTTAAGTTTAACCTTTTTCTCATGTCCAGTGTATACTTGAACGACGTACCAGTATCCATCCATATTCCGATTCACCAATGTATGCACATTATCGTTAACGAATAAAGAGAGTTCTGAGGAAAGCCATGCCGAAACCTTCAAGGGAATTACTCAGGACATATTGGCTGACAAGTACAGCAATTAAGGGGATACAGGCTATTGCTGCCGCTATCACTTTCCGACTTCCCTCGTTTCCATCAGACAATTCGGCTTCTCGACTACTTTGTGGCTGATTCTCCCAACTTCGGACAATAAAGAAAACAACAATTGGGAGAGCGACCAGAAAGATCCAACCCAGAGGGTTGTTCCACTTTGGAAAAGCGGAGTTGCCATCGACTAACCCGATGAAAAGTCCTAACACAGCAGAAGCCACAATAACAGTAATAGTGCTACCTTGGACTTCTTTGGCATCCGGTTTAGACACCCTCTGCCATTCTTGATTAATTCCCTGAATGTAATTTTTGAAACGAGCTATCATAAGATTAAAAGGCAGGCCAGGAGGGATTCGAACCCCCAACATTCGGTTTTGGAGACCGACGCTCTAGCCGTTGGAGCTACTGGCCTGCAAGTTTTGCGCGGGAGATCACACACCTACGTATTTAACGGTTAAGCGGTGCTGTCCGCGTCCCCTACTCAAAAGGTTATCGGGTTTCCTTGTGGGATGTATGTTTTCGACAGAAGCGACAGTATTTCTTCCGCTCGTACCGGTTTTGATTTGTCCGGCGATTCCGAGTTGTCACATAATTTCGTTGACTACATACATCACATGCTAATGTTACAATGTCTCTGGGCATAATAAGTACTCTACTTTCGATAAGTGGAGCCGATGACCGGGATTGAACCGGTGACCTCGTCCTTACCAAGGACGCGCTCTACCGACTGAGCTACATCGGCAAAGATAAAAACATCAACAAGCGGGAGACGGGAATCGAACCCGCGACACATGGCTTGGAAGGCCAATGCTCTACCAGCTGAGCTACTCCCGCATAATCCGCAGAGGAACTGCCATACTACTGAAACATGATAATCAAGAAGCTACAACAGATGTGCTATGTAGTATGGAAACTCTGCAAGCCGTTCTGTAGACTTGCCCCTCGAGCAGATCCCGCTGCGATGCTCCTTGGCATAAAAGCAGATGGGGGCGGATGGATTCGAACCACCGTAGGCATAGCCAACAGATTTACAGTCTGCCCTTTTTGACCGCTCAAGCACGCCCCCATTAAAAAAGCTGACGAGAGGAATCGAACCTCCAACCTAGTGATTACAAATCACTTGCTCTACCATTGAGCCACGTCAGCAGCATTTTTAATTATACTCACTTTATTGGCAATTGTCAAGTGATTTTGGACTTTATTGGCGAGAGGTTGTTTTGGTAGGAGCAATTTTCGCCATTGATGTGATTTAAAGACCTTCCTCGCGCTCCTCTGGTTCAGCATCGCTTTCGCGTTCGAGGAGTTCTTCACCGAATATATCACTCCCGTCATCTGAACCTTGCGAGTCGGTAAAAATCGACGGTGTACTCTGGACCGGTGTTTTGGCTTCGCTTTTCTCAAAGTGAAGTTTACCTTCAACCAACTCTTGTGTGGCAATGGCGACAGGTTTCTTTTTTTTATCTGCAGCATTTGAAGGTGCAATAGGCAAACCGTCTGCATTTATATCTCTGGCACGTTTTGCGGCAACATTCACTGCGAGGTATTTATTTGATACGCGTTTCACTAAGTCCTCATTGTAAACCACTTCGCTCATTTCGTCTCTCCTCATTAAAATATAGATTCAAATCAAGTGTATTATAATTATACTTAATTTCACCCAAAAGTCAAATTAAAATGCAGAGGAGTCGGGAATTGGAGTGTTTTTGCTTGGGGTTTTTGCTTGGGTGTTTCTTCAATTTCCCCCTCCTACAGAAGAATTGAACGGCTCTGAATTAAAATG
>JAAXHD010000375.1:5302-7539 GCA_012271015.1 Candidatus Poribacteria bacterium | reverse complement strand
GGGGATCAAGATTACCAAAGTTGAACAAGTTACGATCGAAATTGATCAACCTGCTATTGGTTGTAACTCCCGCGCAACGGAGATTCACCAGCCTGACCCGAACGAGAAATGGAATGAGCGTATTATCCGCATTCATACCAACGATGGAACACTCGGTTGGGGGGCTGGCAGTTGGGGAACAACAACCGCTGAAGATGCAGAAGGCGTGCTCAACCAAAACCCATTTGACCTCTTAAACCCTGAGGACGGGGTTGTTGAGAAATTTCGCGGGCTTGAAAACGCCCTCTGGGACGCGATCGGCAAAATCCTTGAAAAGCCTGTTTATCAGCTCATCGGTGGCGATGTTTTTTCAAACGGATTGCCTGCTTACGACAGCACCATCTATTTCAACGATCTCCTATATGAGACGAAAGCCGAAGGACTCGAACGAATCGAGAATGATGTCAAAAGCAGTCTCGCCAATGGATTTACCGCATGCAAAATGAAAATCGGACGCGGTAGCTATCTCATGGAACGCAAGGCGGGACTGCAACGAGACATAGAACTCGTCCAACTTGCCCGTAGCACAGCCGGAGAAGGCTTTAATATTCTCGTTGATGCAAACAACGGCTACACCTACGATGAAGTCATCACCTTTTTGAACGAGACGAGTGACTGTGATGTCTTTTGGATAGAAGAGATGTTTGAGGAAGATGTTGAATTGTACCGCAACCTCAAAGCCTTCATCCAAGAAAAGGGATTGAAAACCTTCATTGCCGATGGCGAAACCCGAACGCGCGACCCGCTTGAGTTCTATGATCCGTTCTTTGAGGCGGGTGTGATTGATGTCATCCAGCACGATATGAAGGGACTCGGCATTACTGGCTGGCGACAGCTTGCTGATATGGCTGCCGCACACGACGTCCGGTGTGCACCCCATAACTGGGGCTCCCTGCTCGGTTTCTACCTCAGTCTCCAATTCGGCAAAACGATTCCCCATTTCCTCTATGGCGAAGTCGCAACCCTCACAAGCGATGTAATTGATACATCTAACTACGACTTCACCGGTGGAACGTTCACGGTGCCAGATACCCCCGGACTTGGGCTGGAACTCAATGAAGATGTGTACGAGGATCGCTACGCTGGAAAAGAGGATTGGCAGATCGGTTAATTCTTTACCCTGTCCTGATCAACGATGGACTTTCAAACCAAACCCCTATCAGAAAACTTCGGTGCTGAGGTCCTGAACGTAGATCTAATACAGATTGATGAAGATATGGCGGAAGCCATCTTATCGGCTGTCCAGAAGCACGCACTCCTTCTTTTTCGTCGACAGTCCCTTCACGACGATGACATCCACCGACTCAGTAAAGCACTGGGACCCGTTGAAGCACCTCCCGCCGCTAAGGACAACCACAGTCCGAGTTTCAAGTCTGTCATCTACCTCGCCAATATCAATAGCCTCGACGGAACGCTCATCAGAGGAAATTTTGTTGACAATACGGATGGCGGGTGGCATTCCGATCAAGCATATCGACAAAATCCAGCCACCCTATCTACACTCTTCTGCGTAATTTCGCCGGAGTCTGGTGGGAGTACGAGTTTCAGTAGCACTCGGATGGGGTACGAATCCCTGCCATCTGCGCTCAAGGACCGTGTTGACGACATGAAGGTGCTATACAGTCCGGGTAAAAAGCATGGTGTCCCGGATATTGAAGTCGCACATCCTGTTGTCCTTACAAATCCTGAAACCGGTGTCAAAACGCTCTACGTCAGTCCGAGTGCCCGCGGCTTTGAAGGACCGGGAATCGAAGAAGGCAAGGCATTTAAAGATGAGTTGCTTTCATATCAGTTTCGTCCTGAGCATATCTACCAGCACAAATGGCGCATGGGAGATATGCTGATTTACGATAACGCCCAGTTCCTCCACAAACGGGATGCCTATGAAGGCATCCGGTTTTTAAAAGCAACACGCCTCTACCTCTCTCCCAAACGCTTTGCTGTCCCCGACTAACCGAGCCATGGTCAATCCCATCATCTCACTCTCGGTAGGCGAGGTTCCTAACCTCGCCGGTCCTCCATTTAAGGTATCTTCGCTGTAGGAGCGATCTCCGGATCGCGACTCTTCGCTAAAGCTCCAGAGGTATGCTATGTCTGTCCGCTATCACTTTTCCCTGACAAATCCCACTTTTATGTGGTATAATTATAACGCCAGTTTGAAAATAAATTTGTAGGTCGGGTAGAGCGGTAAATACGCC
>JAAXHD010000375.1:2954-5276 GCA_012271015.1 Candidatus Poribacteria bacterium | reverse complement strand
CCACTTTTATAAAACTCACGTTAATTATACTAAAGTTTGGGCAAGTCTCGTCCGTTTTATAGGGATTTGGGGGTAAATAAGGCAGCCCCAGCGGGGCGGTATGTTTATAGAGTTTTGCCCGTCTGAGCCCCAGCGGGGCGGTATGTATAGTGATAAAATATTATATAGATGGTTGAAGTGTTCGGCATTGGCTTATCACGCAAGAACCCTCACCACCGCTGGCGAGGTTTTTAACCGCGCCAACTCTAATGTGTAGCGGTATATGAAGAAAAAAAGGAGAAGTGTCCCATGTATATCAAAAGATTAGCGTGTTTAATTTTCCCTTGTTTTATCTTGGTATCTTTTTATCTTCCTGAAGTTCGGGCACAGGATGTAGTCGTCGAAGATATAGAGGTCAGTGATCTCGAATCGAGAAGCGTTGTCGGCGACTACGTTGTAGGCGAAGAGGGCCTTGAGATAGGTAGCGTCTATNNAAGGATATGTCAAAAGAGTTGGAAGGCGCAACATTTATCAAGACAGCAATGGATGATGAAGGCTCTAAGGGTGTTGATTTCATCACATTTAAAGTTGATGTGCCTGTAGTCGTTTGGTTAGCGACTGACAAAAGATGGGGCAGTCCGCCAAAATGGGCATCGGATGCTGAAGAATGGGCAGAGCAGCCTGATTATTTGGTCCAAACCAATGAAGGAGACACGGATATTTTCGTCCTTCGGAACAAGGAGTTTCCCGCGGGTGACATCTCTCTCGCTGGTAACAACGATGCACCCGCGAACTTGGCTCCCATGTACTGGGTATTCCTAACGCGTGGCTCTGGAGCGGCGGCTGTGGAAGCAACGGACAAGCTCACGGCGACATGGGGTAAATTGAAGAGTGCTCGCTAAAGAAAACTAAACTTTGGACAATTTTAAGGGCATATCGTTGTTGAACCGATTGATTGGTTTAACGCTTTGCGGATCGTTTAAAAAATGAAAAAGATTCTTGTCGCAATGAGCGGTGGCGTAGACAGTTCCGTCACCGCTGCCATGATGGTAGACGCAGGTTATGATGTCACCGGCATCACGATGCGCCTCGGCGCGCCCGATACCATTGAGGTAGAACCGGAGCGTCCCAACTGCTGTTCACTTGAAGGCATTGAGGATGCACGCCGCGTCGCTACGCAACTCGGCATCCCGTTCTACGGCGTGAATTACGAGGACGCTTTCCGCGAACAGATTATCGACTATTTCGTGGAGGAATACCTTGTCGGCAGAACCCCCAGTCCCTGTATGGTATGTAACCGTGAACTGAAGTTTGGCAGACTCCTTGATCTCGCCAAGACCTTGGAGTGCGATGCCATCGCCACAGGACACTATGCTCGCGTTGAACAGCACTGGGAGACAGGACGCTATCTCTTACGCAAAGCACGTGATGTCAGCAAGGACCAGTCCTATTTCCTTGCCGCGCTCACGCAGGAACAATTGCGCTGTGCGATGATGCCCCTCGGTGAATACACGAAAGCCGAGGTCCGCGACCTCGCCCGAAAGTATCAATTGCGAACCGCTGAAAAGATTGAGAGTCAAGAACTCTGTTTCGTTGCCGATACCAACTATCGACGCTTCCTTCAAGACAGGGTCCCTGAGAAAATTCAGGGCGGCGATATTGTAGACGAGAAGGGCAGTGTTCTCGGTAAGCATGACGGTGTACCGTTTTATACCGTCGGACAACGGCGTGGCTTAGGTATCGCAGTCGGGAAACCGCTCTATGTAACGCAGCTTAACGCCTCAGAGAATACCGTTGTCGTTGGTGAATCCGATGCCCTTCTTGAGGATACAATGCATGTGGAACGGATCAACCTCATCGCCATTGAGAAGTTGACGGAACCGATTCGTGCGAACGTCAAAATCCGATCCCGTGACGACGGCGGTCCTGCAACAATCACACCTATCAGCGATACAGAAGCAGTGGTAAAGTTTGATGAACCGCGCCGTGCCATTACACCCGGACAAGCGACTGTCTTTTACGATGGGGAATACGTCCTCGGCGGTGGTTGGATTGTCAATGCCCGCGATGCCACTGTAGGAGGGGTTTGTAACCCCGATCTTCCGTCGTAAAACCCGAAATGACATTAAAACTCATCTGCCTTCTCGGTCCTACAGCAGTTGGTAAAACAGAGATAGCCATTCAACTTGCACAACGCCTCAATGCCGAGATCGTCTCTGTCGATTCCCGCCAAATCTATCGACAGATGGACATTGGCACCGCCAAACCCAACGCTGAAGAACAGCAGGCGGCACGACATCACCTCATAGACTGCGTGGACATTTCTCAACCCTTCTCCGTTGC
>JAAXHD010000375.1:1161-2860 GCA_012271015.1 Candidatus Poribacteria bacterium | reverse complement strand
GCACGGTTCGGTGTTGATGCACTCCACAAGCAACTCCAAACCTACGACCCAGAATCTGCTGAGCGAATCCATCCCAACAACCTCGTCCGTGTCGTCCGTGCTTTGGAAGTCTATGAATTGACAGGCACTCCGATGTCCGAACTCCAGCAACAGTGGCATCTGGAAAAACAGCGGTATCCGTTCATCGCCTTTGGACTGACAATGCCGCGTGCGCTGCTCTACCGTCGTATCGAACAACGCGTAGACGTGATGCTTGCGAACGGGTTGATAGCAGAGGTTGAGTCGTTGTTGAGGGAGGGCTATGCGCGGGATTCGGTCGCGCTCCAAAGTTTCGGTTATACGGAGTTGATTGCGTATCTGAACGGGGACTGTACGTATACAGAAGCGATCTCGCAACTGAAACAGAACACCCGTCGGTTCGCCAAGAGGCAGTTGACGTGGTTCCGCAAAGACCCCCGCATTGAATGGTTGGATCGGGAGTCAACGCCCGATATTATTTCCCATATTTTGAAAAGGATTAGCGGTATTTAGCGTTGACGTCATTCCTCCGATGTGCTACACTCAATTGCCGAGGCGTTGAGCGAAAAGGAGAAAAAATGAGACGTTTTGGGACACAGGGACCCGTTAATTCTCAAGAGCACTACGTTGTTTCGCGGACCAAGGAGATCACCGATTTCATCAACCGCGTTGAACAAGGTAAATATATTGTCTTATTTGCCCCACGTCAAACAGGTAAAACCACCTTCTTTCAGGCTGCCTTGGAGGCACTCGCTGCCAGTAGTGTTACTGCTACGCAACCGGAATCTGCTTCAGAGTTAACTTACTTCCCGATTCAACTGAATTTTGATATTTATAAAAACCTCGCCTTGTCTGTGTTCTATGGGCATCTCTATGAACAGATCCGGGAACAAATAGAGACAGTTTTTCAGAAACGCGGTGCTATGTCGTCTGAGGCTTTACATCAATTTCTGGAAGACACTACGTTAACAGATCATCTCTCAATGCTGTCGTTCTTTAAACGGTTCGCGCGTTTTCTCGGGAACCAACAGGTTGTGCTTGTCATTGACGAATTTGATGGTATTCCACAAGTCGCCGTAAGCGATTTTCTTCATACCCTCCGCCATATCTACATCGCTGGGAAACCCCGATGTCCGCACAGCGTCGGTATCATCGGGGTTAAGAGTATTGCGCAGCTCAACTACGACCGGTCTATCTCTCCCTTCAATATCCAAGACGAGTTCCATCTACCTAACTTTACGCTTGAACAGGTCCAAGAACTGCTTGGACAGTATACTGAAGAAGTCGGGCAAGCCTTCGTGCCGGAGGTTATAGCATCTATTCATAAGCAAACTGCCGGGCAGCCTGTGCTTGTCAACCGATTCGCCCAGATTCTTACAGAAGAACTGGACATTCCGAAGACCGAATCTATTACCGTGGCGCACTTTTCAGAGGCACATGCCCAACTCCTTGAGGAAGATAACGCTAACTTCACACATCTACTGACCAATATCAGAAGAGACCCGCGCTTTGAAAGTCTTTTGATGCGAATTATGGCCCGTGAGGAAGGTGTTGATTTCAATCTACGTAGTGATGTTGTAAGTGAACTTGCCACGTATGGTGTGATTGCAAGAGGTGATGATGGAATGTGTGAAATCATTAATCCAATCTACCTATATTGTATTTTGCAAGCGTTCAAAGC
>JAAXHD010000375.1:0-1092 GCA_012271015.1 Candidatus Poribacteria bacterium | reverse complement strand
CCCAAGAGTCGGTTGGCAGACATCTGCTGCTCGCCTATCTTGACCAGTTTATTAAACTTATCGGTGGTTTTATGCACATTGAGGTGCCAACCGGCCGCGGTAGAATGGACATCATTATCATCCATAACCAGCAAAAATACATCGTAGAAACAAAAATTTGGAGAGGCGACGGTCGTTATCAAGCCGGTAAAAAGCAGCTTGCAGCATATCTCAGATCTGAAGGCGTAAGGGAAGGCTATTATATCCTCTTTGATCATCGGCAAAGTCCAGAACCCCAGTTAGAAACAGAGACACTGGAGGGATTGACGATTCGGAGTTACGTCATTCCTGTGATCCAAGAACCACCTTCCGGATTCCCATCTACCCCTAGCACGCCTTAAGGGACTGTGTAGTGGTATGCTTATAGAATTGCAAGGACTCCAAGCAAAGACCTTCGTCCTACCCTGCCTATGGTAGGTGCGATTTCCCAATCACCTGATGTAATCTCAACAGTGTCTTTAGCCCCGTAGGGGCGGCATCTGTGTAGAAAAGCGTTGCATCCCAGAATCAAGCCCATAGGGGCGGCATTTGTGTAGAATTTTGAATTTGACAAACGGTTTCAGATGCCCTATAATCCTATTAATTTTATCAGGATAGCAGGCAGGCACAAGTGAGAAACAACCAAACCGATTTCCTACATATCGGGGAACAAAAGGGCTATATTGAACTCCTTAATGAGGGGACAACAATTCACTACATTGTCCCCGACAAAGAATACAGATTCACCGACCCCGAAGAACAGGTCCGCGCGAGATTTTACGTCGAATTAATCGAGCTTTTCCAATACTCCGAAAACCGAATAGATTTAGAGGTGCGTGTTCCACGCAGAACTCCCTCCGACCTCGCCGACATTGTCGTCTTCCAAGACGATGAAAAGAAAAATCCTTTTATTGTGATTGAGTGCAAAAAGGAAGAAATTTCTGAGGCGGAATTCGCGCAGGCGACTGAACAAGCTTTTGGCAACTGCAACTCTTTGGGTGGACATTATGCCGTTGTCATTGCAGGGAATACGCGTAGATCCTTTGATGTCAAAAACTATAAGCCCGGTGAACG
>JAAXHD010000406.1:1473-6085 GCA_012271015.1 Candidatus Poribacteria bacterium | reverse complement strand
GACGACAGGCGGTCTGCTGCTTTTGTGATGTCTGATACCGATGCCGATTGCAACTGCACAAAACAGAAGGAAAAGGAGCGGTAGAAATTTGGAAGTTCTCTTTTTCGGTGCTACGTTGGTTTCAGATCCACCCGAATCACTGTTCATTGCATCCATCTAAACGCCCCATCTCTGCCGTGATTTTTCCAAGGATTCGATCTGCGCGCCCTGCTGCTTCCACGCATAATGTCCTTTCGGTTTTTCACCAACCCAGCGTTCATCCATCGGTTCAGCGGCAGGTTGGTAGCGGGTATCTGCTGTAATCCGGATCTTATCCGAGGTGTTAACGAGGGAAGCATGCATCAGGAACATGCTGAAAATAATAACATCACCCGCTGAAAACGTTGTCGTTGCCCAACGTCCCCCAAATTTCTCGAGGATTTCAAGCGGTTTATCGCTGAAGTGCCCCTCAATCAGATCCCGATCCACATCTGACTGCCCATAGGTTGCGCGAACTTCATCAAATCGGTTAGAACCGAGACAGAACACAATCGGACCCATGTCCAAGGACACATCGCCAAACGGTGTCCAACAGGAGTAGAGATTTTGTGTGCCTCTGCCCATAAAAACGATATCGTAATGTATCGGGGATCCTGATCCGGGACCCGCCGTGCGAAGCCATTTAAAATCGAACGTCCGGGTATCGCCACCGAGGAACCCTTTGAAAAAGTTCATGATGGGTTCACCCTCAACAACTGCTTTGAATGCTGGCATCTGCGTGAGTTCCTTATTACCCATTGACCCGGTTGATGTCGGTTCAGGATAATCGGGGTTAAAAATCCCGTCCATCAGTGGTGTATTCGGTGCGATCATCTCTTTGTCAGCGAGTTTTTCCAGAATTTGTCGACGCGCCGTGAGGATCGCGTCCTTGTCGTGTAATCCACGAATTAAAAGATACCCGTCTGCTGCTATCCGTTCCTGCAAGGCATCGGAATTGTCAAGGATGTCGTTACTTTCTCGCAAATCGGTACTGACTTCTACTTCCTGATGTAAAAATGGCAGTTTCATTTTTTATTTTCGTCCTCTGATCGGCTGTCCACTTCGTTTCAAGCCGGTTTCGGATCAATTGGCACCCCTCTTTGTAGCATAAACTGTTAGTTTGTGCGACTCTCGGAGTCTTGGCGTGGACTCAAGTGAAGATGTTTCAACGAAACTTAGTGACTTTGGGAAACCTTTTAGGGATTTCACAACTTTTCCCTCAGCCATGCATAATTAAATCGGTAGTGTTGACGGCTACTAATCAGATGGATGATTCCATTCTGTCCTTGGCAAACCGCGAGGTACCCACCGAGTTCGGCACTGTTTAACCCCATCGTAAAGGGGCGTCCATCCATCGTCTCGATCTCTCGATCTTCTCCATCATCTGTAATCAGCCGTATATGTTCCCATGTTTCACCGTCGTCATAAGACAGCGCACCAAAGAGCCCGGTAACGAGGCGTTGGTTTTTTCGCGCAGCTTGCAAGCCAAAACTTGCTATAGAAAAATCAGAAGCATCAACGATCCGCATAGATGTCGGTGTCTTCCATTCTCCTGTGAAGGTCGCAAGAAAAATCGGTCCCTCCTGAAGTCGTAGCAGAACACACCTTTGTCCACCAGAAACCACTGGGAACGGACTCGCACTATACTGCCATGTCCTACCACCATCTTCAGAGACACTTTTCGGCATCCGTCCGTTGATTGTATCGCCTCTGCCGTAAGCCATCAACCTGCCATCTGTGAGTTCAACCACAGCGGCGTGGATGCCAGCGATCCATCCGCCCTGTTTGCCATCGGCAAATTCTGGAATCGGTTGTCCGGCTCCCGGATCGTACCAAGTTTCACCGTCATCGTCGCTGAGCCATATCGCTGTGCCACCGTTTCCACCAGTTACTGCATCGCAAGCGAGGAGGATAGAGCCGTCCTGTCTTCGGAAAACAGACGCGATCGGCATGTGTCGGAGGCGGTGTTCTGGGGATATGAAGCGCGGTTTCGACCAAGTCGCACCGTTGTCATCGGAGTAGCGTAGCACCAACGCTAAGGGACCCCACGTCGCGGCAGCCGAGAGTCCATTGAAGTGATAAATCCTTCCATTCTCGTTTCGCCAGAGAGAGGTGGCGTGATTATTTCGATCAGGCGGACCCCAAAAGGGTTCAGCGGGGTCCCATTCGGTTTCACCAAACCGCAGTCGACTCGCGGCGACTGTCAATTCACGTCCACGCTCTGTCACGCATGAATACCATGCCGCGAACATATCACCGTTCGGACATTCCGCGATCGCCGGGACGTGATTGTGCGCCGAAAAAAGCGGTCCGTTTGAACCTTCTGGAATTTTGACGTAGGTGAGCGGTTCCGCAAAATAGGGGGATCCTGGCGCGGGGGCACTCCTATTTTCCTGTTTAACATCACATCCCCATAATCCCACCTTCGGTGCCGGTGTGGGAGAGGTCTGCGGCATCTCACCACAGACGACACGGAATCCGATGTACCAGTGTTTATCTTCTGGCACTGCCCCCATCCGATTGGCTGAGCGTAGATAACAGAGTAAGGTCGAATGACTGCCACCCCGTGTAACGCGATACAAACCCTCTTCCCTCCCCACAGGATCGACTTGTGGATCCGGTTCGTAGGTCCCATACCAATCTTGGCACCACTCCTCGACGTTTCCGTGCATGTCGTGTATGCCCCATGTGTTGGAGGGTGTCTGCCCAACATGTAAAGGCACGATTTCTTTGGCACTGCGGCTCCGCCCCGTATCTGGGTACCAACTCTCTCCAACGTTTTTATGGAACTCAGGCGGTAATGTATCGCCAGTGTGAAAATGGGTTGTTGTCCCTGCGCGGCACACGTATTCCCACTCTGCTTCGGTTGGCAGTCGATACGGAAGCCCCTCCTTTTCGGAGAGCCATTCACAGAATCGCGTCGCATCGTGCCAATCCACAAATACAACCGCTTCGTCATCTTCTTTCGAGAAACCGGTATTCTGGAGACTTTTCAACGCACGGTGTGCCGGATCATACATCTCATACTGCGCATTCGTCACCTGAAAAATACCGATATAGAACGGCGTGGTGAGGGTTACTTGATGGACGGGGTGTTCATCCCAATCCCCGTCGCGGAGGTAAGTTTTTCCGGCTGTCAATTCATCTGATAGCGCGGCGTTCTTTGAACCCATCGTGAAAGTCCCATGTTCAATTCTAACGAACCGCATCCCTATTGAATTTGTATACGTTTGACCTTCGATCGCTAATTTCTGCATGGTCTACCTTAAATTTACGCGTTAGCCTTCGTGACAAATGTAATTTTAAACCCATATTCATTGCCTAAATCTCACCCCCCGGCGGGGTTGCTCTTACCAAGTTAACTATGACAATTAGTTCTCCATATTTTTATTCGTTTTTTCAAACAGTCTCTTCTGTAGGAGCGAGCTCCCGCTCGCGACTCCCGACGCAAATCAAGGGAAATGCTTAAAACGAAATCGCCCTGTGTCCTTTATAGTGTTCTTATCCCAAAAACCCAATAGATAGCAACTTGTCTTTATTATACCAAATCGAACTGAATTTGTCCGTAAAAAAATATGATTGGTTACTATAATCCCAGTTTCTACCTACAAGATTTTGGGTATGAGAATGCCGTTTTTAATCGGATCTATGCCATGATGCTGAGAGACTTTGTAGCGTAAACTTTTATGGTGAATCCAAAAAATAAATAGACATCTTTCAGACGCGAATGAGCCATAAGTTCGGGGCTGCCCTGCTCGGCGCCTTCTTGAACCGGTGTTTAGGACATCCTGTGATGAAACTCAAAGACCTCGTTCTCGCATAAACAAAAATCTATGAAATCCTAATTAGCACAAGGCGTTAGATCTAGAGCGGGTTCGTAATTATGTTGTTTGTGTCGTGCTGATTGAGTTGATGGTGATTACAACCCCTTGGACACTGAGTGCCTGGTCGGAGGCTTACACCCCACTCTTGAAGATATACCTTCTGTATCTTGGTGTATTCTTCTTTGGAAGGCATTTCATTGCGAATCTTGACAGCATCGTGTTAGATCGAGAGATAGACATGTCTGATTTGAAAGAGGGCATGGTGCCTGCTGAACAGATTGTTAAAACTGAAGGGGACGACGGAGAAATAACTTATAGCAAGGAAGGTTTCGCGCTCCCCAATGTGTTAAACTCGAATATTATTCTTGGGACATTACCGGGCGGTGTCTCAAAAGAGAAGGTAGCGGAATTGAAACAATTGGCAGCAGACTCCAAGAATATCTCACGCCTTACCTGAAAAATCAGCACATTCCTTGGGGCATATAACTGCCAGAGAAAAAGAACTGTACCGACACGACATATCCCACCTTGATATGCGTCATTAGACTGTCTAAAGTTTTTGACATTCGCCCTTCTGTATTCTTATGGGAGGGTTCCTCACCCTGATTTACCCGTAGATGAGGCAAGCGGGTTCCCCAAAATCCGCGAAATCCGTGGCATCCGCGTCAATCCGCGATTCGGACAAAAAATGCCCTATTTTGGGGATGAAATTTACTTGCAATCTTAACAGATTTATAGTATAATTAATAGTGGAAAAATTCCTATTTTTA
>JAAXHD010000406.1:583-1437 GCA_012271015.1 Candidatus Poribacteria bacterium | reverse complement strand
TTCTTGCCGCTATCGTGGCAGGCAGTTTCTCTTATGCCCAGGTATGGGAAAAATCCGATCTTGATGTGGAACTCATCGGCAGAGACGCGATTCGTCCGACGCAATCTTTCTTTTCGCTTGTTGAAAACGGTGTAAATATCCACGCCAACATAAGTCCACGTAGTGCTTTTAAGCAGACAATAGAGAGTGCACAACAGGGTTCCTTCATGCACTCCTATTTCTCACATAGCACGCTCCTCTTTTCGCACGATGCCTCTATCCAAGAGTGGTATGATAAGAACGCAAACCTTGACAACATCGGTGAGCGTGATAAACAGT
Source organism: Candidatus Poribacteria bacterium (assembly GCA_012271015.1). GTDB lineage: Bacteria > Poribacteria > WGA-4E > WGA-4E > WGA-3G > WGA-3G. The sequence goes on along the minus strand of JAAXHD010000406.1, from coordinate 1,119 downwards.
TCCAACTGCTCAACGTCATTGCTAGCACACTGCCGAGTCTTGTCTATGCTGAGAAGCAGTTTTACGTCAACAAAGATTGCCTCACCTCGTTCCTATCGCTTTTGAATGTGGTGCAAGGGTTGGCACGGTTGGAGGTGCTTTTGAACAATGAGATTCCGGCGCGAGAGGTGATTCAACCCGCACTCCAATACAACCCAGATTTCTTTAAACGTGTTTATGCGGATTTGATTAACTGCGAAAAGACAGAAACAGTCATTCAGGACGCACTGGAGGCAATTAATGCCTATCTTGATGAGCGACAGTTTATCTTCCAACCGATTTTTGATTATCTCGCTGAGCAGAAAGCACCGCGCACGAACACTGAATTGAACGCAGATCTGGGACGCGGTTTGCATGTCAACAGTGAAGGTCTTCCTGAATTTGATGACGAACCCTTAGATTTAACCTGTCAGTGGCTGGCTTGGAAGGGTATTATCAGGCAAGTCGCCATGCCGATGAAACTTACAGCGAAAAGTCAGGTCCCTGTGGAGGAGCCA
>JAAXHD010000406.1:0-437 GCA_012271015.1 Candidatus Poribacteria bacterium | reverse complement strand
GAAGACAACGTCTGGGAGAAAACGACACCTTACATCACACTTATCCTGAGAGATGGAACAAGATTCAAACAGAAGGAGTATCAATTAATCGAAGAGGGTATTCCGTTCCGAGTTCAACTCCACACCCGTAGCGACTATAGAAAGTTGTTGGATGGGACACTACAAGGCAGTGCTATCCATTCGATTCTCGCGGAAAGCCGCGTCCTTTTTTCCAAAGATAGTCTCTTTTCTGTAGATGGTAATGCTAATTTCCGGGTCGGTGATTCTTCCTATCTACAGGTTGGTGAACGGGATAAACATTCTCAACTCCTCAACGCCGGAGCCAACGTGACAGCCATACTCGCAAAAGCCGAAAAGTGGTTCCACCTCAAGCACGATATGGATTACACGTTTCTCTATCTGACTTATGCTGTCAGAGAATTGGCGCGCATTGAAGT
>JAAXHD010000006.1:576-5570 GCA_012271015.1 Candidatus Poribacteria bacterium | reverse complement strand
GAGAATGTGTGAAATCGGTGATAAGCCAGTGCTGTGCCATCAGGTGCCCATGTTGGAAATTCTCTCCCTATTAATTTTTTGAATACTTGGCGCACATTCGTTCCATCTGGATCCATAAGGTAAATATCCTCTATTCCACCTCGATCCGAAGTGAAAAGAATCTGCTCACCTGTCGGTGACCAGACAGGCGCGGAATCCCGGGCGCGGTGCTGGGTCAAGTTTATCTGATCAGAACCATCCGGGTTCATGATATAAATCTCAAAGTTGCCATCACGTCGTGATGTAAATACGACTTTGGCAGTTTCTGGGGCTTTTGCAAGAACGGCGGAGAGGGGAACAAAAACGAGGAATGTACTAAGTGCGTAACATGAGAGTTTCATCATGGGGCTACCACGGAGACTTCGGTTATTCATCCGCAAGATAAAATTAAAATTCCTCAATGCGAATCTGTTGATTGGGTTTGATGTTCTTGCGTGTGCTAACAGCACCACTCGGCCACGTTACTTCGATTGTCTCGATAATAGTATCGTTATTCATGCCGAAAATGGCGGTGAGTTCGCTCTGTGAGCAATAACTCGAACCGCTCTTGACTGTGTGTGTTTGCGTCCCCAATGCGGAGGTTATACGGATCTGTGCACCGATGCCGTCTCGGTTGCTTGTTTGACCGACGAGTTGAATCTTAATCCATGTGTTGCGGTTGCCACCGTCGTTTCGGAAAAGATGGGCGGGTCCGTTGGAGGTGGTAACGAGCAAGTCCCAGTCGCCGTCGTTGTCGATATCGCCATAGGCACCACCTCTGCCAACCATCGGCTTTGCCAAGTCCGTGCCGACTTTGTGTGCTGCATCGATGAATTTGCCTTGAGAATCGTTGTGAAATAGATGTGGCGGTTGCGCGTAGGTGACTTGACTCTGAATGGCATTGATGTCGGTTTCGACATGCCCATTGGCGGTGAAGATGTCGAGGTTGCCATCGAGATCAAAATCGAAGAAGAAGCATGCGAAGGTAAGCGTCAGTAAAGTTGCATTTCCGATATGCGCGGCAGGGGCATCGTCGATGAAAAAGTCGCCTTCGTTGTGATAAAGGTTGAGCATCTCGTTAGAGAAGTTGCCGATGACGAGGCTCTCCTTGCCGATGTGATCATAGTCTGCGGCATCGATACCCATGGCACCGGTTGCGACACCGCTTTCGTTGTAGGCGATCCCCGCGAGCATTCCGGTCTCGATAAAGGTGCCGTCGCCGTTGTTTTGATAAAGTTTGTTGGGTTGTGTGTCGTTCGCCTCAAAGATGTCTGGTAAGCCATCGGCATTGTAATCGAAGATGCAAACGCCGAGTGATTTGCTCGTGTCATCTTCAATCCGTGCGATACGGGAGACATCGGTGAAGGTGCCATTACCCCGATTTCTGAAGAGTTTGCTGGACTGTCCTGTATAGGATTCAGGCGTACAATAGGATTTATTAATACCGTCAAGAGTGCAGAATAGATCGTTTTCTATACTCCATTCAACGTAGTTGGCGACGTAGAGATCGAGGTGACCGTCCTTGTTGTAATCGAACCATGCGCAGCTTGTGCCAAAACCGGGGTTGTGGATACCGGCGGCTTCTGTAACGTCAACAAATATACCATCACCAGTGTTTTGGAAGAGCCTATCGGTTTCCAGAGTGCTGATATAGATGTCTGGATCACCGTCGTTGTCGTAATCGGCGACAGCGGCACCCATACCGTAAAGCGGTGTAGTGAGTCCCGCGGATTCAGTGACATCGGTGAAAGTGCCATCCCGATTATTGCGGTAGAGTGCCATCGTTTGCCGTTTCTGGGTCGGCTCGCCTTCCCAATCCTTACCGTTGACGAGTAGGATGTCCTGCCAACCGTCAGTGTTGTAATCGATGAAGGCGCATCCTGAGCCCATGGTTTCGGGGAGATATTTTTTACCGAAGGCACCCGTGTTATGGACGAAGTCAATGCCTGCTTCGTGTGTGATGTCGGTGAACTGTGGCAGGGGTTGCGCAACGGTGTTGTGGGAGATGAGCAGGCAGCAGATGAATATTGTATTAGTTATCAGCCGAATGGCTATCGGTTGTCGGGTCGAGTTGCGTAGCAACCCTTTCAGTTGTCGGTTAAAGAGCGGTTTGTGACGGACACAGCGTCCCCGACCGCCATACGAACTACTGACTGCTGTTTGCTGTTTGCTGTTTGCTAATCGACTCTTCATTTTCTGGAATCTTTTTTACCTGACCGAACCGCAAGGAATAATTAAGAAACGGAGATCCACTGGTCCTCGTCCCATGAGGTTTGGATGGCAGTTTGCACGTCAGCGACTGCGGCGGCTTCTCGGAAACTGGGGTTTCCCTGTTTTCCTGTGTAGATGGCTTGCAAAAACTGGTACGCTTCGATTGTCTTCAGGTCATCGTAGCCTAATCCTACGGCGGGACCGGGATTAAAATAACTGTGAAACGGATGGCTCGGACCGCTTAGGACGCGGGTGTATCCGTCAGAGTAACCCTCCTCGGCGGGTAGGTACACCTCAAGTTCGTTCATCTGCTCGAAGTTCCAACGCAACGCACCCTCTGTCCCGTGCACCTCAAACGCCATTTCACATTTCGGTCCGGTGATAACTCTACACGCCTCCAGTGTGCCTCTGACGCCGTTCTCAAACCGTACTAATGCCCCGACGTAATCTTCGTTCGTGACGGCATCCGTTTCACCATCTGCACCGAGGGTGAAGTGTGTGCCGCTCCCTGCTGTTGCTACAGGACGTTCCGGGATAAATGTCTCCTGTTGTGAAACGACGCTGTCGATACCACCAACAATGAAGTGTGCCATGTCAATGACGTGAGAGAGTAAATCGCCCAATGTTCCCAATCCAGCGATCTCCTTCTGAAATCGCCATGAAAGGACTGCGCGCGGATGACTCGCATACCCCGCAAGAAATCTGCCACGATAATGGGTTAAAGTACCGAGTTTTCCCTCTGAAATCAGTTGATGTGCGTATTGGACAACGGGTGCCCATCTATAGTTATAGCCGACACAGGTGAGTACCCCTGCACGCTCTGCGGCAGCATAGATTGCTTTTGTTTCAGTTGGGTTTCGTCCGACGGGTTTCTCACAGAAAACGTGTTTTCCTGCGGCTGTCGCCGCTTCGACGATCTCAAGGTGCATACTGTTCGGGGCGGCGATGTTGACGACCTGTACGTCTGCGTCATCTATAACGTGTCGGTAGTTAGTCGTTGTGCGTTCAAATCCGAAACGTGTTTTCGCTTCAGTTGTGCGTTCAATGACGTCATCTGCACAGATGATGAGTTTAGGCTGGAGAGGACTGTCGTGGAAACGGTCGCTGATCTGTTGATATGCGCGGGCGTGCGTCATGCCCATCCATCCCATGCCGATAATGCCGATGCCAACTCTCTGTTTGGTCTCCATTCTTCGTGTGCCTTCGTTACTTGCCCTTCAAATGTCCCCATGTGGTTGTGAGTTTGGTTTGCGGCTCGACGGGACGTGCTCTGCCTGGACCGCCATTGTTGATATTCGGACCTGTGATTTCGACATCGTCAAAGTGAGCTTGCCCGTCTGCGACAACAAGCCCAGCTTGTCCGCCTTTCAAAGGCTCATCGTCAATAACAGTGAATATCTCGTCGTTAACTTGAAATTCAAGTCTGCCGTCTTCGTGAACGGTGGCAGTTAGATCATACCACGTATCGATTTCGGCATCGAAGGCATAGATGACAGGAAACCAGTTATCTGGGAGTGCTTTGACAATTCGAGCGGTGCCGAAAACATAGTCGATAAAAAAGAGATAACGGGTATCCTCCTCGCCTCTGTCGTGAAGTGTTAATCCGATACTTGGGGGTTCGTTCTTGTCTTCCACTAATTTTGCACGGCAGGAGAGAGAATAGTTTTTCCATGTGAGTTCACCTGTGAGCCAGAGACTCATGAAACCGGGCAGAAAGATTTCTCCGACTGCTTCGCCATCATCAATCCACCATTTTTCAACCTGTCGATCGATATTATAGATTTTCCATTCACGGGTGTCTTTGTCTTCAAAGTCGTCACGCCATGTTCCTGCAAAGGTGGGTTGCCATGCCTGGACCCAAAAGCAGATGATTGTAATAATTGCGAGTATGGATGTTAGTTTTCTCATTTTAGGTCTCCTCCGTGATTATGCACTGTCCATCTGGATCTGCATAGGGACAGGAACAACAGTGTTCAAGATTCTTTTCAGAAACCCCACGCTGCAAAGTTAATATTTTTTCCTCCCACTGTTCCTGAGCTTCCTGCAATTGTGCTGGGCTAAAGTGCATCTGCTTCCACTGACCCTGGTCAGTAAAAAAGAGATTAATTGTCACGGTCGATTGATTTGGATAACGCTGGTGCATGAGTAGGCTGTAAAGTTCCATTTCTGGATCGGGTGTATCTAAATTTTGAGCCTCGTCGGTTTTATAATTGATTATCTGCCACTTTCCTGTTTCATCTTTGAAGAGTCTATCGAACCTACCATCAATGATATGTCCGTTGATGTCTGCGTGAATGTGCTGATTGGTTTGAGTCCTGGACGCAGAGAGTGCCGTTTTGCCGAGTTCGGAGTCGATAAAATTGTTAACGTGCTGTAGGAGGGAACTCCGATTCCCTACTTTCGATTCAGCCGTTGCTTCAGGATAATTTTCAAGTGCTTTATCAATCGTTGTGTCAAGATCTTCTATATCTGATCGCCGTCTTATTTGTGAGAACGTATAGCGGAGAGCAGCATCCATCCCGTCTTCATCTTGATCCAATTCTTCTTGTCCATTTACCGGAATTCGCAACACGTTTTCCAATTGATACCGCAGCGGACACCGTGCATAATTAGCGAGTTCAGAGACAGAAAACGCTGCGGAAGTACCGGTTGGTTCCAGTTTCCGTAGCGGCTCAGGGAAATCAATAGGTGTTATTTCGTCCGAAGTCTTGTCTGTGGCCTCACTGTCAGCGAGTCCTCGAGAAATCGGAATTTGAAGTGGAAAA
>JAAXHD010000006.1:0-498 GCA_012271015.1 Candidatus Poribacteria bacterium | reverse complement strand
GCGCGTGTCGCGCCTACATAGAATAATCGCTTCTTTTCAGCCGTCTCTTTCGCACTACCCCGATTTTTGATGTGGGCGACAATTTCCGGTTCCGTTTTCCTATATCCATCATCTGGCTTAAGCGGACTAAAACCGATACCAAATGCCTCATCAATGAAAGGTTCTCTGTCGATCTGCGCTCCCCGATCAAGTCTTGGAAGTATGACGATGGGAAATTGAAGTCCTTTGGCAGCGTGGATAGTCATAATTCTGACCGCGCCACTGCCTGCCTCGATAGGTGCCTGCCCCTCTTGAGGTTCCTCCGTTATTAAGATATCCAGAAATTCGATAAAATCTGGGAATATCCGTTTGTTCTCATCTCCGTCAAAGTTTCTCGCAAGTTCCAAGAGTTTTTGGTAGTTTGACCACCGTTGTTGTCCCTGTTTCTCGGTTTTCAACGTCCCGATCATTCCTGTTTCATTAACAATGGTTACGATGAGTTGGTTTACAGGCATTCGG
>JAAXHD010000383.1:895-10704 GCA_012271015.1 Candidatus Poribacteria bacterium | reverse complement strand
TGAAGCATTTTTTTCAGCATTACCCACGGGATGCCGATGCGCCGATGGTATGGGACCAAGGCGTGCTGCGGTTCTGGGTGCCAGTAGTCCCGAATGGCGAAAAGACATTTCCAGATAAGGTGAAAATCGGTGATTTGGAACCCGGGCTATCAGGAAACCGAGTTTTTCAGATCCGCACGGGTATTTATTCTCCGCATGAGATTTTAAACTACGAGAACAGCTGGGATGATCTTGAACTCTCAGAAACCGGGCAGCGCTTTTTTCGCGGTATCCGCGCAGAAATTGAGAGAGATCCAAACGTTCAGCACCTGCTCGTTTGCAGTCAGGAGGCTGCTGCACAAGTGTCAAACCTTACATTAAAGGAAAACGTCCGGACCCTGAGCCATATCAAAAGAGCCATCCATGTAGAAGGATTGGGGAGTGCGTTTGAACTGGCAGATGTCATTTGGATCGTCGGCGCACCGCACTGGCCACCGCATCTCATGTGGAAGCAAGCACGAATTTTGTAAGGAGTGTCTGTAGCTACCGACAAGTAACTACAGACATTCACTGCCTTAAATCGAGAAGTTGCCGACAAAGACGTTGTTCTCTGTGCCGCTTTGCTGCCACGTCACCGGGAGGTGTGTGTCTTTATAGCGATAGACTTCAGATTTGCCAACAATGGCGTTCTGAATCGTTGTCAGCGGTTTGTACCAGATCTGATGCGGTTGTGTGCATCCGGCACACGGATAACGGTTGGCAGAAAGTTTAAGGACTTCGCCAACGGTTACATCATATTTGGTGCCTTCTTTCGTGAATTCAATGGAAGCGGTTTGGGTCGCGACGACTTCGCCCAAAACATCGGCATATTTCGTCGTGAGTAGGTCGCTGAGTGCGGCACGCTGTTCCGCCGCAGTGCTCGGATCCATGTATAACACGCTCTTGCGGGTTTTGGTTTCAATTGCCAAGTTGTTTTTCGCACTTATGACAGCGACAACAGTTAGATTCTCCAACGAAACGTCGTTCCAACTTCCACTTTGGATGTTCCAGACGGCGGTTGCCTCTCTGCCACCTTCCACGAATTCGGAACCATAGTGGCATGCCCCAACATAAACACTCGCAGAACGGGCTTCAATATATTCGCCTTGCACGGTCGGTGATTCAGTGGCAAGCGCGAATCCCGCTACGAAGGTCAGCGCGAGTGTTGTCAAAACAAAGATGCTTTTCATATTGCTACTCCCTTTTATTTTCAGATTCACCTTACTGGACGCAAACACTACGTCCATTTGACCTTAACCCTTATTATACCTTAAATTAATTAAAAAAGCAACTTTTTTGTCATCTATTCCTGCGGACGAGAATTAACAACACGATAGTGACACAGAGTATCAATACCCAGAACATAGGTACAGGTCTGAGGAAAAAGTCCATGATCGTGTTCTGTTTCGCCATCCTGAGTGGGACGTAGTGATCTCCGCCATTAACAACTGTAACAGGTTTGCCAAGCCGATCGTGGTATCCTTCTCTGTAGATGCTAATAAGGTATCTGCCTGCGGGGATGTTGGTACGTTCATAGTCCCGTTGGCATCCGCTGTTGTTTTGTATTCTGTGCCATCTTGCGCAACAATTACGACTTCAACACCTTCAATTGGGTTCTGGTTGTATCAAGAATCTGTCCACGGACGGTCCCACCCTGCTGTGCGGAGACGACACCAGCAGATACAATCGTATAGGCAATGAACATTAACACCAAACTTAAACGAACCATTGCTCTGACTCCTTCGTGTCTGTTGCGATTTGGAGGTTACATCAACCTTGAATTGGGGTTGAGGAAGTGCTATTTGCCAGCGTTCTCAAGTAAACGCTCAAGTGTTCCGCCTAAAATCTCTACTTTGTCTGCCTCTGGGATAAATGTAGAGTGCGTTCGGAATGCCTCAAGTGCGTGTTGATAGGTCATAAAGTTGCGGACAACCGGATAGTCGGAGCCCCAGCAGAGACGCCCGGGACCGAAGTGTTCATAGAGGGCACGCACAATCCAGTGTGTGTCTGACTGTGGATAATCCCATGGGACCTGTGAGACGTAAGCAAACCCCGACATCTTGATATGAATGTTCGGCACATCCCCAGAGGCGAGAACCTGCTTCAGTTGCGGATAGGGATGCTCCTCACCGGCTCTCGCACCGCCCATGTGATGGCAGAGAAACGGCACAGTGGGAAACTGCCCTGCGAGTTTTCGGAGTGCCTCATGCTGATGACTCCCCATAGCGATGCTGGCGATAAGTCCGAGGTCGGCTGTCGTTTGAAAGAACCGTTGTCCCTCTTCTGAGAAGAACCAACTCCCATCGTCATCACCTCTGAGGTAGTGAGTATAGCCTTTGAGAGCATACGCTTCCGCGGCAGTTTTCAACCGATCAGCGGCTCCATCGGTGTGATATGTCTCCGTCCATGAACAGTCCACATCGGCGAATTGGATGAGCCGCTCAGGATAGCGTTGGACACACGCCGCGACGTAATCGTTGTTTTCGGGGTTCCGATCAATGCGTGCGCAGACAAGCACAGCCTTGTCGATATCGTGCAGATCCATCTCGTGGAGCAGTTGTTCAACTCTGCCGCGACTTTCGTCATCAGGAACAGGCGGCTGATAGGGCCACCGGGGCCATGCGTGGGTATGTGAATCAATTATCATATTTTTAATTATACCTTGCGGTTCGGTCAGGTGAATTGAAAGTTTGAAGTGCCTTTCCGTACATCCGCCCTCTATTATATTACGGGCTATGCCCTTGGTTCTATTTTAATGAGAATCCAAGCTGCCACCTATGAGATTTTAGGGATAAAAACACCGTTTTTGATGAGAAACGTTCATTCTTCAGAGGCACTTCGTAGTGTAGACTGTCAGTCTGCGGGCTGAAGATGCACAATCGAACCAGTTATGCTACAATTGGCAATTTAGGTTACCTATTTGAATTTAAACCCAGCATCAAGGCACCCAACTCTTGTTTGTTTGTTTCTGCGGGCTTTACAATACCGACAATTTTGCCATCGTACATCACTGCGATCCTGTCGCTAAGGTGAAGGAGTTCGTCCAATTCAGAAGAGACGAGTAAAACGGCTTTAGCACGATTTCGGGCATGAATAAGCCGTATGTGGACGAATTCCGCAGCATGGATGTCTAAGCCTCGCGTTGGGTGCGCCGCAATGATAACTTCGGGACGTGCCTCTAACTCGCGTGCGACGACGACCTTCTGTTGATTCCCACCCGAAAGGGTCCGAATAGGATCCGCAATATCTCCGACATGAATCTGGTATTTGTCGAGTGCGTTCAGCGCATACCGTTGAATTGATTTTCGCTGAAGGAGTTCGTAGCGGCAGAATCGACTGTGTTTATGATGTCCGATGATGAAATTATCGTCAATTCGGTCATTCAGACTAATCCCGTGTCGATGTCTATCGGCAGGTACGTGTGCGATCCGTTCCCCGTTTAGGGTGAGCGTACCGCTATCAATTTGCCGTAACCCTGTCAGGACCTGAACGAGTTCTGACTGTCCGTTCCCTTCCACACCTGCGATACCGACGATTTCACCGGGGTATACTTCCAGGCTAACTTCGTCGAGATGCCGCTTATTGGAGGCTCTACTTGTCAGAACTTTTTCCCATTTGTGCCTTTCTGTGGTATCAGAATTTCCCGAAAGCGTGACGTTTTCCAAACGGAGCAGAGGGGTCGTGCCTATCGCCTGTTCTCGCGTCACAGCCGTAGGGATAACAGGTTCGCCGAGCATCGTTTCCGCCAACGTTGTTGGATCGGTGTCGTCAATAGGACAAGAGGCAACGGCTTGCCCACGTCGCATTACCGTGACGCGGTCGGCGATTGCCATTACTTCATCAAGTTTATGTGTGATGATAATGAGGCTTTTCCCTTCACTTTTGAGGCTACGCATACAATTAAAAAGCCCTTCAACCTCTTGCGGCGCGAGCACGGCTGTCGGTTCGTCCATGATAAGCATGTCTGCCCCGTGATAGAGGACTTTCAGGATCTCGGTGTGTTGCTGTGTCCCAATTGGCAGGGATTCGACAAGGGTGTTCAGTGGCACATCGAAACCGAGTTGTGCCGCAAGTGCGGCAATCTGTTCTCCTGCCTGTTGGTAATCAAGGAGCGCGCCGTATTTGCGAGGTTCTTTGGCAAGGACGATGTTTTGAAGAGCTGTGAAAACCGGAATAAGCGTAAAGTGTTGCTGCACCATTCCCAAACCGAGCTGCATTGCGTGCCGTGGTGAGGAAATAGTTACAGCGCGTCCATCGACGAAAATCTCGCCCGCATCGGGGTGATACAGACCGTAGAGGATTTTCATCAGGGTAGACTTGCCTGCCCCATTTTCGCCTACAATTGCGTGAATCTCACCTCGATGGAGCGTGAAATCTACGGCATCGTTTGCCTGCACTTGTCCAAAATGCTTGCTGATACCGCGCATCTCAATGATTGGTGTATGTGCCATCTCTACTACCGTTCATGCGGAACGACGATATCGCCCGCGATAATTTTCGCCTTAAATGCCTCGACCTGTTCCAGAACCTCGTCCGAGAGAAGGTCCCGATTGACATCATCAACGATATACTCAACGCCCCCCTCTTTAAGCCCGTAATCCTTCAAACCACCAGAGAAATTCCCTTCTTGGACGCTCTTTATTGTTTCATAAACCGATATTTCCACGCCTTTAATGACACTCGTGAGCACCAAACCGGGAGCGAGGTCGTTACCGTTGGAATCGACCCAGATGATAGATTTTTCTGTCGCTTTTGCTGCCTCAAGAACCCCGAGACCACTCGCACCCGCAGCGGCAAGAATAATATCTATCCCACGGCTGTATTGCGAGAGGGCGAGTTCTTTCGCTTTCGCTGGATCGTTAAACGCCTGCGGTGTAACGCCCACATAATCCGCTACCAACTCAAGATCGGGATTCGTTGCCTTAATACCGGCGCGATAGCCAATTTCAAAAGCCTCAACCAATGGCACCTTCATCCCTCCGATGAAACCTATCTGCTTTGTCTCCGTTTTCAACGCCGAAATGACCCCTGCGAGAAATGTGCCTTCGTGTGCTCGGTAGGTCAAAGACGCGACGTTAGGCTGTTCTATGACTGCGTCAATAAGCGCGAACTTAACATCTGGAAATTCGCTCGTGACACGGTTCATCGGTTCTTGAAAAAGAAAACCGACCCCGATGATGAGATCATACTTCAGTTTCGCGAGCCTGCGGAGCGTCAATTCAGTATCTGTGCTGAGGCTTGGGGTAACCTCTGTGAGTTTGAATCCCCATTCGTCCTCCGCTTTTTTCGCGCCTGCGTAGGCGGCATCGCAGAAGGAGAGATCACCGCGCCCGGTTACATCATAAATGAGACCGACTTTTAGTGCGGCGGATGCTGTCTCTATCACAGCAAAGCAGGCTATAATAAGTGTGATTAAGATCCTTATACGCAAAGTGTTTTCCTTTCTTATTTCGTAGTTTTATGATGGATAGAGCCTAAGGATATCTGAATAGTATTTAAGATACACGATAGTGGAGTTAGATGCAAGTGTTATTGTGGTTCTAACATCTCTGAAGTTAGTGTTGACTTTATTACGTTTTAAAGGTATTCTATTTATGTAGTTTCTACTATCGTTATGATGGTAGGAAATGTGTTGGCGAGTCCTATATTGTATCAACGAAAAACAGGAGGAGGAAATATGAGAACGGCTATTGGATTCTCGAAGTTAATTCCCTTCAGCCTCATTATGCTTTTAGGGATCTCGTTTTCGTTACCAACTTTTGCGGGGACCCAATTGTGGGACTTTGAGGAAAAGCATGATGACTGGAAAGTCGCGAACGGCAATTGGGAGATCAAAGGTGGTATTTACCAAGTCGAACGAGGTGGCCGTGCTGAACACTCCCTCGTCGGTGAAGAGGACTGGGATGACTACACCGTTGAAGCAAAAATCCGAATAGATGAGCACAATTGGGCAGGTCTCGTTTTCCGGGCACAAAGCGAGCATGAGTACTATGTCTATTATCTGAACATTCCGAACAACAAGTCTGAACTCTGGAGACACAGCAAGGGCGCATGGGATACACGTCAAGCAATTAACAGTAATATCCCTGCAACTAAAAAAGTGAAGATAGAGCTCGAAGAATGGCTTGACGTTAAAGCTGTGATTGAAGGTGAGATATTTAAATTTTATATCAATGGTGAATTGCAGGGTGAACAGAAGGATAACGCCTACAAGACCGGCAAAATCGGTGTGTGGGCATGGGAGACCGCCGCGAGTTTTGACGACGTCATGATTACCGGTGATAATGTCATAGATACCCTCGCCGTTGATGCGAATGACAAGCTCGCAACGACATGGGGACGCCTCAAAAGGGGCTACTAATTTTGAGGTGATTCTACCTCAGAAGTGTTAGGGGCAGAATCGTCTGCCCTCGCTGGCGGGGTTTCTAATCCCGCCACAGTGTATCAGTATCAGCACATTCTTCACCCCCGGGGAATGCCATACGGAGAACCTTCATACCGTTGATTCCGGGGTGATATGTCTATAGAAAATGGCGTATTTGATCCCTCGCACTCCAGCGGAGTGCTATGTGTATAAATAAGTGGCAACTTGCGTTACCATAGGAGTAATTATATGAAATATATGTTTTCAACTATTTTGACGTGCTGTTTCCTCGCACTCGTAGCCTCTTTCGCTTTTGCAGGCGAACAAACTTGGTCTTTTGAATCAGAAGCAGACGATTGGACTCCCGCTAACGGCTCTTGGAGTGTTGAGGACGGCATTTATAAACTTGCCAAGGGCGGTAGAGCCGAGCATTCCCTCGTCGGTGACACTGAGTGGGAGGACTACACCGTTGAGGCAAAAGTGCGACTCGATGAAGGAAATTGGGCAGGCGTTGTTTATCGCGCCCAAAGCGAGCATGAGTACTATGTCTACTATCTGAACGTCCCAAATAATAAAACAGAACTTTGGCGACACAAGACAGGGACATGGGACGCCCGTGACAAGATCGGTGAACTTCCCGGATCCAACGTCACTATCGCGAACGGCGAATGGTTTGACATGCGGGTCGTCGTGGAAGGCGATTCAATGAAACTCTGGATTAACGGTGAAGAGCAGGGTGAACTCAAGGATGAAACCGGTGCTGGATACCCCGCTGGGCAAGCTGGGGTCTGGGCATGGGAAACAGCCGCGAGTTTTGATGATGTCAAGGTCTCCGGGGATGCCATCGAGGGTCTTACACCAGTGGAACCACTGGATAAATTGGCTACCACGTGGGGACACCTCAAACAGCGTTTTTAGGTGGTGTCTCCAGCGCACCACTGGGACGGTAGAAGGTGGCACGGAAACTTTCCTATTACACAGTCGTGTTGGTGGCACTCTTCGTGTGCCACCTTACTCCCTGGCAGGTCCCTGTCGCGCTCTCCCAAGAAACGGCTGCCGCAGACATCACAGCGCGGATTCGTGCCTATAAAGCAGAATTGGCGGTCGATGACACGCGGGTTGAGACTCGACTGCAACTCGCGAAAGTGTACCTCCAAATTGAGGCTTACACGGAAGCAGTTGACGAGTATTATCGAATAATCGCCTCAATGGAAGCAAATGCAGTCGCCAACAACCAGCATCCTGAGCATAATTCAGATATTGCCGCCGCTTACTACGGATTGGGATTGGCATATACCGGGATTGAGAAATTTGAAGATGCCGTTACAGCATACCAGCGCGCGATCGCGATCATCCCCGATCGGGCACATACCTACGCGGCTTTGGCGAGTGTCTACACAAACATGCACCGTTATGCCGAAGCACTCGATGCTTACAAAGTGGCAGTTGGGTTGGATCCAAACGATGAGATGATTCATCATCAACTCGGGAATGTCTACAGCAAACGTGGCGAACATTCCACCGCGATGCAGCATCAACAACGCGCAATTGCCATCGCACCGGAATTCGCAGCAGCACACTATCAGCTAGGGCTACTCTACGCACAAGGAAAGCGGTGGACTGACGCAATCGCGTCATATCAAACCGCGTATGCACACGACGAGATGTTAGTTGAGGCACTCTATAATCTCGCGCAAGCGTCCCTTCGCTCTGGAAATCGGTCTACGGCGCGTGAGCAGATGGCACTGTTTGAGAGACGCAAAGCGATCCTGACACCTCTGTACGAGTTGCGAGGTGCGTTGCAGCGGGAACAAGGGACAGTTGAGCGTGCCCAGATTCTCACGAACATCGCGAGGCTTTATCTTAAAAATGGGTTTTACGAAAAAGCGGTCTGGGAGTACCAGAAAGCACTCGGAGTGGATCCCGAACTTGTGGCGGCTCATAACGGTTTGGGTATTGTTTATACGATGCTTGGGAAACATTCAGAAGCCGTTACTGCACAACGGAAGGCGTTAGAACTCCAACCGAATTTCGCGAAGGCACACGCCGGACTCGGTTTGGCGTATTTCAGTCAGAATGAAATGGAATCCGCTCTGGAACATTATCAACGTGCAGCCGCGCTGACACCCCAATTTTTAGAGGCACACCTAAAGATTGGAACAATTTTGCTGAAACTGAAACGTTATGCGGAAGCGATTGATACATATAAGGCAAGCGCGACATTAGACCCTGACAATGCAGAAATATACCATAATTTGAGTATGAGTTATGCGCGTCAAGCGGAAACGGATTTAGAAGCGGCGCGTCGTTATGCTCAAGAAGCCGTCCGCTTGGATCCGAACGTCGCGAGTTATTACAATACCCTTGCTCTGATTGATTTTCGGCGTGGTGCCTATCCGCAGGCAGAGAAAGCGATCCGAAAAGCGTTGGAACTTGAACCGGAAAATCCGAACTATCAACAAGGACTAAAACAAATTTCTGGTAAATTGACGGTTGAGTAATACTCTATAGACATTTCACCCCTAAACTGAATCATCATAAAGATGTGAAAAATTAACTGAGGGTGGTTCACAAATAATCACAACTGCAACGATAGCCACTAACACCTCAGTTTATAAGGGCGTCGTGGGATAGAACCCCTTTTGTATCACAATCTGTTAGATTGTGTCTTTACTGGATGTAATGTGTGAGATTGCGTATAGCAGTCGGCAAACTAACAGTTTGCGGTACAAAGATGCGTGAATAATGAACCACCCTCAATTAACTGAAAACTTGCGCGAAACAAATGAAGCGCAGTCCAAGGAGTCCATAAAAAAAAAATGGCATACGATAGCCTCACAGAGTTCGTCAAAGCCTTGGATCGAGCAGGCGAACTCAAACGAATTAAAACAAATGTATCCCCGGACTTAGAAATCGCTGAGATCACCGACAGGGTTAGCAAAACAGGCGGTCCTGCGCTTCTCTTTGAAAAAGTTGAAGGTAGCCGAATGCCGCTCCTCATCAATACCTACGGCTCTTATCAACGAATGGCGATGGCTCTCGGAGTTGACGATCTTGGGCAGATTGCATCGGAAATTGAGGGTATGATTAAATTGGGACCGCCGGATACCCTCCTCGATAAGATGAAAATTCTCCGACTGCTGTCGCAATTGACGAACTTTCCCCCCAAGACGGTGAAAAAAGGAGCATGTCAAGAGGTTGTCCTTACGGGCGAAGAGGCGTCCTTAGATGTGTTGCCACTCATTAAATGCTGGCCCCTTGATGCCGATAGATACATTACCTTACCTCAAGTTTTCACACATAGCCTGAAAACGGGTCAACGAAACGTTGGTACCTATCGTTTACAGAAAGTAACGCCGTACGCCTTAGCAATGCACTGGCAGATTCATCACGACGGTGCGGCGCATCATCGCGAGTATCGACAAGC
>JAAXHD010000383.1:0-810 GCA_012271015.1 Candidatus Poribacteria bacterium | reverse complement strand
ATGCTCGTGCCTGCGGACGCGGATATCGTGATTGAAGGGTACATTGAGCCAAATGAAACCTGCATAGAAGGACCCTTTGGCGACCATACCGGGTTTTACTCCTTGGCAGATGAGTACCCACTCCTTCACATCACGGCGATTACGCATCGGAAAAACCCGATCTATCAGACGATCATTGTCGGTAAACCACCGATGGAGGATTGTTATATGGGCAAGGCGACTGAACGGATCTTCATGCCGTTGATTAAAACGCAGTTGCCAGAACTCGTCGATATGAATCTACCGTTGTTTGGCGTATTTCACAACTTTGCCCTGATTTCTATTGACAAACGCTACCCCTACCATGCTAAGAAGATTATGCACAGCTTGTGGGGACTCGGGCAGTTAATGTTCAGCAAAATTATCATCGTCGTCGATAAAGAGGTCGATGTCCAGAACGTCGAAGAGGTGCTTTTTTATGTCGGGAGCAATGTAGATCCAAAAAGAGATGTGACGATTGTCGAGGGACCCGTTGATGTGCTGGACCATGCGGCACCGCTTATGGGTGCCGGATCGAAGATGGGTATTGATGCAACAACGAAATGGGCGGAGGAAGGGTATCAACGCGAGTGGCCCGAAGAGATCCAGATGTCTGACGAGGTAATTACGTTGGTAGATGACAAGTGGAAAAAATACGGATTTTAATTTTACCTTGCGGAGGAATAGCATGGACTTGACCTTCTGCGAAAATGCACTTAAAGTATACTGGGAGTATCATTTCTGTAATACTCCCAATATCCATCTGTTCAAGAAGGTGTTTGCTGATTGTAT
>JAAXHD010000365.1:15891-27981 GCA_012271015.1 Candidatus Poribacteria bacterium | reverse complement strand
AACTCACGTTTTTTCAAACTCACGTTCACTTTAAAGAAAATCCCCACAATTAGACCGCTTTCATGTTTCCAATAAAAGGAGATCTCAATGCGAAAACGATTACATAAGATACGGCTGGCCGTATTTGTGCTATTATTGCATTCGACAGTATCCGTTGCCTACACAGCAGAACTCAAAATTGAAAAAACGCTAACCGAAGCAGATGGCTTGACCTCCAATAACGTACTTGCTATTTTTGAAGATAGCCACGGCACAATGTGGTTCGGAACGACCAATGGTGTCACTCGTTATGACGGAGACAGTTTCCAAACCGTCACCACAGAAGATGGGTTAGCACAGAACACAATAGGACTTATCTTTGAAGACCAACGAGGAATGCTCTGGTTCGCTGATGGTGTGCTTTCCGGCGTTATGGAAAGAGGAAAGCCTATAGACATGTCATGGATGGAAACGCCCTTAAGTGAACTCGATATCACGCCGCATCATGAAACGCCGGTAGGAACCATAAAGCCTACTCGGTTAAAAGGTGTGAGTCGTTACGACGGCGAAAATTTCAGAATTTTTACGACTATCGACGGTCCCCCCCGTGAGAGCGTTAAGGATATCTTTGAAGACGAGACGGGTACACTTTGGTTCGCAACAGGGTTGGGTGTGAGTCGCTACAACGGCGAAAATTTCGACACGCTTATGATGGACGGCCCCATGGGGATGTTTACATTACCTGAGGCGTGGAGCGATATTAAGACAATCGCACAAGACCCAGCAGGAAGCCTTTGGTTTGGTAGTCAAGCCGGCATCAGTTACTACAATGTGAAAACCGCGCGTTTCCGTTATTTTGCTGTTGACGAAGATTTCACCCCTTTCCAAGAGATGGGAGAAGCAGGAAGTGCTCACATAACAGACCTGCAGTTCGATGCGAAGGAGAACCTCTGGATAAGCCGAGATGGTGGAGGCGAGGAGAGTTCCGGGGTTCGTCGATTCGATGGCAGAAAACTAACGACTTTTCCCCAAAGTGCAGAACTCCCAATGAACAGCGTTAACAACATTACGCAGGATAGCAAGGGCAATCTTTGGTTTACGGGTGTTAAGAAACTACCTGGGAAACTGAATGAAACCGAGGATAGTGTTAGCATGGTTTTTCCTGAAGTTGAATCTGGGATAAGTCTATTCAACGGTCAAACGTTCCGAAACTTCAACGAAAACGACGGGCTACCCAGTAACCGGGTCTGGTCGGTATTTGAGGACAGTCGCGGCAACCTCTGGTTCGCTACGGATGCTGGTGCCGCAGTCGGGGTTTATCTATCCTCTGAAAAATAGCCTTCCATTGTCAACTGTCGCTGTTTGAAAAACAGAAACGATCCTGAAACGCCTGCGTCTTTGCTGATTGCTGACTGCTACTAAAGGAGACAAAACAGATGAAAAAGATTCTTCAAAACAGCACTTGCTTGTGGATGGCGATTCACTTTGGAATTCCTCTCCTGTTAATCGGTTGTGTAAAAAAGGAGGTTACCCGCATAGCCGACTGGCAAACCCATTTTACGGACGTCTACTTCGCAGATGCCAAACACGGATGGATCGTCGGGCATCAAGGATGGATCCTCCATACTGCTGACGCGGGCGAGAACTGGGAAAAACAGACAGTGAATACAGATGAGGATTTCAAAGCCGTTTACTTCACAAATCTCCGTAACGGTTGGGCTGTTGGAGATAAGGGGTTGATTGCCACAACGGATGACGGTGGACGACACTGGACCCTACAAAAGAGCCAAGCTCACGTGCTATTTTTGGATGTCTTTTTCATCAACTCAAAGACCGGCTGGATTACCGGACAGGATGGACTGTTATACACGAAAAATGGTGGAAAAACATGGCATCATCAGGAAACAAGCGCATTCGGACTCCGGGGTATCTGGTTCATAGACAAGTATCGGGGATGGATCGTGGGAGATTATGACCGGATCTTTACCACCACAGATGGCAGTCAAACCTGGCGTAGACAGGATCAGATCGTGAGAACAGAACAGGATACGACAACCGTTTGCAATCTCTATACGGTATTTTTTAGAAACGCTTCTAAGGGATGGAGCGGTGGCTCAGACGGGACTATTTTCCATACCACCAACGGTGGGGTAGAGTGGCAC
Organism: Candidatus Poribacteria bacterium; assembly: GCA_012271015.1. Lineage (GTDB taxonomy): Bacteria > Poribacteria > WGA-4E > WGA-4E > WGA-3G > WGA-3G. The sequence goes on along the minus strand of JAAXHD010000365.1, from coordinate 25,840 downwards.
TCACAGGATAGTCGGCTTCCACCAATTTATGGACATGTCCGTCCAACCGTCAACGACTTCGATTTCATTGACAATGACTATGGCGTGGCGGTCGCACAAGGCGGGTTTATCATCCGAACCGAAGACGGGGGGGACAATTGGAGATTAACAGAGAATCAGACGAAGAACGACTTAATGGGTGTTCACTTCGCGACACCTAAAGAGGCATGGGCAGTCGGTTGGAACGGTACGCTCCTACACTCGACCGATGCAGGGGTGACGTGGAACATGAGAAGCGGTACGACAGCCGATGACCTACAAAGTGTCGCGTTTGCGGATGCAAACCGTGCGGTTGCCGTTGGAGAGAAGGGCACAATTGCGACGAGTAACGACAGCGGCAAGACCTGGACCAATATTGAAATGGACACATGGCACCGCATTCGAAACCTATCTTTCGTCACTGACAGGGAAGGCTGGGCAGTTGGAGATGGCGGGCTTATCCTCCACACGACCGATGCGGGTCAAACGTGGGAACGACAAACCAGCGGATGGTGGTATACCCTCAATGCTCTCCATTTCATCAATCCACAGAAGGGTTGGATCGTCGGTGACTTGGGGACTGTGCTGCATACAACAGACGGCGGCGAAACATGGGTTCAACAAGCCCCGCGATACTTCCATGAAATGATTAAAGGCATTTTTTTCCTCAATGAGACAGAGGGGTGGGTCGTTGGGTGGCCCGGTATTGTTTTCCACACCACAGATGGTGGATTGACGTGGAAACGACAAAATAGCAACAGTTACAACGAACTCTACGCCGCTTACTTCATCGACCGACATACCGGCTGGGTGGTCGGACAATTCGGCGAGATCTTGCATACCCTCGATGGTGGTAAAACGTGGAAATTTCAGCGGAGTGGAACACAGGCAAATCTGAACAAAGTCTACTTTGCCGATGCAAATCACGGGTTAATTGTGGGGGACAAAGGTGTCATTTTGACCACCACCAATGGCGGCATGACATGGGAACGACAGAACAGTGGTACGTCCAACGACCTTTATAGTTTTTCGCTCTCTCCCGACGGTATACTCGCTGTCGGTGAAGGCGGCATCGCGATGCGCTACTCTGTGGATACAGAGAAGTTCATTGTTGAATTGCCACCTGTTGCACAAGAAATGGAAACAGATCAGAAAGCGATTGAAGCCCTTGAATACCACTGGGAGATCGTCCGTCAGGGAAACTGGCAAGCCGAATTCACCGATACCTATTTCCTATCTGCACAGCACGGGTGGACTGTGGGTGACGGCGGCACCATTCTACGGACCGTAGATGGTGGCGAAACGTGGCACCCACAGCAGAGCGGTGTATCAGAAACATTGCAACGGATTGTCTTTATTGATGAAAACTACGGCTGGATTACCGGTCACGGTGTATTGCTACGAACCGAAAACGGCGGAAAGACGTGGCAGATTATCCGCGAAGGGTTGAAAGACTTCCGTAATATCCGTGCGATCCATTTCATCAACTCGAAAGAGGGATGGCTCGGTGCTGATAGAGGAGAAATCCTGCGGACACGCGATGGTGGTAAAACCTGGACGACTCAGCAGACAGGAACAACGCATCAATCGATCGCTCACTTACATTTTATTAATAGTGAGGAAGGATGGGCAGTTGCACCACAACGACGAAGTGGCGGATTAATTCTGCACACGGTTGATGGGGGTGATTATTGGCAAATCCAAGCCAAAACCCATCGCCGCTGCATCGGGGTCCATTTCTTGGATGCCACGTCAGGGTGGGCAGTCATGGAAGACGGTGCCTCGCTCCTTACGACAGATGGCGGAGAGCGTTGGAAACGGGATCTGAAAGCAGAACGAGAGATTAAAGGAACGGATTTAGATATCCAATTGCTTACCGTGAAATTCCGAAATCACACCGAGGCGTGGGCAATTGATCATGGATATAGAATTCTTACAACCCAAAACCAAGGGAAGCGTTGGGAGGTAATGGACTCCTTGTCTGGAGGAGAAACTGAAAATGATGAATCGGGAAATTGGATAGAAAGAATGGCAGCGGATCGTTCCTTTGGATTTTCGATGCAAATTACCAACGCGCATCTCCTACCAGATGGACACGGTTGGTTTGTCGCCAGAGAACAGATTTACGACCGGGAACGGTACACGGCTGATATTGGCGGTTCCACGGAAGCGGGTGTCTCTACCGGTCAGATTTATGCTACCACAGATGGTGGAAAGACCTGGCAACATCAGCTCGGTGAACCGCTCGATAACTTCCGTGATGTGCAATTTCTTGATGAACAGGACGGTTGGATTGCCGGAGACAATGGGGTTCTGTTGTCAACAGAAGATGGTGGAGAAAATTGGAAACGTTTGGAGAGCGGCACCACAGACCGACTCGTTGATGTTCACTTCATTAGCTTGGAACCGAAATGGGGATGGGCAATGGAGAGGGATGGGACCCTCCTTTACACTATGGATGGAGACGATTGGTCAACAGACGACAAACAAGAACTTCCGCAACGAGAGCCACCCGCCCCTTCTATCAATGAGGTTGCCTTTGGCAAATTCTCTGAAGGATGGGCTGTCGGTGAGAATGGGGATATTCTCCACAATCCCGATGGCGGTCCGATTTGGAAATTTCAGCGCACTTCAACCGGTAAAACCCTCACGAGCGTTGATATGAAATTCGCACCCCTCGGATGGGCAGTCGGGAGCAATGGTGTCACTCAGCGAACCGTCAACGGCGGTGGATACTGGAAGTTCCACGAGACACACGCAGGCTACGACCTTTACGCCGTATCGTTCATCACGAAACGAAAAGGATGGGCAGTCGGACGTGCCGGGATTATCCTATCCACCTCGGACGGAGGATTCACTTGGGAGTCGGAACTGAGCAGAGTGCAGGAAACGCTTTACGATATTCTGGCACTCTCGGAACAGGAACTTTACGCTGTCGGTGCCTCTGGAACGATTATTCATTCGACAGACGGTGGGGAAACTTGGGAGCAGGAACACACCGGTGTCAACAACGATCTATACGTTATCACGCAGGTCAAAGATGGAGATACGCTGTGGGTCATTGGGCAGGGAGGCGTTGTGCTACGCCGTCCTAAACGTTGACGGACCTTCGTTTATCTTATAAACCTTTGAATATCGTGCGGACACATACAAAATACGCATATTCTCCGCATGATATTCATTATCCTATAGGTGCTATCCAGGCTGCTTTCCTCCAATCACAACGAGGAACGCACTATCTGCGCTGGCATAGACACTATGAAGGACATCCCCCGTGAAGGCAACTCCCTCGCCCTGCTCCATCGTTATTTTATCAGCACTTGTTGTAAATATGATACTTCCGCTAAGCAGAACAACAGTCGCAGCAGCGGGGGCAGGGTGTTCCTCTAAGACGTTGTTTGCTTTCAGAGCGACGAGGATAAGTGTCAGTTCATCTCCGCGAGCCAGTGTGAGTGAAGCTCGACCCGACATAGCAGATTCGGCTTCTTCCATGAGATTTTCAGCCATTTCCATAAATGGAAATGCTTTCGTCAGCGATGTATTTAAGTCTACAGGTCTATAGGGTCTCTCAAATGACGTGTTCATTGTGAATCCTCACTTCTATTTTAACCGCGCACTCACAGCACAAAATGTCGTGCCTCACCCTTATCAATAAAATAACAGGCAAGGCACGAAAAGCCTTACTATCTCCTATTAGGCATGGTCTTCAGGACGGACCCCTTTTGTAAAAGTGCCGAAACCGAAGAACGTTGGTGCATAATCACCGACATAATCGACAACGCTTTTATCAGGAATTGCGTTCTCCATCCCCATACACCAGTAGCAACCGTTGACGAGGAGACGACGGAGACCTTCGCTCTCTAAATCAACAGAGGCACCCATCGTTGTATTCAAGACGCGTGAGGTGTTGCCTTCATCACCGGTATAGGTCTTAATCCACACCATCGGCATCGTGACGGTATCCGGTTTTGGGGCATCTGTCGGCTCCATACCGACCAATACCTGTCCGTGGATAAGCACTTGCGAGTCCCCTGTCAAATCATTAATGCCGTAGACATCAGAGGGACCCCAAACATCGTCAACGCCTTTGAGAATCGGGTGGTCTTGTGCCGCTTCGTCAATTACGCCGCGTGCACTCTCTTTGCCGTGATGCCCATGGTGGTTAACCCACGTCTCACCGAGGACTTGTCTGCCGTATCCACCCTCAAATTCTTCACTGTTAAAACTGTATTTTGCATACGGACTCTCAAGGTTTCGGCTATAACTGAAAGCGTGTGTCGCTGTGCGGAGTCCCATCACAGGTTTGCCAGCGTTGGTATAATCAATAACATATTTCATCTGTTCATCGGGCAGTTCGCGGAAACGCGTGAACAGCACCATTATATCCGCGGATTCCAAATGGTGGAGTCCCGGAATGTTCGTCTGCACCTCCGGATCGATTTCGCCTGTTTCCGGATCAATCGCAAACAGCACCGTACATGTAAAACCATGGTGCGTGGCTAACACCTTTCCCAACATCGGCAGCGCCTCTTCAGAGCGATACTCTTCATCACCACTGACGAGAACAATATGCTTGCCCCTTCCGGGCCCTTCGTTTCCTTTGTAAACAACCCATTCATTTTTCATCAAAAATTAAACTCCATAAAGTAAGATTTTGCATAAGGATAGCACATTTTCCTGAGAAAGTCACGTCGAATCTGCTTGGAAGCATCAAAGGTTCTGTACATTATAAAGAAAAAACTTTGACAAATGTCTGGAGTTACCATAAAATTATTAAGAAGGTAGGCTTGAAAACATTATTCAAAACGGACCGACAAGACGCGCTTTTCTTTGACGGCAAGCTCATTCACGGTTCCTACATGAATAAGACGCGCGACCGGTGGCGACGGAGTTTTATGTGCCGCTATATAGGCGAAAATTCACAACGGTTTGAACCAACTGAAGGAACACACGTCTCACACAGAAAAAAATAACATAACATTGGAGGATCTGGATTGTTAAAAGTATCAAAGTTTGGCGGCAGCTCCCTCGCATCAGCAGAGCAGGTCCGCCGTGTTTGCGACATCATTACTGCCGATCCGGGACGCCGTCTCATTGTTGTCTCTGCACCCGGAAAACGAGATAGCCAAGACATCAAAGTAACAGATATGCTCATCGCCGCGGCGTCTCAACGACTCATGGGAAAAATTGGTGCCTCGGAATGCGCTGAAGTGATAGAACGGTATCGGAGCATTGCCGCTGAATTGGAACTCCCGCCGGAAGTTATGGATCCTATCGCTCGTGACCTAACGGAACGCTTGGAAAATAGCACAACCGATGCCGACCTCTATATGGACACAATGAAGGCTGGGGGTGAAGACAACTGCGCTCGCCTTATCGCACAAGTTTTACAGGCACGCGATGTAGACGCACATTATGTGAACCCGAAGGATGCTGGCTTACTTCTCTCAGACGAGCCCGGCAACGCCCAAGTACTACCCGAAGCATACAATCGACTGCGAGATTTACACGAGCGTCCCGGTATCACCATTTTTCCCGGCTTCTTCGGCTACTCGAAAGCAGGTAACATTGTCACTTTCTCGCGCGGTGGTTCAGACATCACAGGTGCCATTCTTGCGAGTGCCGTTCGCGCCGAAGTCTATGAGAACTTTACCGATGTCGATTCCGTGTTCGCCGCGAATCCATCTATCGTTAAAGATCCGGTCCCGATCGCCGAGTTAACCTACCGTGAGATGCGCGAACTCTCTTACGCCGGGTTCTCTGTATTCCACGATGAAGCACTTGAACCCGTCTACCGAGCGCAAGTGCCTGTCAACATTCGTAACACGAATAATCCGAAAGCAGACGGCACCCTGATCGTTCCAAACCGTAAATCAACGGATATCCCGGTCGTCGGTATCGCCGCAATGGACAGCGTCTGTTGTATCTATCTCAGCAAGTATCTGATGAACCGTCAAATCGGGTTTGGGCGGCGATTGCTGCAGATATTGGAAGCCGAAGACATCTCTTTTGAACACGTCCCTTCGGGAATAGACAATATGTCTGTCATCCTCCGAGAAGATACGCTATCTGCGGCAAAAGAGAAGAGAATTGTCGAACAAATTCGGCAAACACTTGCACCGGAAGACATTTTCGTGGAACGTGGACTCTCTCTAATCATGGTCGTCGGGGAAGGTATGCGTCACACTGTTGGCATCGCTTCGCGTGCAACAGGTGCATTATCCGGTGCGAAGGTTAACATTGAGATGATTAATCAAGGTTCTAACGAAGTCAGTATGATGTTCGGCATAAAATCCGAAGATATGGAATCTGCCGTTCAAGCACTCTATGCCGAATTTTTTGGCTAAAGGAAAACACTATGGAGATAACCCTTCAACCCGAAGAATTAGCAGCAGGAAAACTGACAGACGCTCATGTGGAGCAAGCCGTTAAGGCGATTCGTATTGATGGCTACGTCATTTTGGAGAATGTCGTCAGCCATGAGCACTTAGATATTCTTCGCGAACGGATGGATGCCGATTCACAAATCCTTATTAATGCGGAAAAATGGGGTGGCGCAGGCAAACTCGTAGGGCATCTCCAACAGGGACCGCCACCTTATGCACCCTACATTTTTAGAGACATCGTCGCGAATCCCTATGTTGTACAGGTGACGAAGGAATTGCTGGGACCGGGGCTCTATAATAACTTTTACAACGGTAACACGAACTGTCCCGGTAGCATCACACAACCGCTCCACAGAGACGGTGCCCATCTTTGGGACAACCAAGAGATCGCACATCCGACAACAGAAGTCGTCGTCAACATCTCACCCCAGGAGACAGCAGAGGAAAATGGCAGTGTCGAACTCTGGCCCGGTTCACATCTTCAGGTCGGTCATGGTGGTGTAGATGAAGAACAGGAGGAAGCACGCCGTAAAATTTGTCCCCCCATCCGTGGAAATGCGAAAAAGGGGAGCGCACTCATTCGAGATATGCGACTGTGGCATCGAGGGGTCCCCAACCCATCCGATAAACCTCGCCACATGATAGCGATGATTTACCGTGTCAGTTGGCTGAAATCCAACCGTCGACTGAAGTATAAAACCGGATGTGAAGCCGCTTTTGAAAACAGCGATCTCGATCCTAATGCTGAATTTCTTGACTTCGCCAAGAAAAAAATAAATGATTACGATTATCTTTTCAATCCGAGTTTCTAAATGTGTATCGGCGGTGCGAATGCCGCGCTGCGTCCAGGACGGAGGTTACTATGAACGTCCAGAACACTTGGCTCCCTGCTGAGCCTGACCTCGAAACGGTTTGTAAAACCTACAGCGACCCGATTTACGCACTCTCCCAAGCAGAAATGCCCGCTATCATCCTTCGGAACGCCTATTCACCGGCACAATGCCAGGGGCTTATCAACCGATTCACAAATATGGGCTTAATGCGAGATGAAAACGACATCAACTCCCCTGACAAACGGACCCGCATCGACATCGGCACGAGTCTCGGCAACCGCGGTAGTGATAAAGCGAAGTTTTTGGCACACGCCAAAGCAACACATCACCTTTTTAAGTTTCTGTTCAACGGATTTGATGACCCGGTTGATCTCATCTACGATTCACTGACTGCACTTTCCCCCAAACAAGAGGTGAAGGTCGCGCGTGAACCGGACGGTTCGCTCTACGGTCCAGCGATCTTCCGGGTCCACTACGAAACCCATAGCTATAAGCCGCATATCGACCACGTCAAATACCGTGAGAACCGCACGGACTACCAAGTCTACCGCTTTGAGCATCAGTTTGCAGGCGTGCTGTGCGTCCAAAACGCAGATGAAAACGGGAAAGGCACGCAAGCCATCTTGCACCGCTGCCTCTGGTCTGAGGAAATCCAACCCCATATTATCGAAGAAACTTTTGATCAATATGCCGCTGACAACGGAGTAGAGAACTATCAGGTCGATCTGAATCAGGGGGATCTCTACTTTTTCAACACGCGATGTATCCATGAGGTGCCACCCGTTCAAGGCACGCGCGCCCGAATTGTCCTGGCAGTGTTTATCGGGTATTCCCCTGAAGATAACGAAGTGTTCGTCTGGTCATAACCTGTTCAAATTCCGAACGTTTTCGGGCATACACTGCACATTTTCGGGCATACACTGCGCAATTCAAAATGAAATGGCAGTCGCTTGTCGGCATATCCGAAATTATCATTAAAGCGGTTTTCTTGCTGATTGTTGACTGCCATCCTTCCATCCCATCTATACCTTCTCTGGCCGTGCCACGCCTGCTACTTTATCAGAAGTTGCCCCCGCCCATCTATACTTCCACCCTTCCCCCTTCCAATTGGCACGATATTTGCTAAATGCTTATACAAACACCAAATAGGGGGACCCATCCGTGAAACGCGCTCTTTCCCGTATCTATATGCTGTCTATTCTTTCGATTTTGTGGCTATCAAACACAGTTGTAGCAGAACCTAACGGTGCGTATATGGCGTTACCAGAAGGTGCAAAAGCACGCCTCGGTAAGGGGTACATAGGTGAAATAAAATATTCCCCAGACGGAAACCGCTTAGCAGTCGCTAGTAGTATCGGAATATGGATGTACGATGCCCACAGTCTTGTAGAACTGGATCTGTTCGCTGGGCATACAGATCAGATCACAAGCATCGCTTTCAGTCCGAATGGCAGCACGCTTGCAAGTAGCAGTTATGATGAAACAGTCCGACTGTGGGATGCTGCTACCGGTCGGCTTAAATCCACTCTCACTGGGCATACCCGCAGGATCCTGAGTATAGCATTCAGTCCGGATGGCAGTCTCCTCGCAGGCGGGGGTTCAGATGATCGTGTGCACCTCTGGGATCCTGTGAAGGGTGAACACATAAAGGCACTCTCTGGGCATACTCACACTGTCAATACAGTTGCGTTCAGTCCGGACGGCCGAACCCTCGCGAGTGGTGCTTGGGACAACACGGTCCGAGTGTGGGACATCGCGACCGGAAAACAGGAATATACCCTCATGGGGCATACCTTCTTCGGTACACACACCTCTGGCATCTCTAATATCGCTTTCGATGCCGATGGACAGACGCTCGCGAGTACGGCTTTCAATGAGGAAGGTGTGCGTCTCTGGAATGCCGTCACGGGAGAACAGAAAAACCGCCTTGATACCGATAAGATTACAAGCCTTGCTTTCAGCCCAGATGGAAAAACCCTCGCAACTGCTGGGCGAGACACCGTGAATCTATGGAATGTTGCCAAGGGTGAACACAAAACAGCTCTCTGCGGACATACGCAGTCTAACGGTCCTGTTGCTTTCAGCCCAGATGGACAAACGCTCGTCAGTGCAGGTGGCAACCAACTGTTCTTATGGGATGTGGGAAATGGGGCACAAAAGGGCGAGATTACCGGATATCTACCGAATGGATGGTATATTGCATTCGCACCTAATGGCAGCACGCTCGCAAGCATAGGCGGGCGGGGCATCGTGCATCTGTGGGATATTACCAATGGACGACACAAAACCACGCTCATTGGCGCGAGAGTGTATGACTGGATCTCCAGTATTGCGTTCAGTCCCGATGGGAAAACGCTTGCGGGCGGAAGTGGATGGCATATATGGCTCTGGGATGTTGAAAAGAGATACCTCAAAACAGTCCTCAAAGGGTTCACAGGAAGTGGTGCCTCCGGGGGAGGAATCGCCACTGTTGCGTTCAGTCCAGATGGACGCTTCCTCGCAAGTGGAAGTGGACATGGCGATAGAAAGGTGCAGATCTGGTATGGTGGGCAGACGCATAAAGTGACACTCACCGGGCATCGGGAAGGGATTACCTCTATCGCCTTCAGTCCTAACAGTCGAACGCTTGCAAGTGGCAGTCGGGATCACACGATACGCCTGTGGGATGTCGTCAGTGGCACGCATGAAATGACGCTCACGGGGCATGCCGAT
>JAAXHD010000365.1:0-15853 GCA_012271015.1 Candidatus Poribacteria bacterium | reverse complement strand
ACCCTCGCCAGCGGCGGCGAACGAGACGACAAAACAATACGACTCTGGGACATTGACACGGGTATTGAAAAAAAGGGGCTCCTTGGACATACAGGCGCGATCTCAAGTGTCGCCTTCAACCCGGACGGTCGCACCCTCGCAAGTGGCAGTTGGGATGGCACGGTGATACTTTGGGATTTTACACCTGAAGGAGGAACGCCACAACTGGCTGAGGACGTAAACCGCGACGGTAGGGTAAATTTAAAAGATTTGAGAATCGTGGCATCGCAGTTCGGGCGGTATGGAACACAGGATGCGGATGTCAACACCGATGGCATTGTCAACATCATAGATCTCGTTCTGGTCGCTGGAGCACTCGGAGCGGGAGATACCGCACCCCCTGCCTATTCTAAAACGCTTGGGATGCTCACCCTTGTCGATGTTCAAGGATGGCTCGCAAACGCAGAACACGTCTACAATCCAACGCCCGCTTTCCAGAGAGGGATTGCTACCCTTGAACGCCTGTTGATAGCACTGTCCCCAAAGGAAACCGTGCTCCTGCCAAACTACCCGAACCCGTTTAATCCGGAAACATGGATACCGTATCAGTTGGCAAAGCCTGCAGCTGTAACCCTACGTATCTATGCGGCAAATGGTGTACCCGTTCGCACACTGGACTTAGACTATCGACCTGCGGGCGTTTATCAAATCCGAAGCCGCGCCGCATATTGGGATGGAAAAAATGATGTGGGTGAACGGGTCGCAAGCGGCGTTTATTTTTATACGCTCACTGCGGGCAATTTCACCGCAACCCGAAAAATGCTCATAAGGAAATAGGAAGCGTTATCAGAGCCAAAATAGCAGTCAATCAGAAGAGTGGGGGCGTATCCTATCCTGCTTTTAACTGAAAACGGATAACCCTGATAAATAGGAGCCAGAGTCATGAAGACAAAACATTCCCCGATTTTAACGCTACTTCTCCTTTCAATATTCTCTCTAACGGACAGCTTCGCCCAAAATTACACCGAATGGCAGTTGCCTGTAGGCGTGAAAGCACGCCTCGGAAAGGGTAGAATCTCCGGCACTATCCGCTTTTCACCTGATAATCAGCTGCTCGCCGTTTCAAGTTCCATCGGGATCTGGATTTACGACGTGGACACACTGGAAGAAGTGAATCTGCTCACGGGACATACAAGTTTTGTTGAGAGTGTCGCCTTCAGTCCTGATGGAAGCACCCTTGCAAGTGCCAGTGCCGACCATACAGTCCGACTGTGGGACGTTGCGACGGGCAGACACAAAATGACCCTCACGGGGCATACTTCCTGGGTTGGCAGTGTCGCCTTCAGTCCCGATGGGCAGACCCTCGCAAGTGGTGCAGGGTATTGGGACAATACGCTCCAACTCTGGGATGTCGCTACGGGGGAGCCTAAAACCGATCCTATCAAGTTTGCAAGTGCCGTTGATGCTATTGCCTTCAGCCCCGACGGGCAGCTCATCGCAAGTGTAAGTGACGGAATCGTGCATCTTTGGAATACAACCACGCTCGAACTTGAGGCGACTTTCGATAGAGGCATAACGGACCGACATACGGATGATGTCAATTCAGTTGCGTTCAGTCCCGATGGAAAAACCCTCGCAACCGGGAATTGGGACAACACGGTGTCACTGTGGGATGTTGCCACGGGTACGCACACATTCACACTCACAGGGCATGTTGGGAGTGTTGGCGGTGTTGCGTTCAGTCCCGATGGGCAGACCCTCGCAAGTGCCGGAGAATGGAAAGATACTACAGTGTGTTTGTGGGATGTTGCCACGGGTACCTACAAAACCACGCTCGCTGCACATACATATGCGATCCAGAGTATTGCGTTCAGTCCAGATGGACACCTACTCGCAACCGCAAGTTCAGATGGGACAGTGCGACTCTGGGATACCGTCAGTTACCATCAGAGAGGGACACTCACAGAGCACATGATAGAAATTGAGAGTATCTCCTTTAGTCCCGATGGCAAAACGCTCGTCAGTGCCGGTGGGTCGGACCACAAGATATATCTCTGGGATATCGTCAACAGGAAACTAAAGTCTGCCCTTATCGGTCATACCAACAACGTTACATCCGTTAGTTTCAGTCCGGATGGTCGTATGATCGCAAGTGCTGGAAGCTGGGATGACGAGACAGTCCGGTTGTGGGATGCCATCAGTGGGAAAGTCAAGAGAACCCTCACTGGACATAGCGGAGGTATCAGCAGTGTGGCGTTTCATCCGAATAGCCGCCTGCTCGCAAGTGCTGGCGGCGGCGAAAAGGTATGTCTATGGGACACTGTTACGGGCTATTACTATGCTACGTTCCTTGGGCATATAGAGCGCGTTGCAAGTATCGCCTTCAGTCCCGACGGGCGAACCCTCGCAAGCATCGGTGCCCACGACCAGACAGTCCGACTGTGGGATGTTATCGATAGACGACATATAGCCACCCTCCGCACCCGCACGCAGAGCTTGGCGTTCAGTCCCGATGGGAAAATGCTCGCAACTGGGGGGACGGATATATTACTCTGGGACGTTGCCAGCGCGACAGAGAAAACGACACTCACCGGACATACCGATGATGTCCTCAGTCTCACATTCAGCCCGGATGGGAAAACACTCGCAAGTGGCGGCGCGGACAGCACGGTGTGTTTGTGGAATGTTGCGAGTGGTATACAAAATGCGAAACTCATCGAGCAGACCCATAGGATCAACAGTCTTGCCTTTAGTCCGGACGGACGCACACTTGCAGGGGCCAGTGATGATGCCACGATACTCCTCTGGGAGTTTCCACTGCCACAGCAAATCGCAGGGGCACCTATGCAGCCGTGGCCCCGGGCAGAAACGTCCGTATTTCAGAATTATCCGAACCCGTTTAATCCTGAGACATGGATACCTTATCAATTGGCAAAGCCTACGGAAGTCACTGTACGTATCTACACCGCAAGCGGCACTTTGATTCGCACGCTGGCACTCGGACACCAGTCTGCTGGTACCTACCACCAGCGGGGGGATGCGATCTATTGGGACGGGAAAAATGAGATGGGTGAACCCGTCTCAAGCGGTGTCTATTTCTATACCCTTACTGCAGGCAATTTCACCGCAACCCGAAAAATGTTGATACGGAAGTAGAAACTTGGATCGGTTGTGAAGAAAAAGAATTATTTGACTTTTTCTTGACATTTTTTTGACAAATATGTTAACATCTTGGCAAATGAGGTCGGCAGCATCTGTTTTATAACGCAATATAACGTGAGTTTGATAAATATTTAAGACGGACGGATTTTGGCTTAAAGCCCCGCTGATAAGGAGCGGGGAATGCCATACGGAAAACCTTCATACCCCGGTTCATGCTATATAGCATGAATACCGTTGATTTGAATGCAACACGGCCTTCATACCGTTGCATCAAAAGGAGATATTTAAGAAATGAAAAAGGTCACAATAACGAGTCAATTCCATACCGTTTCGATCTGTTTTTTGTGTTTGCTCCTTATTGTAGTGACGTTCCCTATCATATCAATAGCTGCGACAAAAAAGGTTCTGATATTGGGGAATAACATCACTCAAGTTGAAGCACCAACGATTAGTAAAAATGTGAAAAAAATTAAGAACTATACCTTCGATTATGAGATTACGAAAAATCCAAAACTCCCGAACGCGGATGCCACTGATTTTGATATCCTCTGGCTTGGACAAGGTGAGATTTGTGAAGGTGGATGGCGTTTCACTGATCAGGGATCAGATGCCGTTTTAGCGTTTGTTGAAGAGGGGGGGGTTTGCATTGTCGTTGAGCAGGATCACGATGATGCTGTAGGGTGTCCAACACCGTGGCTCCCTAAACCACTAAACGGTGATGAAACCGGTGGTACAGAGAACTTTGAACCGACAAAAGCACCGGAGGTTGGGACGCTTTTCACCGAGCCAAACAAGATAACAGCGATTGTGACGAATGATAAATGGCACAACCCCGATAAGGCGTTTATTACACTCGCGACGGTTGATAAACATCTCATTGTGGCACTCCTATATCACGGTAAAGGTGCATATATCGTCACGGCAATGCAAAATGAAAGTCAGGTGCAGCTCGATACGAATCTTCCGTTTATTGAAAATCTGTTGTTTTATACTGCTATCCTTCAGGATAAAATTCTTGCCGTTGAACCGCATCACAAACTTGCTGTGACCTGGGCGCAACTCAAACTGAATCCATAAAACAATAGATAGATACAGTTTTCAGTAAACCCCGCCAAGAACACAGTCATGTGTTAGCAATATAGGGAGGGTTCTCATGAGACTGCGACATATATTTATCCTCTGTTGTCTCGTTTTTGGGTTGCTATGCCCTGTTTCGGCAAAACAACTCAGCAGCGAAAAGATTGTGTTTTCATCAAATCGCGATGGCAATTGGGAAATTTACATGATGAATCCTGATGGAACTCGGCAGGAGAGATTAACCTACGACCGGGCAGTCGACTGCGATCCAGTCATCTCACCAAAAGGCGATCAAATTCTTTTCAATTCCAACCGCGGGGGGACCCGAGACCTCTATCTCATGGACGTGGATGGGAGACACATACGTCCACTGTTCGGATTCAGTGAAGCTTATAGAACACATCCAGCCTGGTCTCCGAACGGAGACAGGATCGTCTATTCTCAACGTGCTTTAGGCGGCACAAACATTAACACTGCAAGCACCGATGGAACTTCAGTGAAACTGATCGCGCACTTAGAGAACGCCCATAGCGGCTACCCCACTTGGTCACCAGATGGAACAGAAATTGCGTATGTTGTCGCAGACGAGATTCACTGGGCAAGCCGCCAAATCCGGTTTATCAACCTAAAAACCCACCAAAAACAGACCCTTTTCCCTGATGATTTCCCGCGAATGTTTAATCCCTCATGGTCGCCAGTTGGTAATAGAATCGCGTTTGTTTGGTTTAGACCTGCAGAAAAGCGACAGTCCCTGTTCATTGTTAACCGGGACGGAAGTTACCTCAGACGCATTGAGTCTTTTGTGGCAAATGATCCGGCTTGGGCACCCTTTGGGAATGAACTCATTTACACAGAAGGTGTTATTGGAAGCAATTCACAAATCGTCAGAGTCAACCTAATAAGTCGAAAGGTCACACAACTTACAAAAGACGGGAGCAATTATGCCGGTAACTGGTTCGCGCCACAGCAACTGCCTGTTTCCCCGTCAATATCGCTTTTAAGCACACCGTGGGGCAACGTGAAAAGCCAGACGAAGTAGCGTAGATTAAAAGGAGAGAAAAATGTTTCCATTCGTTATGAATGAAACAACCAAAAAAGTAGTTCTGAGTTTAGCCGTTGTTTTAATCGCTGGCTTGGGAATAGGAATCCCTGTCGCTGCCCAGACAGTCGTCATCGAAGATGGGTTAATTGGCTACTGGAGTTTCAATAAAGATACCATAAAAGGCAATACGGTACAGGATATCTGGGGCGACCAAGATGCCGAGATGATAGGAAAAATTCAAATCGTCCAAGGTAAGTTTGGGGAAGCAGTGCAATTGGAAGGTGGCGCGGGTGCCCGTGTTCAAATGACCGATGACATCAAGAAAGCCAAACTCCCCACAGAAGGGATGACTGTAGAATTATGGGTGTGGGATGAGCAGTTCATCGAATGGGGTGGGTACATCGTAGCAGTTCAGGACAATGGTCCCTTTGAAAAAGGTTGGTTGCTCGGCACCCGATGGAAAGCGTTCAGTTTCGCACTCTCCTCGGATGATGCTGATGATGGCGATGGGCTCCTAACCTACCTCAATTCCGTCAACACGTACGACATGGGGGAATGGCACCATGTGGCCGGAACATACGATGGCGCGGAAATGAAAATCTACGTAAATGGAAAACTGGAGAACACTTCGGATGACCAATCGGGAGCTATCAACTATCCGGATCGTGTCTTTTTCTCCATCGGTTCTTATAAAGATGACAACGAGGACTTCGTACATAAGGGGATGATTGACGAAGTGCGTCTCTATGATCGGGCACTCAGTGAAAAAGAGGTGTCCAACAATCTTAACGCCGAAGGGTTGGCAGTAGAAGCTGCTGGAAAACTCAGTCTCACTTGGGGTCAAATCAAGGCTGCTGCGAGGCGATAAGCAACTCTCATTAAAAATCTGTTTAGGACCGCCAAAGCAGCCCTGTCTCATATCCCTTATAGCAATGCCTCCGCTAACTCCGCAAAATCGTTCACCGTTACATTGGGTTGATAGGGTGTATCCTCATACGGAAGTTCATAGCGATTCACAAACGCTCCTCTAAAGCCACACGCTCGCGCGCCCATGATGTCAAACGAATTCGCAGATACCATCACGCACTCGCCAACTTCCAGTCCTAACTGTCCTGCCGCGGCACGGTAGACCGCTGGATGCGGCTTAAACGCACCGACCGATGTTACCGAAATCACATCGTCAAAATCCCACGCGACACGTTCCGAGACGAGATATTTCAAAAATGACGGATCCCCATTGGACAACACCACCAACTGATACTGAGATTGCATCTTCGCGAGGGCAGACAACACCTCTGGAAAAGGGGAAAGGGACTGCCAGCCACGCATAAACTCTTCTACCGTATCAGGCGTAGCATCAATGCTGTTGTGTCTCAGGATGTAGTGCACAGCACGCCGAACGGTCTCCAAGTAGCCGCTATGTCCGAGCATGATGATCGTATCTTGATACTGCTCGATTCGTTGACGGTACCGCCACTGTGCCCAGAATTCATCCGCCGATACATCGACATCCCGTGCCTTCAGTGATTCGTCAATGAAGGGTGTAAGACTCCCCCCTAAATCCAAAATCGTACCGAACAGATCAAAGGTAAGAGCCTTTGTCTCCGCAAAATTGGCCATAATAGTACGTAGTTGTCAGTTATCAGTCATCAGTCGTCGGTTAAAGAGTAATGTGTAACAATGGCTCCCAATCTGCAGTATTCCAAGGAGTGGTAAATAGTTACGAAATACCTCTTAACTGAAAACCGATAGCCGAAGACCGATAACCATTAATCCATTTAAACCTGTTACTCCAATTCGACTGTCCGCCCAGTCGCCATCGCTTCAAACGCAGCATCAATGACACGCATCTGATTCACGCAGCTTTCCGGTGAGACACGGTGCGGTTTTCCAGTCGTCAAAACCTCGCACATATGTTCCAACTGCAATGCAAACTGGAAACACGGCTCAAAATCAATAACTTCCGTGCCCTCTCGTGTGGTGAGTTCAATATTGACCGCTGAATTCTCATTGTTCCACACCCGATCCAATCGGCACATGCCACCGGTGCCTGACATTTCAGCATACTGTCCACCGGCGCAATTAAAACCCGTAGAAATCTGTGCGACACGCTCACCCGGGAATACTAACAATAGATAGGAACCATCGTCCACTTCTAACCCGGCTTGAGACATCCCTGACACCCGAATCGGTTCAGCACCGAACATAAAACGGGCGTGGTGGATATTGTAACACGCCAAATCGTAAATGCTGCCGCCACCTTTCGCTTTGTTAAAGCGCCAATTCATCTCAGGGCGTCGCGTTTCGGGTCCACCGCCACCACCACCTGTACAGAAGGTACTGCGGATCGTCTTAAAGTCCCCGATCGCCCCCGAATCAATAAGTTCTTTCGCCTTCAGGTGCATCGGATGATGCCGGAATTTAAACGCTTCCGCCACTAACACACCGTTCTCTTGCGCCGCACCGACGAACGCTTCCGCCTCCGCGGCTGTTGACGTGAAGGGTTTTTCGCACAAGATCGCTTTGACTTGGCGGGATTCAGAAAGTTGGATACCGACCTCAGCGTGAAATGCCCCCCAAGTACAGATAATAGCAATGTCCAAGTTTTCAGCGTCTAACATCTCTTCCAAAGAGAGATACCGGTTTTCAGGGTCCACATCAAATCGTTCACCGAAATTGGTTAATGCATCTTCCGACACATCGCAGATCGCCGCCAATTCGGCACTCGGTGCTTGTTGACACGCGTTGCCGTGTGCGTTGGCGATTCCACCGGCTCCGACGAGCCCAACACGATAAGTAGTTGACATAATAGTTCCTTTCTCTGTTACGTTGCTGTTAAGGGATAACTGTTCTCGACAATTGCTTCTTTCAGAAACTCAAACTCGTATTGTGGTAACGATGCCCCAGGCTTCAACTCCGCAAAATCTTTTTTCCAGCGATCTACCGCGTCTGCCCGGACAATGATCCTGCCCAACGGGATACCCAAAAACGCTTCGAGTTCCTTGAGTATCCGCTCCTGATCTAAAACAAAGTCCTCAAAACGGATATGGATAACATTCTTGGGCATAGGTGTCGCTTGCATCAACTTATACTGATAGATCCAAGAAATCGCCCGTCTTTCATAGATGTCGTCCGTTTCAGGATACGCAACGCCGAAATCCCGAAGGTCATCCGTTTTATGACTACCCCGAATACAATCCCGTGGATCCCGAATCCAGTGGATGAACTTTATCTCAGGAAACATCCGAATTATCCACGGATAGACTAACGTGGTCTCTGGTATTTTCCAACCTTTATGAGGGGCAGGGTCCTGTAGCACATCTTCAAGGTAGGTATTGATGAGGCGTTCAAATTCTGGATCGATCGGCATCGTAAATAGGGGTTCAAAATCCCACGAGAGTCCACCCTGCCATTTGACATATTGCGCCATCACTCGACACGCATCATACATCGCAAACGGCGGAATCTTATCGCCGGAGGGGTTCAATTGGCTTCCCATGAAAACCCCACTGGCGTATAACGTATGAGAGATGGCGCGCGTCCCGGAATGACCCCTGCCAATCACTGTAATCAAACTTTTCATAATAGATGGCAGTCGGCTATCAGCAGTCGGCAGTCAGCATTTACCGATAACCGATACCTCTGCGTCTTATATTAAATTGACTTGCTTATTTTCAATGTTTAATATTATATTAAGTTAGGTATACGAACCTAAGATGTCGCATTACACAGTTTTCATTCGCATTGAGATGTTATTGCCCTCAGTGGTAGTTTCTCACGCGATTTGAAACATTGTATCAAATATCATAAACAAAGGAAATCATTTTTTCGAAGGAGTGCCTATAATGTATAAATTCCTAGCACTAACGAGCCTAATTGGTTTGCTCTTCACGCATGCCGGATGTGACAGGGTCAAAAAGATTGTCGCTACAGATGAAGTTGTTGTTCCAGAGGTTGCTCACACAGTTAAAATTGGGTTCCTCGCTTCAGGGAGTCGGGTAACATATCCAAACGGTGCCGCGATAGCCGTGTCCGAAATTAATGCGAAGGGTGGCTTACTCGGGACCTCCGTTGAATTAGTAACCGAGATTGGAATTCTTACCCCCGATGCGGCTGTTGAAGCAGCATCAAGAATGATCCTTAGTGATAGTATTATTGCCCTGATAGGTCCGAATCGTTCTGCCCACGCTATTCCAGTGGGAGCACTCGTACATGAGCATAACTTACCCATGATCACGACAACAGCAACAAATCCGGCCTTAACAAACGCAGGTGATTTTGTTTTCATGGCAGCTTTCACAGATGCCTACCAAGGATATGTCATGGCGCGTTTTGCTGCGGTGGAGCTTGGATTGACTTCTGTGGCGATACTGACGCAAAGTGGTGAGATCTATTCCGAGGGTATCTCTGAATTTTTTGTTGCCAATTTCACAAACGCCGGAGGAACGATAGTTGCAAGTGAGTTCTACGAAATCGGGGATACAGATTTCACTGAACAGTTGAACACCATTGCAACAACTTTGCCTGAAGCTCTTTTCATCGCTGGGTGGGTCCAAGAAGTCGCGCGTGTCACACAGCAGGCAAGAGCCCTTCCGCTGCTGAATGCTGTCGGTGAACCGACACTCCTGCTGGGTACAGATACATGGGACAATCCGATTCTGCTGGATGATGAAGATTCTGAGATCGAAGGCAGTTTTTTCAGCGGGCATTTCTCCGCTGCAACCGATAAACCGAGTGGGAAAGCGTTTGTAGAAGCCTACTAAGCTGCCTACGGCGAGTTACCGCTTGGAGGGCATGCTGTCAGTTATGATGCAACAAAAGTGATGCTATCAGCCATTGAGAGAGCCGGCAGTTTTGACGGAGAGGCGATCCGGGATCAATTGGCGGCAACGAAAGATTACGTCGGCGCGACTAACATCACCAATTATGACGAAAATCGGCACCCAACAAAAAGCGCAGTAATTTTTACTATCAGAGGCGCAGAAAAGCAGTTCCATAAACAGATTGATCCTTTCTAACGGCGACAGGAATGGATCCAGATTTCTCCACCACGTTTTTATTTTATAGTGGATTCTGAAAATAAGCTTACATTTTAGAAAACGAGGTTTACCCTATTTCACGACCCCTGTAGGAGGGAACTCCGATTCCCGACTGATGTCCCAAAAGTGTAAAAGTAATTACAGGTTTTACTATAAAACTATAGGACACTACTGTTTTTCCGCAAAAGGGTGTGTAAAATGCTTGGCGTTCAGCACCTATTTTTCTCACAGGCATCTATACTTCTGACCCTTGACCTGCTCTCTTCAACCCGGTAGGGGTGACATCTACAATTTTTGACAAATATAGTAAAGCCCGAAAATATCTGCCCTCCCTTGGTAGGTGCGGGGCTAACCGTACCGATCGTCGTGTAAAAGTAATTATGGACTTTACTATATTTACTAAAGTTTGGACAATTCGAGTTGCGTGTGAGTTGAGTTCTCAAGGAGGCCTCTATTTCTCTCAGAGGTTGCTACAGGCACCTACGCTCTGCAAAAAAGACAGGAAGGTACGAAAAAACGCAGCCCCCGGGGAATGCCATAAGGCATTCATACCGTTGATTCCGGGGCGAAATGTGTGTAGAACGCCATATCCTCCAAGGTCTAAGCCCCAGTGGGGGTTTTTGCTGGGGTGTTTCTTCAAAAGGTGTATCCCTCAAAAAATTGTCCAAAGCTTAGTATATTTATACACCCTCCGCAAAAGACGTGACAGGTTCCAATTCTTGTGGTATATTTATTCTAATAAAATCCAGAAAAATAGAACGCTGGTATCATGAAAATTTCCCTTTTCCTGAGATGTACATTACTGATCTTATTCGTCTGCTGTTTCTCGGCTATCGCCCAAGATTCCACACAATTCAGTTTACCTGAAGGCGCAATCGCGCGGCTCGGTAAAGGAACGTTAGGCAAAATCCGTTTCTCTCCGGACGGCAGTCGGCTTGCGGTCTCCAGTTCTATCGGTATCTGGTTCTATGATTCGCAAACCGGTGAAGAATTAGACCTATTATCGTACACAGACGGAATCCATCCTTTCGCCTTTGCGTATTCACCCGATGGAAACACAATCGCGAGTGCGGGCACGAACAAGATGATAGTGTTCACAGGTACGAGAGAGGCGAGACTTCCTTCAATTTCGGGAAATATAGTACAGATGCGGGATGTCACAACCGAAGAAAAAAGAACTACAGTCAGCCTCCAGACGCAGAACGTTGCTTCGGTCATATACGCGCCCGATGGAAACACAATCGCTACGGCGCGGAATCGGGACAACACGGTATATTTGTGGGATGCGGCTACAGGAAAATCCAAGGGGACACTCGAAAGAATAGGGAAAGGTAGCGTCCAGTCTTTTGTGTATGCTCCCGATGGAAACACAATCGCCACTGCCGGAGGTTGGGAAGACAACGTTGGGCAGTTATGGGACGCACAAACGGGTGCCCACAAAGCGACATTGACTGGACATACAAATCAAGTCAATTCCGTTGTGTATTCACCCGATGGTAATATCATCGCCTCTGGAGGGGCGGATGGCACAGTGCGGTTATGGGTCGTCGCCACCGGAAAACAGAAAGCCGTCCTTGTACGGACAAGTTGGATTCATTTTCTGTTGCCGTGGCTGAATTTCCCTGTTAATTCCGTGGCATATTCACCCGATGCAAATACAATTGCCGCTGCGAGTGTGGATAATATGTTACGATTGTGGGATACACAGACAACGAAACTCAAAGCCACACTTGCTGGACATACGGGGCCAGTAGATTCTGTCGCATATTCCACTGATGGCAAGACGATCGCCACCGCTGGCAGTTGGAAAGACAATACCGTGCGATTATGGGATGCCGTCACGGGTGAAACCAGAGCCGTTCTCACAGGATATACCCATATCAGTTCTGTCGCATATTGCACTGATGGCAAGACGATCGCCACGGGTGGAGACTATCGTAGTAACGCACTGCAGCTATGGGATGTTCCGACAAGGAAACTCAAAACGACATATACCGAACACACGGACGGCACGCTCTCTTCCATTGTGTATTCGCCTGATGGCAAGACGATCGCTGCAGTCGGCTTGGAAGATAATACAGTTCGGTTGTGGAGTAGCGGAACGGGTAAACACAAAGCCACATTCAAACCTGTCAGCACAAAGCGTGAATACGACATATCTTCGGTGGCATATTCACCCGATGGACAGACGATTGCTGTCGTCGGAGGATATTATAAACAGCACAAAGGAACAGTGTATCTTTGGCACGTGCAGACACGGAAACGCAAAATCATATATGAAGGACCCGATTATATATCTACCGTAGCGTATTCGCCAGACGGTAGAACGATCGCCACTGGGAGCTGGAACAGTAAAATACAGGTGTGGCATACTGTAACGGGTGAGGAACTTATAGCAAGACCCACAAGACACAAAGGCGGAGTCGAGTCATTAGCATACTCACCAGATGGAAGGACGATCGCCACGGGGGGTGGGTATCGCGACGACATCGTGCAATTGTGGGATGCCGTAACAGGGGAACATAAAGCCCGACTCAGGGGACATACAAAGACTGTCAGTTCTGTTGCATATTCACCTGATGGAAAGACAATCGCTTCCGGGAGTACGGATGGCACGGTCCGACTGTGGGATGCGATAACAGGAGAACACAAAGCCACATTCATTTCACATACAGACATCGTTGCTGTCGTGTATTCACCTGATGGAAAGATGATCGCTACCAGAAGCACAGACGGCACGGTGCTACTCTGGGAAATCAAACCAACTTCGGAGGATGAATAGACTTAACCCTTTCTGATAGCCATTAGCCGTCAGCGCTCAGCAATTATGGTGAATTATGAAAATACATTGACATTTGCGTATTTCCCTGTAGGAGGGAACTCCGATTCCCGACTTCTTCTTGCGGATGTGCGGTGTATAGGTAATTCTAAAATCTATCATAGTTTAGGATTTACGCAATCCACCGGTAGGTGCGGTTTCCTAACCGCACCTATTGTGTGATAACAGGCGGAATTTCGTAATTTTGCGTAAGTTATGTAGTTAATACTTTGTGACCATTACGGTAAACTTTACCGCTACAGCATACCTCTTAACTGACAACTGATAGCCGACAGCCGATAACCATAAAAAAAATAGGAGATTGATATGAATAGACCACCAGAAGCCTTCGTTCACGTAGACGAAGAACGATTACTTAACTTCTCTACCGCTTGCTTTGAAAAAGCCAGCATCACACACGAACACGCCTCTCTTATCAGCCGCTTACTCGTTAATTCCGACTTACGGGGTGTCCGCAGCCACGGCACCCGAACCGTCAACGGATATTGCGGTGGCTTTGAAAATGGGAGTTTCAATCCCAATCCCGATATCCGTGTCATCCGTGAAACGCCAACGGCTGTTGTGCTCGATGGAAACGGCACACTCGGCTATCTCCCGATGGTGCGCGCAACTGAACACGCTATCGCCAAAGCGAAAGAGGTCGGCATCGGGATGGGACTCGTCCGCTACATTGGGCACTACGGATCTGCGGGACATTATGCACGAATTTGCAATGAATCCGGCTGTATCGGTTTTTCGGTACAGGGGTATCAGAACCAAGGCAACGCTGGAAACCAAGATCCTAAACCACAACTCGGCTACTACGGTAACCCGCCCATCTGTTTCGCCATTCCGTCCGATGAGGAACCACCCGTCGTGCTCGACGCCGCAACCTGTATCATGGCGGATTACCAACGCGGTCCCGATTTCGATGCCCTGCTTTCAGTCATTCCAGCGGCTTTCTTCAAAAGCATCGGCTACACCGCCATCGCAAGTCTGCTCGGTGGTGCACTCACTGGCTTCACAGAACCACCACCGGAGGATACCGCAAAATGGGGGGGTGCGAGTATGGGAGGAATGGTGCTCGCCATAGACATCGAATCCGTTGTGCCATCCGCCGTTTTCCACGCTGAAGTCGATCGGATGGTGCACGATGTTCGCGAAACCTATGAGCCGATGCCGGGGACAGACAGAGCACTCCTACCGGGGGCGATCGAAACGGAACGCACGGAACAACATCGCCGTGACGGCATCCGTTACGGTGAAATGGAACAGGAATCGGCGCGCGGGGTCAGTGAACGGTTAGGTGTGCCATTACCTTGGGACGAATAACCTTGCTCAGGAGGAAAAAATGAATAGACCACCAGAAACTTTCGTCTTAGTAGATGAGGAACGACTTCTCAACTTCTCTACTGCTTGCTTTGAGAAAGCCGGCGTTCCACATGAACATGCCGCACTCATCAGCCGATTGCTCGTCAATTCCGACTTACGAGGTGTCCGTAGTCACGGCACACAGACTGTTAATAGATATTGTGCAGGGTTTGAAAACGGAAACCTCAATCCGAACCCGAATATCCGCGTTATCCATGAAACACCAACGGCTGTCGTGCTCGATGGAAACGGCACGCTCGGCTATCTCCCAATGGTGCGCGCAACCGAACACGCTATCGCTAAAGCGAAAGAGGTCGGCATCGGGATGGGATTGGTGCGTTATATTGGACACTACGGGTCTGCCGGGCACTATGCCCGTATGTGTAACGAAGCCGGATGCATCGGCTTTTCGGTACAGGGATCTCGGAACCACGGCAATGCCGGAAACCAAGACCCCAAACCACAACTCGGCTACTACGGCAACCCACCCATCTGTTTCGCTATTCCGTCTGATGAGGAACCACCCGTCGTGCTCGACGCCGCAACCTGTATTATGGCGGATTACCAACGCGGTCCCGAATTTGATAACCTGCTTTCGATCATCCCGGCGGCTTTCTTCAAGAGTCTCGGCTATACCGCTGTCGCACACCTCCTCGGCGGCGGACTCACCGGTTTCACCGAATCACCACCCGAGGACACCGCAAAATGGCATCCACCACAGGGAGGTATGGTACTCGCCATAGATATTGAATCCGTTGTGCCATCCGCCGTTTTCCACGCTGAAGTCGATCGGATGGTGCACGATGTCCGTGAAACTTACGAACCAATGCCGGGAACCGACAGGGCCTTGTTACCCGGGGCAATTGAAGTGGAACGCACAGAATTGCATCGCCGCGAAGGTATCCGTTACGGGGAAGCGGAACAGGAATCCGCCCGTGCGGTCAGCGAAAGGTTAGGGGTACCATTGCCCTGGGATGAGTGACTTCCACACCGCCGTAGAAGAAAGAAAATCAAGAAAACAGATGAGATATTTCTTGCTTTTTTTTAGAAAATGTTACATACTTGTTACATAACTTTAAGTCAGGGCTATTTAGTTTTAAACGTGAGTTTGAAAATAAAAATTGAAGCGTCTCGTAGGGAATCAACGCTGAATGCGCGTGTGGCATTCAACGGGGTTGAACGGAGCTCTACTAAAAATCGCACACAGTACAGAGTGTTCAAGGGAGCAGAGAAGCCTGGAATCACCAAAAACTGAGTGAAACCCAACACATTGTGATACCGACACGGTTTAGGATGTTGGGTTTCGCTAAACCTATCTACCCCAAGGATTCATTGAAGAACAGAACGCTGTGTATAGCGAAAATG
>JAAXHD010000028.1 GCA_012271015.1 Candidatus Poribacteria bacterium | reverse complement strand
CCCGGCAAAAAATAGGTGAACCGCATATCTGGCTTATTCCTTTCACAACATATTATAGCCGAACAAGGGTATCATTGTCAAATGGATTTTCCTCTTCTGTAGGAGGGAATTCCGATTCCCGACTCCTAATTCTTGCTCACTGCCATATCAACAAGACTTACGCACTCCCCCGGCAGGTGCGGTTTCTAACCGCACCGAATCCTGTGAAAATAGGTGAAATTTGGTCATTTTGCGTAAGTCCTAATCAATATACTATTTCTATGATAGAATGGAAAACGAAATATCGCACCAATAGGATCAAACATGATAAGGGGAATAAAAAAATAAGTTTGACAACAGATAACCCTCTCTGTTAAAATATGCTCAATTCAAACTTTGTAAGATGGAGTGCAACATGGCTGAACAAAACAATAACGAGAGTGCCGTCGAAGCCCAAGAGAAAACACAGGCAAAGAGCGGTGTGATTGTCAATGCTGCGCAGATGCAGTCCCTTGATATTAGCGATCGGTTCACTCGGACGAAAACATCAACCGGCTGGCAGATTAAGTTAGAGGCAGCAGCGCGCGTCACTATCAACTTCATGACCAGTATGCGAAAGTTTGAAATAACATTGATGCAGGACGATATTATTGAGCGTGACGGAGATGATCTGATTCTTATTCGGAACCAACCAGCTGATGCTTACCGTTCCCAAAGAGGCGTATCATCATCACCGCTCGCGCGGGGTAATGAACGAACGTTAGCTTCTGAGCCGACCGAAGGTAGGACAGTATAGTTTCCTTCTGTTACTAACTAAGGGTATAGGGGGTAGCAGCCCATTTTAGAACGTATCTATCAGCTTCTCTCCAGTTTAAAGGGCGGAACGATGATTCCGACAGAAGTGGTACTGAGCCCACAAAGCTACGCGAAACTCGTTTCTGAACTCGCCGAAAAACTTGGGTGTCAAGGCATATCACATTTGCAAGTCTCGCATCATCTCGCCTTGTCAGTCTCCATCCAACACGAAAATACCGATATGATCGTCCTGAAGGAATTGACCCCTAATTCCTGTCCGGTCTGCCACCGTCGATTGACGTTCCTTCGAGAAACAATGGAACGTTTTGAGAACGACAGTTCCGACCTGATCCGCTGTCCAATGGGACACCGTTATCCAGGTGTGCTAAAGGTGTATTATCTGAATATTCTCCGGCACGGTGAGAGGGATGAAACCGAAAAACCAATAAAAATGTGTCCGGAGTGTGGCAGCAAAAAAATCCAGTACTTAGGACCGAAGGCGATGTTTTGTCTCGATTGTGATTGGGATAGCGGGATGGAAGCACGGTATTAGATACCGGAATGGATAGAAAGTTGTGTATTGTATAGATGGGTACCCTGATGAAATTTAAATAAATATTTCAATAACACGAGCGAAAACAACGATTGTAGGGGCAGGTCTTGTGCCTGCCCACATTATTTAATTCCTCATGGAAATGCGTCTAATGACGCATAAACCTAATGGAAGTGTCCAGCGTGTGGATCAACGGCTGCGGCAGCAGCATCTGGCGGCTCTTCAATCTCTGTAATGAGTGTTTCCGTCGTCAACAGCAAGCCCGCGATACTAGAAGCGTTCTGAAGTGCGGATCGAACGACTTTTGTCGGGTCAACAACCCCTTCCTCAAGCATGTCGCCATATTCAGTCGTTGCGGCGTTGAAACCGTAATTCCCTTCACCTTCCTGTACTTTGGCAACAACAACTGAACCTTCCATACCTGCATTCTCTGCAATCGCACGCACAGGTGAAAGCAAACTACGGCGAACAATATTGAGTCCTGTCTCTTGATCTCCCGCCAATTCCAAACCACTCAAGGACGCCGCCGCTCGTATGAGTGCCGTGCCACCACCGGGTACGATGCCTTCTTCAACTGCGGCACGCGTTGCGGCAAGGGCATCTTCAAACCGGGCTTTCTTCTCTTTCATCTCGACTTCTGTAGCGGCACCAACATTGACAACAGCAACGCCACCTGCGAGTTTAGCGAGCCGTTCTTCCAACTTCTCTTGGTCATACTCGGAAGTTGTTTCCTCTATTTGCGTCCGAATCTGTGCGACTCTTCCGTCAACAGCCTCTTTAGCACCACTACCCCCAACGATTGTGGTGTTATCCTTGTCAACAACGACGCGTCGAGCGGTTCCGAGCATACCAACAACGATGTTTTCTAAACGAATGCCCGTCTCTTCGGAGATAACTTGACCACCGGTCAGGATAGCGATGTCTTCTAACATCTCTTTCCGTCGATCACCAAAACCGGGGGCTTTAACGGCGGCAACTTGAAGGTTACCACGGAGTTTATTCACCACCAATGTAGAGAGTGCTTCCCCTTCAACATCCTCAGCAATAATGAACAAGGGTCTGCCGAGCTGCATCGTCTTTTCCATAATCGGCACAAGATCTGTCACTGTGGAAATTTTCTCGGTATTGATGAGAACATAAGGGTTCTCAAATTCGACCACCTGTGCCTGCATATCAGTTACAAAATTGGGTGAAAGGAAACCGCGATCGAACTGCATACCTTCCACAATGTCGACGGTCGTCTCTGAGGTTTTACCTTCCTCAATCGTGATAGCACCGTCGTTGCCAACCCTGTCAAGAGCTTCAGCGACGGTAGCACCGATATTACTGTCGTTCGCAGGATCATTCGCTGCGATTGACGCAACCTGTAAAATCTCCGCATGTGTATCAACAGCACGGCTCTGTGCGGTGATAGCATCAACGGCGGCAACTACGGCTTTGTCTATACCGATCTTCAGTTGCATTGGATCTGCACCGGCAGTGACGTTCTTGAGACCCTCATGAAGAATTTCTTGACCCAGCAAGGTAGCTGTGGTGGTCCCATCGCCTGCGACATCGTTTGTTTTGGTTGCAATAGATTCAAGTAACTGGGCACCCATATTTTCGTATGGGTCCGGGAGTTCAATTTCTTTTGCGACGGTGACACCATCACATGTTACCAGCGGTGCCCCGAAAGATTTTTGAATGACAACATTTCTACCACGGGGACCAAGCGTAACCTTCACAGCATCGGCGAGTGTATCCGCGCCGCGCTTGAGTGCCACCCTCGCTTCTTCATCAAAGATAATTTGTTTTGCTGGCATTGAATTCCTCCTGTATCAATTTTAGTGTTGCAATATTAAATAATCTTAAAGTGTTGCGATTACAAATCGCTGATATAATTATAGCATACACAACACACAAAGTCAATTTTTTATACCAGAACGCGCAGAGGCATCCAGGTCCCCGGTAGGAGGGAACTCCGATTCCCGACTTCTTCTCGCTCTGATTATATCGGACACGAAAATATAAAAATAGGCGAGGTGTTATGCTTGGGTATTTCTGTGGATTTCCCCAAGCAACCTCGCCCAATGTGTAAAGGTATGCTATAATCCACTTGGCTTTTTCAGACTTCCCCAAGTGATAGCCAATTTCTCCACAGGATCCACTGCGAGTGTCGCTTCGCCTAAAGTAATCGCCGGAATAACAGGCACTGATCCTAATTCCAAGGAGACGGCATCTATCGTCTCAATCCAATCATCGGGTCGCGGGTTTTCCCATTTTGTAGTAACTAACCCTGCATGTCCACAAGGACCGCCTTCCTTCTTTACCCATCCCCAGACAGAGTTATCGTCTTGGAGTGCCGCATCGTCGTGGCACCAATCATCGGAATTAAAACCCGAAATCATCTCAAGTTCTTCCTTCTTTCCAGTCCGATAGTGCATCACGAACTTGTAGCTTGGAACGCCGTTCTGTTCCCATCCGGTCGCATGAAAAAAATAGACGAACTTTGCCTTGCCGCCAACGACGATGTCATTAACCGCCTTGGGCCATATCGCGGCGTTGGTGCCGAAGAGCACAATCGCACCGTCTATAATTTGGAACTCTACCTTTCCGTCGGGGCCCTCAAATTCACCTACCTCACCGATAGGCAAGCGGGAAAGCGTGCTATCCCCAGGCTGCTTCGTCCACCACTGGTGTTTAACGAGTTTCGAGTTGACGAAGGATTCCAAGTCAACATATACCCATTCGTCTAACGCTGTAGCGATACCTGCCGTAAAAAGACTGACAACACAAAGCAGTGCAATCAACCCGAACAACTTAACCAGTTTCATAAGAGTTTCTCCTATGTTAATTTATAGGTTATGCGAATAGCATAACACGACTATGAACCGATGTCTATACATTTTGGTAGGATCGTCAGAGGCATTCAGTTGTCTGAATCAGGCTTCTTCGATCTTCAAGGATTTGCAGGAAGGCAGCTGTTTTTCAATCTTCAGCCCCAGCGGGGCGGCATTTGTGTAGTATACATGAACCCCAAAGAACCAAGCCCCAGCGGGGCGACA
>JAAXHD010000110.1:1981-2406 GCA_012271015.1 Candidatus Poribacteria bacterium | reverse complement strand
GGAGAAGTTTGGACACTTTCCATCAATAGAACAACTCTTCTTCTTTCACGAGAAGATACTTTCAAAGCTATATCAAGACTCGTTGAACTAACATAATTCAAAAACGAAGAACAGGTTTTTACGGTGATGTTGGAAAAATGGACTGTGTGACCGTCATGCTGTGAAAGTGAACTTTATTCCTTTGATCTAGTTGCTTAGTGATAAGCTGTAATGACGTGATGTAAGTTTAGGATTTCAAAACCATGTGCGAATCAAGGAGATCTGGCGATTGTAATCATTCCTCATAGCGTGAACATTAAATTGTGAAGTGATTCGAGTCTGTTGGTCGTTTTAACGTGAATATTATGGGGAAATTCTCTTGTGTTAGAAGCAATCGGAAGATTCCTGACACAAACTGGTACCTCCGACGGGACCGTGAGCGAAAC
>JAAXHD010000110.1:375-1731 GCA_012271015.1 Candidatus Poribacteria bacterium | reverse complement strand
AAGTGGCGTTCAAGTTGACGAGCTACCTAAATGGAGTGCTGGAGTTGAGGCGCAACAAGCAACGGCTGACGAGGAAATCACGTATTTATCACAAACACTCGTTCAAATCAATTATAAAGCAAGTTTGGAAGCGAAGAAATGCGAAGAAGAGCTGGCCGAGAGAGATCGAGACAAACAATTACAGTTCGAGCGCGCACAGCTAGAACAGAAGCTGGAATTTGAGAAGAAGATGGAAGAAGCGAGGAAAAGTAACATGGGTCAAGTTGCGGCGTCGCCCGCTCCAATGAAAAGCGCTTAACTGCCAAAGCTGGTCATCACTAAGTTTAGTGGAGAGTTAACGGACTGGCCACGTTTTTGGAATCTGTTCGAAGCTGAAATCAATCGTACAGAAGTGGCAGCCGTAACAAAGTTCTCGTACCTCAAGGAGCTTGTGGGTCCCAAGGTTAAAACCGCCATTGATGGTGTGCCCTTCACGACAGAAGGATACCAGCGGGCTAAAAACATCCTGAAGTCGAAATATGGCCAGATGAGCGAGATTGTAAACGCGTACGTCCAGAACATAATGGCGCTTCCAGTGATTACTGGCTCACATCCAAGAAAGATCCATGAGTTCTACGAAAAGGTGTTGTTTAACGTACAGTCTTTGGAGACACTCGGTAAATTGACAGAAATTAATGGATACGTGAGAATGTCTATTGACAAGCTGCAAGGGATCAGGGGCGATCTGGTAAGGACGGACGACAACTAGAGAGAGTGGGGCTTTCCAAAATTCGTGGAAGCCCTAAGAAAGTGGACAGAGAGAAACCCTATTCTTGCCGAACGTGAACCGCCCGAGAAGCCGCCTGACCGGAAAAAGCCACATTTCCCGCGAGACAGATCATCTCAAGCACAGCAGAAGGAAGAACGAGTTCGAGGGTGTGTTTATTGTGAGAAACCTGACCACAAATCAGTTAATTGCAAAACAGTCGCATCAGTCGACGAGCGCAAGCGAGTGCTAAGCAACAAACACCTCTGCTTTAATTGCACTGGGACCAGACATAAGGCTGTAGCTTGTAGATGTCGTGTAGTATGTGAAGTCTGTCAGAAGAAGCACCACACCTCTATCTGTGATAGGCTTGGTGAGCAACTGATGACCGCCACCTCAGCACGAAAAACAGCAGTGATACATCTAGTGGTGGTTGTGAAGGTCCAAGGTGTGAGGTGTCGTGCGCTGTTGGACACGGGGGCGGGCAGTTCCTACGCTTCAGCAGCACTCCTCAAACTCCTGAAAGTTCGCCCTTATCAGCGCGAGGTACGCTAAATCGAGATGATGTTGGGAGCGGTTACCAATCAAGTCGAAATATTTCAAGTGCAAGT
>JAAXHD010000110.1:0-311 GCA_012271015.1 Candidatus Poribacteria bacterium | reverse complement strand
TGTTTAGACACTGAAGTAACTAAAGTGGATAAGAATCAACTACTCTCTTTGGAAAACCCTCGCTAAGAGCAGTGCTTGGCCAAGTATGCCCACCTAAAAGGAATTGAAATGGAAGACAAGGACTCTAAACATATCATGCCAGTACATCTCATCCTGGGAGCCAGTGATTATCCGAAAATCAAGACCGAAACTGCACCCCGTGTTGGAGCCCTTGGTGAGCCTATAGGAGAGAAGACCAAGCTCGATTGGACCATAATGTCTCCTGGGAAGGACGTTGATTTAACTCCAATGTTCTTCACGCAAACCTCACA
>JAAXHD010000031.1 GCA_012271015.1 Candidatus Poribacteria bacterium | reverse complement strand
TGTTCAATTTCAACGAACCCATAAATTTCGGTGTTTGTTCCGACAGTGGAATAGTCAGAAACCTGGACAGGTCCGAGCAGACTGGTGTCCGTGCCGATTTCAACAAAATCACCAATGACGGGATGTCGTTGTTTTACCTTGACACTCAATCCACCGAACGTACTCGGATAGATAACACACCCGGAACCGATGATACCTGTCTGTCCGGTGGTTACACCGCGATGCGGATGCTCCAAGAAGTTGGCATCGCCTATCTGCGTCTCTGGATGTAAATCGGCTTGATAGTAGCGTCCACCGAGCTCCGAGATGGCGCGCGGCAGCAATGGGACCGGGATTCTGTGAATGTTTGGACTCTCCTCAAGGTCATCACTTCGTGTTAAAGCGTGTGCGACATCATGGTAAAAGAGTACACGCCAACCAGGATACGTACTCCCCACCAATTGGAGTTGATAATCCAAAACAGATGCGAGATTCAAACTGCCCAGAAAGTCTTGGTAGGGTTCAAAGGTCCGTTCCTGAATTGCGGTATCAACTTGGGAACGGAAATCAAGTGCGGCGAGTTTCTCACGAGAGATACCGGTGTGGAGGAGGTAGGCATCCCAGACAGCGGGATCTTTCAGAGAGGCGAAGCGATTCCAGAGCGCGCGGCTCTTGAGCCGTGGCAATTCCCAGAGGAGCGAAAAAGCGGTTTCAAGCGCAGCACCGAGACGTGTTTCGTCTGTAACAGCCAAAAACGATTGTGCTACCATCGCATATAACTGGTCTGCCACCTCTTCAATTGCTTCTGAGAGTTCGCGCCTTTGGTTATGCAACTGTGGTGCGTTATGCGACCCCGGTGCGACACATTCCAATAAATTACCGAGTACCGTCTCAAGAATATCCCGATTGACAAATCCACGTCCAGAGCGTTGTGCTAACCCCTCCCGACTCATACTATCAATACGTAAAGCGTCCAGTTCGGACTTGCTATAGATAGGACGCAGACGTTCCAGTGCTTGGATCAATAACGGCTTTTTTCGGTGTTCATAAGAAGCGTCAAAAAGTGTAGTTTCAGCCATTTTTTTATTCGCTGTCGGTTATTGGTTGTCGGTCATCGGTTAAGAGCCATCTGTAACAATTTATCCAAACTTGACGCAGCCCAGAAATCGGTGAATTGTTACAGACTCCATCTTTAACTGATAACTGAAAACCGGCAACTGATAACTTTAAAAAATCTCCTGGGCAGCAGTAACGCCAGCACCGAGTGGGACATCATATCCGATGGAGCAGAGCCCTCGCTCAAAGGCAGAAATGGCTACGATAGCATCGTTCTCATTCATCCAACCGAGATGCGCGATCCGAACGATTTTGCCACTTAACTGACTCTGACCCCCCGCATAGGTAATGCCATATCTATCGCGCATCAAATTGACAAACGCTTTTCCATCAATTTCCGCTGGCAAGCGAATAGAGGTCAAGGTATTCGCAGGAGACGTTGCAAAGAGGGAAAGACCGAGTGCTTTAACCGCACTTCGGGTTGCGACTGCCAAACGACTATGACGGGCGATGGTCGTGCGAATACCCGCTGTGCAGATGCGATTTAAGGCGCATTGGAGTGCCGTGAGCAGTGTTATCGCTGGCGTGTAGGGCACAGATCCCTCCAAACCGCTTTGGTGTGCTTTTCGGAAGTCGAGGTAGTACTTCGGCAGGTCAGAACACGCGACGGCCTCCCATGCACGTTGATTGAGCGCAGCGAACGCCAGGCCGGGGGGTGTCATTAAGCCTTTCTGGGAGCAGGAGACAACAACGTCCACTCCCCAATTATCCATCTGTAAATCATCGGCGGCAAGTGCGCTGACAGCGTCAACAACTAAGAGCGTTGGACGCACTCGCGTTAAACGCGCCAACGCTTCAATATCGTGCAAGGCACCCGTCGATGTTTCGCAGAGCGTTGCAAACACCGCTTTCACATCGGGGTGTTCCGCTAAGAGTGCCTCAACTGCCTGTGGTTCAACAGAGTCGCCCCATGTCACGTCAATCAGGATCACTTCGATACCATAGGCGGTGCAGATGTCGTTCCATCGTTCCCCGAATTTACCGCTCTGAATGACAATTACTTTGTCTCCACGAGATAAAAGGTTGGCAACTGCCCCTTCCATAGCACCGGTTCCGGACGATGTTAGAAAGAGAACATCGTTTTCGGTTTGGAAAACGTGCTTGAGTTTTTCGAGAATGTCTTTGATTAAGGCGACAGTGTCCTCACTGCGGTGATAATCTATCGGTTGCGCCATCGCCAATAACGCTTCGGGTGGAATAGGCGTAGGACCGGGTGTAAAAAGCCATTTCTTTTTCATATTTTTAATGATTGCTTCCGAGCTGCTGCGTCCGTTGTCCTTGCAGTATTCCAATCGTTAAGGGATCTCTCATAACCTAACGCAGGTGTTTCAAACAATTTTATACGGTTGCGGACATAGAACACAACGCCGAGAAGCACATAGTTAAAAAAACACATTTAGGCAGTGTTAACAGCCACAACCGTTTTGCCTTCAACGTTCACAATAACGTACTCTTGGTCAAGGAGTTCACACAACTCTATAATTGCGGCGCGCTGTGCTGTGCTATCCATCGGTACTTCAATAGTGAGCGTGGCGAATTCTTCTTTTTGTATTTCGCCATCTTTATCGAATTTCATTGGTGTAATCTGAATTTTTCTCAATTTTGCATCCATTTTTTTAATTATGGCCTCCTGGACTGCTGCGTCCGTTGTTCTTGCAGGTTTTCGGTTAATTTGCGACCGGGTTTGGGAATTTTTACGCTTCTAAAGAACCAAAAGATTGAAAAGCGGTTCTCCATCCTCGTCTTCATTCCTCCGTCAATACATCTCATCCATGAACGCCGCGACATCCATACACGCTCCGTCACGTCGAGAAGACTCCCAACCTGCTAAAATTGGGGCTAAAGAGAAGAGTCCATCGCGATAATCGCTTTGCAAGAGACTCGCGTCATCAGACTGAACGGCGCGGATAAAGGTTTTATCCTGTTCCAACCAAGGATCGAATTCGTCGGCTTGATAAAGGACCTCGCCATTCACGACAATCCTATCGTATCCGTGGATTTCGAGGCATCCACCTTCATAGAAGATCGTAAACCGCGGTTCATTTTTCGGGCCCGGACCGGCTGCGACAAAGTTAAGCGTCATCGTAGCACCGTTCTCAAAGCAGTAATTGAAACTGGTAGACAGAGCGGTTGCATAAGCGGGACGCTCACAATAAAACGCTTGGGATTTGGCGACGTTCAATCCAGTCATGAATCGGGTATAGTCGGTTGCGTGAACCCCCCAATCGAGGGCACTCCCTCCAGACTTGTCCATCTCTTCCCACCATGTTTTGGGTCCACCCTCCGTCGCCGGTGGTAAGCCGCCGAAACTTTGAAATCGGGCATGCACGATGTGTTTGTCCGTCAAATATCGGCGTGCTTCTTGAAAGATTGGACGATACCGCTCTCGAAACCCAACGGTGCTGATAACCCCTGCTTTCCGAATCGCATTATTGATTCGGTGGGCAACCTGCATCGTGAGTGCCTGAGGTTTCTCACTGAAGATGTGGATCCCCTTTTCTGCGGCGGTTGATTCAACATTGGTTCGTACGTACGCCGGTACGATAGAGTATAGCACGTCAATTGTTTCGGTGTCAAGCATTTCATGTGCGTCTTGGTAGACACGCGGGATCTTGAAGCGTGCCGCTGTCTCTTGTGCGGTCTGTAAGCTGCTATCACACACAGCGACAATATCCACCGAATTTGTCTCTAAGAGGTTCGGGATTCGGGTTCGATTCGCGAAGTTTCCACATCCATAGAAAGCGACACGAAGGCGCGATGTTGTTGACACGATATATACGCTCCAAACTTTTGTGAGATTCTATTCCCGCCACGGTGGAACATCCCATGTGTTGAACCACTCCCATTTCCAGATAACCTGTTTCATTGGCATTTTTACCTCGTATTCTATGCCCGCGGTGAAAGGTAGGAGGTGCGTTCTGTTGCCGACTATTTCACGGATTGATTCAATAAACGCCATTTCATCGGTGACGTTGGGGGGCCAATGCCCCGCTGGTATCGGGTCGGATTTCCGATCGGTTCGGTAATGCGTCGGTATCACGAAGCGTGGTTGGATTAAGTCCACAAGTTCTATAAGCCGAGATGAAAGCCCCTCACCGAGACCGAGTTTCATGTGAATCAGGAAATCTACTCTGCCTCGTAGGTTCACCAATGCTGGATAGGGTTCGTGTAAATCGCCGGTATGTAAGACGGAGACATTTTTCGCCGTGTGTGTTATCAGGTAACCATTTGTCGGGAGATTTGGCGTTTGGTTCTCGCCGCTTTCAATCGTTTCGACCTGAATACCCCCAAGATCAAGGGTATCTGAACCTTGAAAGGTGCGCGACACTCCCTGTTTTTCGTTGAGATGCTTCGGATAGAGAACCTGGACCTTATCGGCGGGGACATGCTTGGTAATCGGTAGGTCACGCGCAAACGCGGCATCCCCGTATTTCTCAGCGATGGGTTGTGCGGGTGTCATACAACCGACGTTGACAAATAACTTTTTAAAACGCTCACCACAACACAATTTCTGTAAGGTTACGGGATGGCAATGGTCAAAGTGCTCGTGGGATATGAAGATGTAATCGTATATCGGTTCAGCATCCGCTAAGTTCTGGTCGAACAGATATGGATCGAAAGCGATATTGATGTCTCCAAATCGAATGTCAAACGCGCCGCATCCCCACCACCTTAAATGTATGTTTTCCATAGCAAAGTCCTTTTGTCTTGAGAACCTATTTCAGTAGCTACATCTTCCGAACGCTTCGTGTATCGCCTGCCCGGAACTGGTAAAAATAAGTGGTTTGCAGTTTTGGGAATTTTAGGATAGGAGTCAATCTCGCTTTATTCCGACGACCACATCCTCAGACGATACATCTTCCGGTATAACGACAAAAATCTTTCCAGATTTGTCACTTTCACTCTGTGTTTTCAGATACTGTGATATTTCAGCGTCGTCAAGAAGAACCGCCCCATCTGCAGCAGCATCAGGAGTGGGTCCGAGCGGTGTGCCGAATTTCCGAATCCATTTGAAGACGGTACTCGGCGATACTGAAAACATCCGCGCGATTGTGCTTATAGAAATCCCACGACAGTATAAGAAAACCGCTAAGGCTCTCTGCCACGGGGGCTTTCCACGAGAAGTAAGTCGTGTAAACTGAAATCCACAAGATTTACATTTATAGCGTTGGCGTTCCCTGGCTTTCCCATTTTTGACAGCGTCTTCTCGTTTGCAGCGCGGACAGTGCATCGCGGTGTCCCTCCTTGAAAATATACAGGACGGACGCAAAATGAGCAAATATCGGGCCTTTAGACGCAAAAAGCGGTAATTTTCGTCTTTTAAACCCCCTAAATCCCCCTTATCAGGGGACTTTAAGAGGGGGTGCGTCCGTCCTAATATAATAGAAGAAAGTATAGCATAAAACCACTACTCTGGCAATGAATCCTGTTTTAGGGTTAGGGCTATTTAGTTTTAAGTTCTCAGACAGATATCGCCCCTACAGGGCTTGAGGGTGGAGGCGGCTGTTTTTCTACAAAGATACCGCCCCTACGGGGCTGATATGAACTGACTATGAATTTCTTGAAACATATCATTCAACGCTGTCACCAACGGCACAAAAAGCCGCTCCGAAAAAAGATATGTGGAAAATCATTGCTTACTCCTCAATTTGTCTCTTCAGACACCCGGCAGGTCCCTTTCTTTCCATGACATCCGTTGCCGATCTATAAGGGAATAGTTAAAGCAAATTAACCGGATCCACTGCGCGTTATACTTTATTCTAAGATACCTTACCGAAGCACGCTAAAACATACCGATGGAGTGTAGTTGCTATTCCCAGAATATCCACTTCATATAACCGTCACGCT
The DNA here is from genome assembly GCA_012271015.1 of Candidatus Poribacteria bacterium. Classification (GTDB taxonomy): domain Bacteria; phylum Poribacteria; class WGA-4E; order WGA-4E; family WGA-3G; genus WGA-3G. The sequence goes on along the minus strand of JAAXHD010000031.1, from coordinate 1,154 downwards.
TTAGTTTAAGGGAGCTTTAGGAAAATTTTCCCTTGTTATTTTTTCCGGCATTGTATATTATATGTTTAGGTCGAAATTTGTAAGTCAATACAACAAACATAAGAAAAATTTTGAGCAGAAGGTTGTCAGTCTTCATCAGAACTTTGGTAGGAGCACATTGTGCTCACGACGCGCTCCAGCGCGTAAAGGAGAACACAATCATGGCAGGGAAACTGAAAGTAGCAGCAGTTGGGTGCGGTGGCATCGGGCATCGTCATCAACTGGGGTATCTTCAGCATCCGGGTGCGGAATTGGTGGCGGTATGCGATATAGACACTGCTAAAGCGAAGACACGTGCTGAAGAACTCGGTATAGAGAAGTGGTACCCTTCCATCAAAGAGATGCTTGCGAATGAAGAGTGCGACCTCGTAGACGTTGTAACCGCTGATTACCTGCACTTTGAACCCGTGATGGAATGTCTGGAAGCCGGGAAACATGTTATCTCTGAAAAACCGTTGTCCCTTTACATTAATGAAGCAGAACAGATGGTCGAAAAGGCTGACGAAAAAGGTGTTCACCTGGCAATAGATTACAATCGTCGGTTTGCGCCCGGGTATGTCCAAGCACGGAAGTGGTTTGATGCGGGTGCGATTGGGCAGACTTACTACTTGGATATGAAATTATCTCAAGGTGGACCCGCTTCAACGTGGAAAGGCGAATATTACCTACTCTACGAACTGGAAACTCACGCGATTGACCTACTCCGATGGTTTGGCGGCGAAATTGTTGCTGTTTGTGTCCAAATGGCGAAGCCGCGGCAACATGAAGCGCGTGAGGGTGAAGATGCGTGTTACACCAGCATGGCTATCTCTTTCCGCTATGAAACAGAAGCAGTTGCTACGTTGATGGCGAGTTGGGATAGTGATTTCATCCATCCTATCGAGCGACTTGAAATCTGTGGTTCCGATGGCGAAATTGTCGTTGATAATGTCCTCACACGAGCGACTTTGATGAGGCGGGATAATCAGGTCGTCGAAGAATACCGTCCCTCCATTTTTAGAGAGGAACAACTTGCGTTTGATGGAACATTCGCCTTGCGGGTGGCTGCCCTCGTTGATGACTTACTCGCCGATCGGTCGCCTGCTCCAACGGGAAGAGATGGTTTGCAAGCGTTA
>JAAXHD010000196.1 GCA_012271015.1 Candidatus Poribacteria bacterium | reverse complement strand
AAAGGCTTGTTTTGTAACGACAACGTCACCAAATACTTTTTCTGGGTGTATTTGGCATAAAACGAAACGTTCACAAAATTTCCAATTTTTGACCAAAACCATGGACCCTTTGCAAAAGTGCCAATTTTGTGGGTTTTTGAAACCGATGTTTTTCCTGTTCAGAACGGCTTGTTTGCTATATAAAACGTCGAAAATCGTTTTTTCACGATTTATTTTCACGATCTATGACATGGGAATACATGGGGTTACACGGGGTTACAAGGGGTTACAAAGGATTATAAAAACTTTTTTCTAACTAGAACGTTCCCAGATACTTTTTCTTGGTCTTTTTTGCATACAAATCAAGGTTAAAGAAATCTGTAATTTTTGATCAAAACGATGGACTAACCCCTTTGGAAAAATTCTAATTTTGCGTTTTTCGTAAACAGTTTTTTTTATAGTCTTTAAAGGCTTCTTTTTTATCTAGAACGTCAGCAAACACTTTTTCTCGAACTATTTTTGATAAATACAAAAGATGAAAAAACTTTAACTTTTTGACCAAAATCATGGACTATCCCCTTTGCAAAAATGCCAATTTTGAATTCTTGTTAAATCCATGTTTATATTGTCTACAAAGGCTTTTTTTTAACGGGAACGTCAGCAAATACTTTTTCTGGGTGTATTTTGCATAAAACGAAACGTTCAAAAAATTTCCAATTTTTGACCAAAACCATGGACTAACCCCTTTGCAAAAATGCCAATATTGTGGGTTTTTGAAACCGATGCTTTCCTTGTTCAGAAAGGCTTGTTTGCTATATAAAACGTCTAAAATCGTTTTTTCACGATTTCTTTTCACGATCTATTACATGGGAATACAGGGGGTTACAAGGGGTTACAGGGGGTTACAGGGGATTACAAGGGGTTACAAGGGGTTAAAAGGGGTTACAGGGGGTTACAAGTGGTTAAAGGTACAAAGGATTATAGAAACTTTTTTCTAACTAGAACGTGACCAGATACTTTTTCTTGGTCTATTTTGCATAATAATCAAAGTTGAAGGAATGTCTAATTTTT
>JAAXHD010000220.1:4481-4969 GCA_012271015.1 Candidatus Poribacteria bacterium | reverse complement strand
GGTGAAGGACCGCGTCCACTCATCACAATGCAGTAACGATACGCGCCGGACTCATAAGCACGCTCAGCTTCTGCAAGAATCTCGGTATCAGGTTTTAAGGGGTAGGCTTCGATGTCTGTCGTTGCGGAACTCGCCTGGGCACAATAGTGGCAATCCTCTGGACAGTAGCCGTTCTGAGCGTTGTTGAGGATGTGCAGTTGTACTTCATTCTGAAAGTAGGTTTTGCGAACCTGATACGCCGCATTTAGAAGTGGGAGTAATTCTATTTCTGATGCAGTTAGGAGTTTCTCACAAATAGCATCAGAAAGCAACTCACCGCTGAGGCTAAGGGTTGTTAATTCTTGATAAAAGGTCATTTCCATTTTTTAATAATTGGGTTTTGCTTCGATTTTTCCATTCTACGCCCTGCATCGGACTAAAAAACGTCCCATGCGATGTCGGTTGAATTGAAGACAGGACCTTCGGTACACACACGTTGGTATTCAACG
>JAAXHD010000220.1:0-4426 GCA_012271015.1 Candidatus Poribacteria bacterium | reverse complement strand
CCACAGGCATAAATCGTCGGACGGTGCCATTCGGTTTCACTCAGTAAATTAGCGAGCACGTCAGTTACATATCCGTGATGTCCGATGCTCCCATCGTCCGTAGCGATATGCACTACGATGCCAATAGACTCTAAATCTGACACACTCAAGAGTCGAGCACGATGCTGGGCACCGATCAACCCGAACGTCTGTATATCGTCTTCGCGCAATGCAGCAGCCAGTAACATGAGCGAGGCAATACCTGCACCTCCACCGACAATAATGGCTGGTTCAGGCTCTGTGGTAAGATTAAACGTATTACCGAGCGGTCCTAAGACTTGTAAGGGTGCGCCCGCAGGCAACTCCGACAATTGCTTTGTTCCGTCGCCGATGATCTGATAGAGCATCGTTATCTCGGATCCTTCAACAGTGTAGATAGTGAAAGGACGGCGGAGTAACATTCCTGTATCTTGTGAAATCATGACGTGGACAAATTGCCCTGGACACGCGCGCTGCGCGATCTCAGCACATTCACAACGCAGCAAGTAATGTGCTTCGGCTACCGCTTCGTTAGAGAGAATAGTCGTCCGAGTGTCGTAGGTGTCCAATGAACAGTTACTTGGCATAGCATATATGTTACCACGAAAAGTTGGAGATAGCAAGATTATTATAGCAGAGATGTTCAGTTTACCCATTCAGCAAAAGAAAAGACATACAAATTTCTCTATCTTTTCAAGGATAAATGTCTCTATAAGAGGGAGTGCGATATCCTTTACATAACACCAAACAAAATGATTCTTTCACAAAGAATTCGCTTGTAATTTTTGGGAATTATGTTATGATTACGCGCAAAGGAGAGCAATAGATAGTGAAAAACACATTGAAGTTCCGTAGTGACCGGCGTTTCAAAATCGTGCAATTTACCGATATTCATTGGGAAAATGGTGAGGAACCCGATCAGCAATCAGCGGCGTTGATAAAACAAGTCGCGAAATCTGAATCTCCAGATTTAATTGTGCTGACAGGCGATATTTTATCGGGTGGTGGATGCGACAATGCCACCGACTCTCTCCGAGAAGTCGTTAAAATTGTAGAAGGATGCGGCGCACCATGGGCAGCAGTTTTCGGTAATCACGATGACGAAGGAAGTGCCGATCGCCACGAATTGATGGCAGTGATGCAAGAAGGCACATTATCTCTCACGGAACCAGGACCGACAGAGATACCTGGGGTCGGAAATTACGTTTTACCCATCCAAAGTGCTGAAGAGAATGTTCCCGCAGCACTCCTCTATTTCATCGATTCCGGTAGCTACTCCCAAACAAATATTGATGGCTATGATTGGATTAAACGGGAGCAAATTGTGTGGTACCTGCAAGCGTCAGCAAAGTTCACCGCTGAAGCGGGACACCCACTTCCTGCACTCGCCTTTTTCCACATCCCGATTCCTGAATACGACGAGGTATGGGATTTTCACACCTGCTATGGCGTAAAATACGAAAATGTCTGTGCGCCTCAACTCAATACAGGCTTCTTCGCTGCGATGCATGAGGCAGGTGATGTCATGGGAACATTTGTCGGACACGAACATATCAACGACTTCTGGGGGGATTTGCACGGGATTCGTCTGTGCTATGGACGCGCTTCTGGCTATAATACCTACGGTAGAGAAGGATTTCCCCGTGGTGCACGTGTCATAACATTACAGGCAGGTGAGCGGCAATTTGAGACATGGCTTCATCTGGATGATGGAACAATAGTCCGGGAGCAACCAGAACATACGCCGCTTCAGCGAACTTTTACTGAAGATTAACAGATCGCACTACGACCAATAATCAGATTGAACGAATTCAGGACTAATCTTACAGGAGGAAATTGTGAGAGCAAATTCTCAAATCTCTATTCGACATGAAGGAAAAATAGCAATATTTGACATTACGGGGTACCTCACCGACGCTTCTGAATCTATGTTAAGCGATGCCTACGCTGAGACGGAAGTACAGAACGCAGAAAAAGTCCTGCTTAATTTTGAGCGTAGGAGTTTCATCACAAGTAGCGGATTCGGTGAAATCATTAGATTGCTATGGAAGATGCGAGAGAAAGGACAAGTTCTGCGAGTCGCGCACCCCTCCACACAAGTCCGAAATATCTTCAATACCATTGGGCTGACCCAGAGCATAGGCGTGTTTGAATCCGAAGCACAAGCATTAGAGGACTTCTGATATGTTGCTCGTCGCTTGAGGACATTGGATTAAACACACAAATCGTATCCTGATGGCACCATTTCATGGAAAAAGCGTGTACATGTTCATATCCAACACCACCCCAATCAAACTCCAGAGGCTCCCCGCGAGAAACTGACCGAATACAAATCCCAAAAACAGTGGTAATGCTTTGCGATAGGCCCGGACCCCACCCCCCGTGAACAGTAACTGCTTGAAGAGCCATCCCAAAAAGATTGAGAACCACATCCAACCGATAGCCCAACCATTCCCGACAGCATAACCAACAGGATAGAGGGGCCACCACAAAAATTGACGTTTCAGAAACGTCAGCACACCTGTGAACAGAAAGCCAAATGTAATATGCTGGATAGCAGGTAGATTCGGTGCCCGCGGCGCGATAATCCAGCTTTGCAAGCGGTTAAATTCACCAACCCCCCAATGTGCGAACCGGTATTCATAATAGAGTGCCACATGCCCAACAATTGAAATGATAGTTCCCACAATCGACGCTACAATCAGAGCAACAACCAACCGATTTTCACTCAAACGGAAGCTTCTGCCGATTTTGAACGCCTCCAACTGATGCGGCATCGGATGGCAGCGATAACCATACGCGAGCCATGAGAGTAGGGTCGTGTTCGTTAGGTTTTGCGCACCGAGTGATCGACTCCCAGCAAACAGCAACATAATCCTGTCGGGATGCACATTGTGTAGTTCATGTGTCGGGGGTCCGAGTTCGGCGCGCATGCGCGTCATCCCAAGACACAACACCAAATAGATACTGAAATACCCAAGAACAACCCACGGCGACAGTCCGGCGAAATACCAGAACACTAACACAAACGCCATGCCAATTATCACTCCAAAAACAGCAAGCCGATATAAACCATCTTTGGCTCTAAAGGAAAACACACCACCGAGGACTTGCAGAATCTGTCGCCGACTTGTTACGAGGGCGAGTGTCCCAATACCGAGCCATGCCCCAGCGCGTTGCTCCGTTTGTAAACCGATAGCGGTTGTCCACCCTGTTGCGCTAAAAAAGACGCGCTGTGCACCCCAAAACAGATAGAAGAACCAAAACGACAGCGACAACTCCAACGGCATGAGATACCCAAACCCTATCGCAAATGGATAGACATAGACAGGCAAACGTCCGACCGCATTCCAGGGTCGTTCAGAAAAGTAGAGTTGATACTTAATCTTGAGTGCTGGAATCACAGGAAAAAGGTAGTTTAACCCCGCCAGAATTTCCAGTCCAAATGCGATTCCGAAACCGAGCCAAAACAACTTATTGCGAAAGAGTGTAGACGTATTACCGAGTAATTCAACAGGAAGCGTTGTCAAAGGATAACTCAACTTCTCGTGGTCGATCCACTGTCTTCTGATGATGATGTTCACACAAAGCATCATAAACAGGATGACAATCACCAATCCACTCCACGCGATGATGGGCCACATCCACGCATTTAGGTAGTGTTCCTGCCAAAACGTATCATCACCCTCAAAGTAGCCCTGTAGAATCCGGCGATCGGTAATCGTAAGCCATGTAGGCATGAATCGGAAGAAAAGATCTGACCATTCATTTTCAGGTGTTGCGAACCATCCCGCATTGGCAATCATAGGCACCAACTGCCGAACAATGTCGTGCCCCGCGAGCGCAGTTGCTACGGATACCATCGTATACGTCAATGCCAGTTCACGTGCTGTTGGCGTGAAACCTCTGAAAATCTTTTTGAGGAACGGAGTGACAAGGGCGAGTAAAAAAAATGTAAAGAGTACCGTCGGAAAGATAGAAAAATCCGTCAGTTCCCATACCACCCGGTTTTCCGCGGAGATGATCCAATAACAGGTAAGGATAATGAGGACCGAACCGAAGACGAGCGTCCCGAAAAGAAAACGGAGTGCTGAGGGTTTCTGGTCGCTCTCAGTTGTAGGTGGTGCTCTGTGCCGCATAATTATAGTATACCATACCTTCTGATGTCAATACAAACGATATGCCCATGCTAAGATCCATGCGTTGGGATTTGCCATTTCTATGGCTTCGTGTTATAATAAACAACACTTTAACTTCACAGGCAAGGGAAAAATTATGCTACCCGGCGGTCTGGATGATAATGCCCCACTTTCTAATATCAATAAGATACTCGTCATCCGCGTTGACGGGATCGGAGATTTGCTTAACTCGACCCCTGCAATCTCGCTGTTGCGAGAAAACTATCCAT
>JAAXHD010000173.1 GCA_012271015.1 Candidatus Poribacteria bacterium | reverse complement strand
CTTCTGATAATGCGCCACGGCTTGCTGCGGTTTCTGTTGCATGAGCGCGATCAAACCGAGCCATTCGTAAACTTCGACAAAATCAGGGTTGCGTGCGAGGGTGTGTTTGAAGGAAGCGAGTGCGGCGTCAAACTTCGCCTGATGTGTGTAGATATAACCGAGCCGATAATGCGTATTCGCATCCGCCGGACACCTCTGAACGGCTTCTTTGGCGTGCTGCTCTGCGATGTCCAATTGACTCTGCTTGCAATAGATTTCTGAGAGAGCGAGGTGGGTTAGCCCCTGTATTCGTTCTGCCATCAGGACTTTTTCTGAACCTGTAATTGTGGCGTTTTGTCGTTTGAATATTAACTGGGTTGTAAGTTGCGCCAAAAGGGTGTTAAATGTCTGAATCGCTAATTCCAATTCATCTTGCAATTTATAGACATTTGCGAGTTGGAAAAGCGCGTTCACATCTGTCGGATCGCGGGACACGATCGATTTAAAGGCATCCGCCGCTTGTGGATAGAGCCGAAGTTTGACATATTCAACGCCCTGCTGAAACGCTGCTGTCGTTTCGGTTCTGCTAACAGACGGAACGAGGCAGAAGAGGAGAGCGGTGAGCATTAAAACCCGATGGGCTTTTAATTTTACCTTGCGGAATAATAACGCAGGTTTCATATAAGTTACGATTGTTTATCCACAACGTCTTGAATCCAAGACAATGCCGCCATACTCGAAGACCAGCCGATAGAAGTCACAGCGAGCAGTGCCACCTGTTGTAACTCCTCTGGCGTAATGCCTTCTCGGAGGGCACGTCGTGTGTGCGAGTGTACTGCGCCTTCAGACTTCGCGCCGATCGCCAATGCGAGTTTCACAAGTCTCACGGTTTTCTCCTCAAGAGGACCTGCGGTGCCACACGCTTCACCGAGTGCCTGATACGCTTTCCAAACATCGGGGTATTCTTCAATGACATTCTGAAGAAAATCGGGTAATTTATCTTTCATTGTTAGTTGTCGGTTATCGGTTGTCAGTTAAGAAGCGTATAGAAATTGCGAGCGGCGTATGCGCCTACAAGCAGATGAGAACGGAGCGCGGGATTGGTGATTCACTATCCAGTTTTCCCTTTTGGCGGTGCTCCATTCTCTTGTTGTGCGTGTGTTGTGGTTTCGGTTTCCTCTGACTGTTCCTCATTGAGACCGGCTTTAAAGTTCGTGACGCTCTTACCCAACCCGCGCGCCAACTCGGGGAGACGTTTCCCGCCAAATATGAGTAACACAACAGCCAACACAATCAATAGTTCCCACGGACCTAGGCCTAACATATTCATGCCTCCATGTTTTGTCGTAGTTCGTGCCTTGTGCGGATGCACGATGGATATTGGCATATATAGTACCACAGAATAAAAAATATGTCCAATAGTATTCAGTTATCGGTAATCAGCAGTCAGGAAACAGCAGTCGGGAGGTTGAGAAGTTGTCTGAATCAGGATATCCCCTTATCAGGGGCAGGATTCAAGGATTTTCAGGATTATAGTAAAGTGGAAAAATAAGTTGACTGATGTAGCATAAACTGTTAGTTTGTGCATCTTTAGCACACAGATTAACAGTCTACGCTACAATAAAAGCGTTCACGTAATTATGGACTTTTATGATTGACGCGACTTTTCCGAAAATCTCTCCGATCCATGTTTCATAGCAGGTATGGAAAACTATGGGAGGCAATGCACGGGCAGGCACAAGACCGGTTTCCTCTATAAATTGTAAAATAGGGCTATTCAGTTTTAAAAATTTAGCAGATTTTTTGGGATTTGAAGGTTCTTTTCCATACCCGGTGTCCTTTCCCAGTAACGGGTGGGAACCCTGGTTACAAACCGCTCCTACCGGGGCTGGGCACCTAAAATCCAGCGAAAAAATGGAAAACTAAATGACCTTGATTGTAAAATAAAATGTTATTGACAGAGAGTCTCGGATATGCTATAATTTAGGGATATTGAAATAGGGCAAGCTATCGTTTGAGGACGATAAGGGTGGAGGATCTTAGATTTATGAACAAGGTGCTGGTCAGCGACCTGCTGTCGCAGCAGGGTTTAGATGTTTTAGGAGAGAGTGGTGATTTTGAGGTGGACGTTGACCTTAACCTCTCTCATGCAGAACTGCTGGATCGGATTGCTGATTACCATGCCCTACTTATCAGAAGCGCGACGAAGGTAACTGCGGAGGTTATTGACAACGCCAAGCAGCTAAAGGTCATCGGGCGCGCTGGGGTCGGTGTGGACAATATTGATGTGCAAGCGGCAACACGAAACGGCATCTTAGTTGTCAATACACCAACGGGAAATACGATCGCAGCCGCGGAACATACCATAGCGATGCTGCTGGCATTGGCGCGAAACATCGTGCCTGCCGGGATCTCACTCCGAAACAGAACATGGCAACGCAACAACTTCATCGGGGTTGAGTTATACGGGAAGATTTTTGGCACGATTGGGCTCGGACGGATCGGACGAGAGGTCGCCCGACGCGCACAGGCTTTCGGGATGCAAATTATCGCCTACGATCCGTACATTTCGGCGGGTGCGGCAGAGAAGATCGGCATCCGACTCGTCGAGCGGGAAACGCTCTTTGAAGAATCCGATTACATCTCCGTCCACACACATCTCAACGCCGAAACGTATCACTGTGTGGGTGCGTCAGAGTTCACATTGATGAAGCCAAGTTGTCGCCTGATTAACTGCGCCCGTGGCGGTATTATAGACGAAAATGACCTCTATCACGCCTTGAAAACTGGAAAGATCGCCGGTGCCGCCCTTGACGTTTTTGAAAGCGAACCGGCAACGGAGACCCCACTGCTGGACTTAGAGAACGTGCTGGCACTCCCACATCTCGGGGCATCTACATCCGAAGCGCAGGAACATGTCGCTGTCGAGGTGGCACAGCAGGTAATAAATGCGCTCCGTGGACAACCCGTCGCGAATGCCGTAAATCAACCCAAAATTGATCCGAGGACGCTTGATATTTTGGGTCCCTATCTGGAACTCGCCGAAAAGATTGGCAGTTTTCATGCGCAAATTGTCGACGGGCAAATCTCTGGGATTAAAATCCACTACAACGGCACACTTTTCCAAAAGGAAGACGTTACACCGATAACCGTGGCACTACAGAAAGGGCTTTTGACACCTGTGCTAACGGACGTGAACTATGTAAACGCCCCTTTTTTCATTAAGCAACGCGGTATCGCCGTTACAGAAACGAAAAGCGAATCAGACGCAGATTTTGCTAACTCCATTGCGATTACAGTTACAACCGATAAAGGCGAGGTAGTCATTGAAGGTACGGCTTTCGGCAAAAAGGACATCCGCATCGTCCAAATAGATCAACATCATATAAATGTGAGACCGACCGGCTATATCCTCCTCATCTATAATAGCGATCAGCCGGGAATGATAGGATTAATGGGAACGATTCTGGGGGAACACGGTATCAATATCGCCGATATGACCGTCGGACGGTCACGCCTATGGGAACTCGCTGTAACACTCATCAATGTGGATACGCCTGTGCCTCGGCACGTCTTGCAAACCATCGCAGAACAAAAGAAAATCGACTTCGTTAAGCAGGTTTTCCTTGCGTAAAGGAATACAGGACTTACGCAAAATGAGGCATTCCGTCTATTACGACGGTAGCACCTGTAGACGTAAGTGTGAGTTAGCGACTCCTTACATGGCACAAACTGACAGTTTATGCTACAGTGCGTAAGTCCTAGGATAATTAAAAATTGTAGCCTGCATTCTCACTGCGAAGCAGGCGTAGGCGGATATACGGCGATTAACGTTATTTACCGAATTGTCCTAACCGAACCGCAAGGAATAATTAAAATAAGGAATAATTAAAAATTGGACGCCAAACAGAAATGTCTATTTATTAATGACGAAATTCCGAAGGCGAAGCTATTTGAATCAGAACAGCGGGAGATCCATCCCGATTGCAATACCTCTTGGCGTATCTCGCCAGAGCCGTTCTGGATTCCCGAATCAGATTTGAGATGGTTTGAGGAACTCGGAACACATCTTTTAAATTTCTATCGCGCCTGTAATTTACTCTATTCCCAAAGCGTTCGAGGTATTCAACCCACTTGGGTGGCCGAGTATCTGGAGATCGGCAAACCGGAACCGGTTATCCAACATGGACGGATGAACCGTTTTAAGAGTCAATTGCCCGGCGTGCTCCGTCCGGACATTCTCCCTACCATCGATGGCATGGCGATTACTGAACTCGACTCAATTCCAGGGTTTATCGGGGCGACAGGTTGCTTAGCGAGACTCTACGCACAACTCGGTTATAGCATCATCGGGGGCAGCGACGGGATGGTGAACGGATATGCCGAAATGATCCGTGCGCTGGCAAAGAAAGACAATCCTACCCTTGTAATCGTCGTGTCAGACGAATCGGAAGATTATTGGGCGGAGATGGTCTGGCTTGCCGCGGCACTTTGTGAGGCGGGGGTGGAGACCCGTGCCGTCAAACCGCACGAGGTAATTTTTACTGAAGACGGGTTACTTGTTGAAACGACAGAAGGAAACCAGATGGAGGTTGACGTACTCTATCGCTTCTATGAACTGTTTGATCTCCCCAATATCCCAAAAGCGGAGTTAATGTTCTATAGTGCGAAGAAACGCACCGTTGTGATGACACCACCGCCAAAATCCTACTTGGAAGAAAAATTGTGTCTCGCGCTTTTCCACCACCCGACGCTCCAACCGTTTTGGAAACGGCATCTCGGTAAAAAAACGTATCCGTTCCTGCAACAGTCAATTCCAGAGACCTGGATCATCGATGCCCGCCCCCTACCACCCCATGCTGTGATTCCCAATTTGGAGGTGGAGGGAAATGCCGTAACAGATTGGCGGCAGCTCGGTTCCGTGACGCAACGTCAACGGGAATTGGTTATCAAACCGTCGGGATTTTCCGAACTCGCTTGGGGGAGCCGTGGTGTAGCAATCGGACACGATCTTCCGACGGAGGAGTGGGAAGCCGTCATTGAAAACAGTCTTGAGAGTTTCGGGAAGAATCCGTACGTCCTCCAGAAATTCCACACTGCTGAACGGGTCCGCATGCAGTATTACGATTTCGATGCCGGCGATGTCCAAGAGATGGCGTGCCGTCCACTTCTGCGTCCATACTATTTCGTCGTTGGTAATACCGTTAAACTTGGGGGCATGCA
>JAAXHD010000162.1 GCA_012271015.1 Candidatus Poribacteria bacterium | reverse complement strand
AATTTTTATTTTCAAACTCACGTTATCAATTATCAAGTGCTGATGAAAATTATTATACGAATAGTTGTTACACAGGTTGTGATTGATTCACATTACCAAGTCCGTTTTCTGAAAGGTCTATCTATTCTAAAACGATGACCTCAGGAGAACCCTTTCCTGAGGGCACCACAAAACGGAGTTTCCAATGAAAATTTTCGCTTTTATCTCTATCGCCTTTGTATTTTTGATAGGTTTTGGTGTCGTCTACACCCAGTCGGAGACAAAAAACTTTGTAGAAAGTCTGCCGAAACCTCCGCCAACGCCCGATGCCACCAAGGAAACACGACAGAACCCATCTGTTGCAGCCCCCCAAACTGTCGAAGACACCCAACAGTTGCGGCCCGAAGATGAACGTTCGCATTTATTTATTGAGAGTAAAATCACCTGGACTGAGATGGGTGTCTTAAGTCAAGAACCCATAAATACTGAGGTTCCAGTTGGGGAAAATATAGAGACGCAAAGCGATGTCTCCGACTGGCAAAATGATCATGCCCAGCCGCATCGGTACCCGCCTCAAAAAGATCCCTGGCAGTCGGCAGAGGACCCTAAAACACTCAGGCGAGAGGGACCAAATGTTACCCCTGAACAGTTACGCAGTCAACTTGTTGGAAGATTTGGGGACATTCCGGAGGTTCACACCTTTGTTGAATTGGATCAGAAACGTAATCAAGGGCAACCCCTAACGCTTGACGAATATATCCTGTATAATGAGAGTATGAATCACTTGTTCCCGAATAAAAATACGGAACAAACGATTAAAAAACTCAAGGAAATACAGCAAATGCATCCCAGTGCAAACATTGTTGTAAATTAGGAGGATTGATATGAACTGCCAGAATCTGCAGACTTCTTTTTTTTTTCAGTTTAAGCCTGTAGGATTTCTACCAAACAAACTGATATTTGGAATTCTTGTGATGCTGCTCTACTTCTACGGGTGTGGAACAGTTCAAAACACAAATTATATGGACCTAAATGAGTTGAATGAAACTTTTCAACTCAGACATTCTCCGACAAAGCATCCACCCGCATCCCTCCAAGGACTGATAAGTCACTTCGGAGACATTCCACAAGTTCATACGTATCTCACTTTACGGGAAAAGATGGAAAAGATTTTAGAAGGGGAACTGGATGAAAAACTGACTCTTGCTGAATTCATCGATTACCTTACCGCTGAGGTGTACCTGTATCCCTCTAAATCTACAGCAGAGTTACTCGAGAGATTAAACGTGATGAAAAAACGCTTTGATGCAGAGGGTTCTCCTGATACGTATTATATCGATCTATTTGGAAAAACAGAATAGGGAACGCTCATGCAAAAGTTTGAAAATAGGGACCCCTTGAGCATCAATGAGATAATAGTGCTCCTTGCCGCTGATTTGTACTTGTATCCATCTGAAGCCAAGGCAGGGACACTAAAAAAATTAGAAGCTAAAAAAAGAAAAATGAAGGCAGCAGGGACTGATTTTCCAACAACTTATGATTATAGTATATGGATGGATCTCACAGATGGAGACAATATTGAGGTTCATTACCGCAATGGTAGCAAGCAGGTAAGTGGTGTTTCGAGGAAAAAGTTGCCTCGGACAATTCGCTCAATTCACAAAGTAGAGATCAATACACAACAAAACGAAGCAACACCAGAAACGGAACAGGGCACAGCAATACCGATTGAAAAAACAAAATAGGGAATTCTCCACGCACTCTTCACTGTTTTGCGTATGTGAATTAACGTGAACTTCCGCGCGCATTGAATGCTTAGGAATCTTCAGGATACATCTCCTCAATCCTATCCCCGTATCGCTCAATAATAACGTTTCGCTTCAACTTTAGCGTCGGTGTCATCTCATCCGCCTCTTGGGAAAACTCCTTATCGAGCAATGTGAACCGTCGCACCTGTTCAAAGTCCGAGAAATCGATTAAACGGCTCCGGATTTCGCCTTGAATGAGTTGTTGCACCTCGCGCGTCTCAAGCATCGTTGCCAGGTCATCCGTAGCGATGTCATTCTCGGTTGCCCACGCCTTAAGTGCGTCAAAATTAGGAACAATCAGAGCGGCGAGATTCTTGCGTTCGTTGCCAACCAACATAATCTGATCGATATAGGGACTTTGCACTAACTCGCTTTCTATCGGTTGCGGTGCAACGTTCTTACCGTTGGAGAGTACAATGATGTTCTTCTTCCGATCGGTAATCTTAACGAACCCGTCCNNGTCGCGGATTCGTTGTTAAAGTAGCCTTTCATCACGTGTGGACCTCGGGTTAAAATCTCGCCGTCTTCAGCGATGTGCACCTCCACCCCGGGGACAGGCGCACCAACGGTTCCGAACCTCCATTGCGCTGGATGGTTCATACTAATGACAGGCGAAGTTTCCGTTAAGCCGTACCCTTCCAGAATCAGTATCCCCGCGGCGTGGAAAAATTCGGCGATTGATTGTGGCAACGCCGCACCACCAGAGACGAAGAAGCGTAACCGCCCCCCCGTCGCTGCCTTCAATTTCGCGAAAACCAGTTTATCCGCGATGTTCTGCTGTAATTGCAAAATTGCGGACGGTTTTTTCCCTTTCTGAATTGCTGAACTGACAGATGAACCGACGGAAACGCCCCAGTGGAAAATCTTCTGTTTGATCGGTGAACCTTCCTGCACGGCACGCAGGATTCTGTCGTGCATGGTTTCATAGAGTCTCGGCACACTGAGCATCACTGTCGGAGCGATCTCCCGCATATTCTGTGCGACTGTGAATGTGCTCTCCGCATAAGCCACCTTCGCGCCAGAGAACAACGGCACGTAATGCCCGCCGAGCCGTTCAAATACATGCGATAAGGGTAGAAACGATAACAACACATCTGCATCACTGACATCAATAAGCGATTTGCACGCCTGCAAATTTGAAATGAAATTCGCATGTGTCAGCATGACGCCCTTCGGATCCCCTGTTGTTCCTGAAGTATAGATAATCGTTGCGATGTCGTCTTCACTCACGTGGGAGGGGTTTTTAACCCCGATTCCTTGTCCCTGTCCTTCGAGTTCACAGACCGCCTCAAATTGGATAACACCGTCTGGGGGTTCACCTTCAATCGGGTCAAAGACAATTATCTGTTCAAGTGTCGGCACCTCGTCTCGAATAGCGGTTACCTTCTCCAACTGCCTGCTCGTGGAGACGCAGATAATTTTTGATCCAGAATCTTTCAGGATGTAACCGACCTGTGCCGCGGTCAGCGTTGAGAACATCGGTACGGTTACCGCACCCGCTTTGAGGCTCCCAAAATCCGTGATTGCCCATTCGGGACGGTTCTCAGAGAGAAGCGCGACCCGATCGTCCTTTTGCACCCCTAAAGCAGTTAACCCTTGACTAAAAGCATCCACCGATTCACCGAGTTCAGTGTAAGAGATGTCTTGATAGGTGCCACCTTTCGGTTTATGTGCCAATGCCGGTTGACTGCCATAGTGCTGGATTGAATGCTCTAACATAGATATGAGTGTCATAAGAATCCTTCCCCTGCTGTTATTTGCCCCTATCCTAACATACGGACTGACAGAAGTCAAGTTAAACGAAATTCTACCGAAACGTGTTTTTTTCTTGCATTCGTGTTACAAATTGTGCTAAACTATTGAAAATTATCGCAGGAGACCCCAATTTAAGTGGGATCTGAATAAATATTCGCAAAATTGTGGGAAATGTGGTAAACTCTATCGTAAAGTCATCCGTTGCTGTCTGAGGAGACGTTCAAATGTACGATAAGAAGAATCGTAAAATTGATGGTCCAGGTCCCGATGGGAACGACCTGTTTATTGAAGATGACGAGGAACTTGAAGAGGAACTCACTCCCGAAGAGGAGGCAATGAGTTCTGGCTATTCTTTGCAGTTAATTCACCACATTATTACCGAGACGCCAGTAGATGATCGGCGCCGTCGTTGGCTCATGGAACTCCGTCGCTCCATTCTCAACGACGAAGGTGAATTTCAGGAGAGGGTTCGCTCGATTCAGCAGGAGGCACTCCGTATCCACGCCGAGATGGAAGAGCAGATTGAGAAACTCACCGCACCCGCGAATCGGATCGGAACCTTACTCGGATTGCCTAAGGAGGACATCGCCCGCGTCATCGTCGGTGGCTCCGAATACTATGCGAACATTGATACGGAACTGGAGGCATCCAACCTTAAAAAAGGGTTCAGTGTTCTGTTGAACGACGCTTTTGTCGTTGTCGGTGAACTTGGATACAATGATGCGGGTCCTATCGCAAAAATAGCCGATGTTATGCCAGATGGGCGGCTCCGTATCGGTCAAGAACCGAACGCTCAAACTGTCATCCTTGAACGCTCCACAGACCTCGTAGATGCGAAACTGAAGCCCGGTGATGAGGTTCGGATTGATTCCAACTTCCGTGTTGCCCTTGAACATATTGCCGCGAAAGAGACAGATGCTTACGCACTTGAGGCAGTGCCGAATATACCGTGGTCCAAGGTCGGTGGGCTTGACGATACCATCCAACGCATTAAGGACACAATTGAACTCCCGATCCTGCATCCTAAACTTTTTGAACGATTCCAATATAGCGCGCCGAAAGGGTTCCTGCTCCACGGTCCTCCGGGATGTGGGAAAACACTCATCGGTAAGGCGACCGCCTACAACTTAACCCAGCGACTCCGAAGGGAAAGCGGCGAAGACGTTGAAGGCTGTTTCCTACATATCAAGGGACCTGAGATTCTCAACATGTGGCTCGGTGAATCTGAACGGAAGGTGCGAGAGATTTTTCAGATTGCCCGTGAGAAAAAGGAAGAAGGCAAGTTGGCGTTTGTCTTTATAGATGAAGCGGAGTCGATATTGGGTACACGGCGCGCACTCAGATCCCACAGTATCTCGAA
>JAAXHD010000166.1 GCA_012271015.1 Candidatus Poribacteria bacterium | reverse complement strand
TACCTATATTGTATCATGAAAACCCTGTATTTACGAGGATTTAGAGCGATTTTTAACAACTTTTCGCAAGTCCAAAACGACTAATTCCGTAAATTAAAAAAACGAACCTTTTCTGAACAGATCTGACTAAAGAAGCAAAACCAAAAAGTAAATGCCTTTCCTAAAAAGATAATTGGGCATTCACAAAATCATAAATCTAATAGGAGAAAGAAAAATGAAAAAGAAATGGTTTGTACTCAGCGCAATCGCAATAATCGCAATAGTCGGAATGTTCGTTTTTGAAAATACGGCTGCAGCACATCGAGAGGTTCACAACAAAAGACAATATCGCGATGATAATGCTCGTACGGCTCGTGGCAGAATAGCGGCGATAAACCCCGTTGCCGCTCTCAATAACTCTTGGATAGATTTGACTTTCGGCGTGAAAGTTGACACCGAAACGTTAGCAAAGGTGCATCCGATCTATCAGAAAACCCGTGAAACGCTGCAGACACAGATTAAAGAAGCGCGTGAATCCGATGAGAAGCGGGCTGCAGTAAAGAAACTACGTGAGAGCGTCAAGGAGACGCAGACAAAATTCTACGCGAGTCTCAAGGAGATTTTGACGGAAGAGCAGATGACGAAACTGACGGAATTGACGAAGAACCGGCATACAGAAGCAAAGAAACGCGCTAATCAATTCCGTCGTGACCAGCGAGAATTCCGTAGGCACCGTTAAGTTTCATTCACAATCAATCCGGGTCGGGCGTGTTCGTCCGACCCATTTTTTTGCCCAGAGTGGGACGAAATTAAATGAAGATAAAAAACCAATTGGGTGAGTCAGGAACGAGGTCTATAGGTGCGGTTAAAAACCGCACCTACCTTGTTGGAGAGAGTCAGCAAAGAATACGAAGGTTACGCCCAACGTTCAACGACGACCTTCTTCTGCGTGAAGAAGTCCACAGCATCCCAACTCTGACCGTGGAGATCTCCGAAGAAACTATCCTTCCAACCGCTGAAAGGGAAGAACGCCATCGGCGCGGCGACACCGATGTTAATGCCAATATTACCGATCTCCGCTTCATATCGGAATTGACGGGCAGATGCCCCACTACTCGTAAAGAGACACGCCATGTTGCCATAACGTCCGCTATTGATGAGCTCGATTGCATCGTCAATCGTTTCGACATGGATAAGCCCCAAAACCGGTCCGAAGATTTCGGTTCTGGCAATATCACCCTGTGGGTTAAGGCCATTGAGGACTGTCGGACGAAGGAAGTTGCCACTTTCACCGCCGGGAATGCTCGGATACCTGCCATCAACAAGGAGTTGCGCGCCCTCATCAGCCCCCGCTTGAATAAGATTTTCAATTCGGTTTCTGCTCTCGGAGGTGATGACGGGTCCCATTTCGACCCCTTCTTCCAATCCATTTCCGACGACCCGATCAGTGGCGGTGTCGGCGATGGCTTCCGTGAACCAGTCGCGTGCTTCGCCAACAGTGAGGGTGAGAGATGCCGCGAGACACCGTTGCCCAGCACATCCGAAGGCACTCTCGGCTGTAGCGTTGACAGTAAATTGCGGATCCGCATCAGGAAGAACAATCAGCGGATTTTTCGCGCCACCTTGACACTGGACGCGTTTGCCGTTTGCAGCAGCTTTTGCGTAGATTTCTTTAGCCGTCGCAGTCGCTCCGACGAAACTAACCCCTCGAATATCTGGATGCGTTAAGAGTGCGTCCACAGTCTCTCTGCCACCATTCACAAGGTTGACAACGCCTTTAGGCAGTCCTGTCTGTTCCAGTAATTGAAATATCTTTTGCATCGTGATGGGTACTTTTTCGGAAGGTTTCACGATGTAGGTGTTGCCACAGGCAATGGCATAAGGCAGAAACCAGAAAGTAATCATCCCCGGAAAATTGAAAGGTGCGATTACAGCACACACACCAACAGGTTGGCGAACCATAAACTCGTCAATCCCGGTAGCAATATCCTCCAAATTCGTGCCTTGCATGAGTGTCGGGATACCACAGGCGACCTCAACATTCTCGATCGCACGCCGCATTTCGCCCTTTGCCTCGTCAAGTGTCTTACCGCACTCCAGCGTAATGGTTCTGGCGATATCCTCCAAATTTTCCTCTAAAAGATTTTTCAAGGCAAAGAGGTACTGAATGCGTTCGACAGGGGGTGTCCGCCGCCATTCATGGAGTGCCTCAGCGGCGGCTGCAGCGGCTTGATGTACCTCTTTCGCGGGTGAAAGCGGTACTTGGGTGAGGACTTCCCCAGTCGCGGGATTTGTAACGTCGATCAGTTCAGTCGCCTCGGATTGTTGCCATATATTATTAACGTAGTTCGGTAGCGACCCACTTTGACTAACATCGGTTTCCATTGCATTTCCTCCTTAGTTCTCCACTGCGAAGAGTTCGAGCACTTTCAATTGCTCCATAGCGGCAACGATTTGGGGATCGTGTTCCAGTTCATCACGGTCATTTTCTGTAATTTGGGCAAGTGCGTATTTAATGCCGATATCGCTGAGAACAATCTGTTCTTCAGTCAACGCATCACTCAAACGCTGATAACTCCGCAGGAGTTTTGCCGCGTGGCGGTCATCGCGCGATGCATGCTCAGCGGTCGCGAGTTGTCCCAACACGTCGTCGCCATTCTCATCTATAAAGGTTTTGAGTTTCTCGTTATCGCGGAGTTTCAACTGCATCTGCCGTTCAGATCGGCTGAACCATGCAGACTCAACATCTGGAATAATGCCGACCTTGTCGATATCGACCCCGTTTGGTGTAAAGTAGCGCGCCACGGTTAATTTCACAGCAGATTTGGCATTGCTAAGTGGAAATACACGTTGAACGGATGCTTTTCCGAAGGTTTTGTTACCCATGACAAGTCCGCGTCCGTGGTCTTTGATAGCCCCGGCGACGATCTCAGAAGCACTCGCGCTCCCACCATCAACGAGTACAATCAAGGGAAAGTACTCCCTTTTTTCCCCTTTCGACTTGAAGTCCTCACGCGCCTCAATTCCTTTACTGTAAACAACAAGTTGATCGGGTGTGAGGAAGTCGCTCGCGATATCAACAGCTGAAGTGAGCAACCCTCCAGGATTTGAGCGGAGGTCGAGAATGACACCACGGACATTCTGTGCCTTGAAGTCCAACAAGGCATTATCTACATCGTTGGCTGTCGTATCAAGAAATTGATTGATTTTGATATAGCCGATATTATCTCCAATCAGATTCTGCTCAACGCTCGGAATCCGAATGACTTCACGCGTGACAGTAACCTCAAAGGGACGGTTATCGTTCTGACGCACGACCGTAATGGAAACTGGAGTTCCCGGTTCACCACGCAACTGATCGACCGCCTCGTTCAAGGTCATTACAGCTGTTGATTCACCTTCAATATGACTAATAACATCCCCGCTTTGCAAACCCGCCAAAGCAGCGGGACTCCCTTTAAAAGGCGTAACCACAGTCAACATATCCTCTCGAATCCCGATCATCATTCCGAGTCCACCGTAGTTACCACGGTTTTGGGTTCGAAAGGCGGCGTAGTCTGGAATGTATTGACTATATGGGTCTAATTTGCGAAGCGCGCCATTGATAGCACCCTCTACGAGTTCCTTAGCATTCGGTGTCTCAAGATGTGCTTGTTTGATATAAGCAAGGATTTCTGAGAAAAGCGCGAGGTTTTCTACCAATTCATCATCGGCGGTTTTGCCGGTTTCTTCTGAACTCCAACCGAGCGGTAGAAGTGTGCAAATAAGAAATATTGATAATAAGATGTGAAAACAGGTTTTGGAGGAAGTTCGCGGGTTTCCAAAACCTATCGTTAGAAATTTCATTTTTTATTTCCTTTTTTAATTATTCCTTGCGGTTCGCTAAGGTAGAATCAGTATCTAACGGGACTTTCCGTAGACCCAGGGGAAACGCCCAAGCAAAAACCCCTCCATTACATTACGGGCTACGCGCTTTCGTTAATAGGACTTACGCCATGCGCATTGTCCCGCAAGTCCACACGCGACTTGCGCTATGCGCGACTACGAACCGTGCTTGTTTTGAGAAAGTCATGTACTTACAAGAGGCTTCAGTTGGTAGTAAGGTGATTTATCGCCTGTTTGCGTAAGTCATGGTTAATAAAAGTAGTCTCGTAGCCTTTGGATACCCGGAATCCGAAAAGCGATAAAGGCGGCGGCAGCACCATAAAGCAGATCAATACGACTCATCCGTGTCTGCATGAGTTCCCACACAGACTGCCCCTTAAACACCGTTTTCGCGATTGGCATGGCTTGCTCTATTGATATATTATGTTCTTGGCTCAGTTGTTCGGCGATTTGGGCAACCGCATTCCACTGAACGTCCAAGTATTTCCCAATAAAGATACCGAGTATCGCGAAAAATGCAGCGGCAGCACTGATAACGCGCCACATCGTTCTTGCATCACGTTCAAAACATCGGCTGCTTGTCAAGAGCATCCCTGCTCCTGTGAATATACCAATACCAATAGCGATAAAACCAGCAGTGTGCCCTGTCCACTGGATATATTTCGCCCAAAGTACGCCGCCTATTGCCGCGCCGAGGAGTCCGCCGAGCGGTGCTGTTAAAGCGTTCATTACAAAACCATTCCTTAAGTTCTGATCTGCGGTTTCCGTCGGTGGTGATCCGTGTTCTGCTCAAAGGTATAAGCAACCCGCAGCACTTTTTCTTCAGCAAAAGGCGCACCGAGCAGTTGTAACCCAACCGGTAACCCGTTCTCCACAAAACCACACGGTACAGAGATACCGGGTAACCCGGCATGACTCGCAGGCGTTGTCATCACATCGGACAGATACATTTGCAATGGATCCGCAGTCCGTTCACCTATTTTGAATGCAGGTGTCGGCGAAGTCGGCGTTGCAATAACGTCAACCTTCTCAAATGCGGCATCGAAATCGGATTTGATGAGCGTCCGAAC
>JAAXHD010000167.1 GCA_012271015.1 Candidatus Poribacteria bacterium | reverse complement strand
ACGTCCTCAGAGAACCCTTGAAAGAATTTCTCGTAGAAGGTGTTGAGGAAGTGCTGTTTTTGGGAGAAGTCTTTACAGAGCGTCGCCGCCTGTTCGATGGCGACGTAGAAACGGTTCAGCGGTCCAAGGAACTCGTCGCGGCTCATTGACTGCCGCATCAGCACGTCGCTGACGTTCTCTATCTCGCGTGCGATGATGTTTCGACGCGTGAAGTCCGATCGGTCGAAGACGGTGCGGAAGATGCGTTCGGTGAGGATGTGTTGGATGAGCATCTCCTCGACGGCATCCTGTGAGAGTTCGGGGTTGATGGAGGTGCGGCAGGTATCGTAGAAATCGGTGAACGCTTTTTTAAAGGTGGTATCGGTTTCGTGGCGTTGCTCGATCCGTTCTTTGAGTTCGCTTGCGAGGTCTGGGACGAGTTCTCTGAAATCGGTAACTGCGGTCTGCCAGTTATCCAGTTCGGGGGGCGCGTAGGAGAACAGGAATTGGAGGACCCGAATCAGGCTTTCGGGTTCGGTGATGTTGATGTCCATCACCTCCTGTCCGTTCTGGTAGAGGATTGCGCGCTGTGGGTTCTGGAAGAGGATATTGTCGAGGGGGTAGCCTGCCTCGCGTTTGTCGATAACCGCTCTGGCGAGGTTATCGTCCATGTCTTTCGCTTCCCAGTAGGCGAAGGGGAGTCCGATTTCGTTGAGAACGGTGCCGTCGATGACGATACGGTTGCCTTTTGGGGCACGCATTGCATATTGGGGGATGAGAGTGGCATTTACTTGCTTTGCACAAGTATCCAGTAAGAAGGCAAACGGATTGCTGACGGCCCCTTCGTGTGTGGCATTGTGTTGATCGTATTGCTGGAGCGTGGCGTAGTAGTTTCGGACTGCTTTGTGGTTGGGTTTGAGGTTGAGTTGTGGCATGTGGGTATGATAGCACGTTTGGGGTTATCGCACTAATATGCTGGTTTGTATCCAGTACAACACGCATCAGGCAGACAACTTACTCTTTTTTTTACGTATTTTCTCGGCGCGGACTTCAGCAATTGCCTGTTCAATATCGGTGTGTGCTTCTTCTTCACTGACCGCTGGCACTTTTTCCCAGATCCTATCCAATACAATACTGAGAAGGCCTGCTCTCGTTGTTGAAGCATCCCTTCATAGACTTCAATTGGAACAATCGCGGCGAGCGGTGTGTTGGCACGTTTGACTATCAGCCAATCCCCGTTGTGGTAGACCCCTTCGAGGAATTCACCAAATTTCCGATGTAATTCCGTTGCTGAAATTTCTTTCCTCATCGTTTTCTCCGATTGGTGTTATTAGTGTACAAGACAAGCAATATATTACTAAAGTATATCATAAATTCAGCGGAAAATCAAAGGTTTTTGACTCGCCAATTTGACATCTGCCTAAGAATCTGATATACTCTGCACCATTCAATTCACAGGAGCTATATTTGAATGTACAACTTAAATGGAAGAGTCGCCTTAGTGACAGGCGCAGGCGGCAAAAACGGCATCGGACGTGCTATTGCGACTCGATTGGCTAAAGAGGGTGCCGATGTCGCTGTCAACGATATTACCGAACATCCTTACGCCGCAGACCAATCGGATTGGCAAGGCTTACCCGATGTTGTTCGTGAAATTGAGGCGATGGGACAAAGTGCCATCAGTGTTGTCGCGGACGTTGCGGACGCGACACAGGTGAAAGAGATGGTGGACCAGACCGTCGCACATTTCGGCAAAATCGACATCCTCGTCAATAACGCAGGGACGATCGCTGGTAAGGATCGTGTGCCTGTCGTAGATCTGGCTGAAGAAGATTGGGACAGAGTCCAGCGGGTCAATGTGAAAGGCGTATTCCTCTGTTCGCAAGCGGTGGCACGTCATCTCATCGCGCAGGGAACGGGAGGCAAAATTATCAATATGTCTTCTGTCACCGGGAAACGAGGATCGGCGCGCTTCGCGGCATATAGTGCCTCGAAATTCGCTGTGATCGGCTTCACACAATCGCTCGCGTCTGAACTCGCACCCTATCAGGTTAACGTAAACGCCATCTGCCCCGGGCTGGTCGACACAGAGCGATTTGGACATCTTGCCTCTGTGCTAATGCCCCAGAATCTTTCTGCTGATGAACAACTCGCGGAATACGCACGCCGCTCTGAGGCAGCCGTACCCATCGGGCGACTCGCCGAGGGAGCAGATGTTGCCAAGATGACTGCTTTCCTCGCCTCAGACGAAGCCGCCTACCTATCAGGGGTTTCCATCACCGTCTCAGGCGGCACAGTGATGGACTAATTTTTAATTATACCTTGCGGAGAAACGACGTAGATTCGGACTTTGACGCGCTTTTCTTTCGAGTCGACTCCGCCGGTGTTGCAGGCTGCTGATTGCTGACCGCTAATTGCCAATTAACGCAAGATACGTTGATCGCTCAGGTCTTTTCCGCCGACGGTTTTGACGATAGATGCACCACGCCATTCCTTGACTTCCAATTCGTGGAAGGCATTGACAATGTTGTACTGTGTTGGTAGGTCTTCCCAACGCGCTTTGTGGAATTCGACGGTTCCCTCGCCGCGCCACTGCTCCTGCACAACCCTGTTCGGTGTATGCGATGGTGTTAGCACGGCGTAGGCAATATCCTCGGTGCCCCATATACCCGTTCTCGGCATGTATTTATAATGTAATGTTCCAGTAAGCGGTTGTTCATCACTCGCTTGCGACGGTGGAGACGCGGGTGGTATCGGGACTTGCTCTGTCGCTCTTACGCGCATGTCCATGAACTTAAAACCCAGCCAACTGGCGGTGCAGTGTGTCTCACCGTTAAAAGTTAGTGGATCTGGAAGTGCGCAATAGATTTTGGAGAATCCTAACTCCTCACGTCCTGTCAAAATCGGATCTGTCAGATTTTCCCACAGCACCGTCAACAGAGACCCCGTCGCTCTGTCCACTTCACCTTCGTAAACCACCGGGAAACTAACGCCGAGGGTATTGTAACCCCGCCCTGCGAGCCATTCAATTTCCTTCATATAGCCGCCGGACACAGACACAACGGGTTCGCCGTTGAGCGAGAAGCCTGGCGGTAGAAACGCCTCAAGTTGCTCGCTATTTGTCAGGAAACTCACTGAAACTGACGTTGATTTCGGGTTATCTTTACACTCAAATTTTCTGCCATCGGGTCCGTATCTCGGTCCTGTCCTCGGTCCAAAATGCGTCGGCATCCGATACATTGCGTTCGGATCTAATTTATATCCCATCTCGTTCCCTCCGTGTTCTAGATAGTATCTTTCTATTCTATCAATACAAGGCAGAATGTCAAGCCCTAATCGCAGTTTTTGAATAACGAAGTTCGATTGACTTAGGCACCGAAATGCGATACAATACCTTCAATACCACACCGAAAAGAACAATTTGATACCCACGAACATTAACCACCACACGTGTAAAGAAATAATAATCTTTATTATTTTAATATGCCTTGTAACCGGTTGCGAAAAAATTCCGACTCAGATGATTACCGCGGAACCTGTTGACAAAGTCGCAGTTGCCACGATCTCCAAAAAAAATGGGAGCGGTTTAATAGGGACAGCGACCTTTACGGAAATGGACGGGATAGTTCACGTTGTCATCGAGATTCAGAACGCCACCTCTGGCTTGCATGCGATGCATCTCCATATCGGCAATAGTTGCACCGACGCTGGACCACATTGGCATCCTATGGAGATTCCAGCAGGTACGCCCGGTATACCCATCGTCCAATCGACCCTTGATACACCACCTATCGGTGTAGGCGAAGTAGGCAACATCTCAGTCGGTGAG
>JAAXHD010000358.1:56320-71135 GCA_012271015.1 Candidatus Poribacteria bacterium | reverse complement strand
CCCACCATGTAGTCGATGGTCGATTGTGCCATGCCTTCCAAAATCGGAGTTTGGATAACCGCGGGAGATACCGCGTTTACGCGGATGTTATAGTCCGTTACCTCTTTCGCAAGTGCTTTCGTCAGACAGATGACCCCCGCTTTAGACACCGAATATGGTATAAGCGTCGGATTGCCCTCTTTCCCAGCAATTGAGGCGATGTTCACAATCCTGCCGTAATCCTGATCAATCATCGGGCGAATGGCCGCCTTACAACAGAGGAAAACACCTGTGAGGTTGACGCCGATCACGGCATCCCAATCTGATTCTTCTAAGTCGGTTAGCGGTAGGGTGCGTCCCGCAATACCGGCGTTGTTAACGAGTATATCAACACGACCAAAGGTGGAGATAACCTTTTCAACGGCAGCATTAACGTCGTTGGACTGTGTAACATCGGCTTGAACGGGTATCGCACTGCCGCCAGTCCCTTCAATTTCTCGCGCCGCGGATTCTGCGGCATCTATGTTCAAATCCAAGACAGCAACGTTTGCACCAGCGTTCGCGAGTCTGATGGCGATCGCTTTGCCGATACCCTGTCCCGCTCCTGTCACAATCGCAATTTTATCCGTTAGATTCATCAAAATTTCTCCCTTTCAGAAAATCGTCTAATTCTATTCCAAAAGCGTCCGCTATCCGATTGACGTAACAAAAAAAGCCGACGACCTCTACAATAGCGAAAAGTGCTTCATCGGTGAGTCCATAACTGCGGAGACGTTCCAAGTCTGCTGGTGTAATAGTCGGTGCCGCTTTCGTCACCTTAACGGCAAACTCAAGAATCGCTTTCGTGGCTTCGTCAATATCAGCCGTCTGAAAATCCGACACAATCTGTGAAATCTGTTCGTCTGTGAATTGTTCCCGCAATTCATCGGCGTGCGCTATTATTCAGTAATGGCACTCGTTCATCTTCGAAACGAGAGTGGCAATCATTTCCCGTTGCATCCGACTCAGTGGACAGTCTGGGTCGTGCATCACGATTTTGTAGAGTTCAACGAAGGCGTGCATACTTTTCGGTCGCACGCTGAAAAGTTTGACAATATTGTAAAGTTTCCCTGCCCGTGCAAGTGCGGCGTCGTATTCCTCTTTCACGACACCGGTCGCATCGGCTTCATCTACAGTGTGAATCCATGCCATCTTTTATTCTCCAATGACGACACCGTATTCACCAACGACGGCACCCTTGTGTCCAGTCTGGTAGTGTAGGTGTCTTTCACCGACAATCGGTTGTGTGCTTTGCACTTCAACGGTGCCTCGCACTTTTCCCATCGCGCCTTCATCCATATCGGAACAACAGAACGGCTTAATTTGGCGGTGCACCTGCCGACGAATTTCACCTTGCCGGTTGCGAACGATGACGTTAACGAGGGCATCTGCTTCTCCGACGTTAAGGAATCGGAACCAGTCCCATGCGCCACCCGCAATTTCAGGGAAGAAGAGTCGGATGCCAACCTGTCCGCCCTCTACCGATGCGCCGGGTAGATCGATAATAGCTGTCCCGCTTTGCATGTGTCGTTCCGCGACAACGGGTTGATTGCTGCGCACCTCTACGGAGGATTTCACTTTAATGTCGTCCATGGGAGGGGTCCAGCACTCAAAAGGTCGTAGTCGATCGCGTTTTTTTGTCCATGTCGATCGTGCGTCGTCATCTTTCCGTGCGATCATCGTGACTTCTGCATCTTCTCTTCCGACATTGACGATCACAACCCAATCTTCCCATGCGGGTCCTACCTCTGGAAAAAAGAGTGTACGCGGGGCATCTGCAATCACCTGTCCAAATTGCCCGACAGATGTCTTTCCACCTTGATAGTGGAGATGGCGTTCACCGACAATCGGCTGTGAACTTTGCATTTCAACGGTGCCGGTGACATTTCCCATAACACCTTCATTGAGATCCCAACAACAGAGAGGCTTAATGACGTGGTGTCGCTGTCTGAGGACATCGCCGTTCCTGTTTCGGACGGTGATATTGACGTGTGCATCTGCCTCACCTACGTTTAGCACCCGAAACCAGTCGTGAGCACCGGAGACCAATTCTGGGAAAAAGAGTCGTTGCCCAACGGTTCCGTATTCTGGAGCCGCGCCGACAAAATCCAGCACATTCGTGTCCTTGTGCATGTGTCGTTCTGCCACAATTGGTTGATCCGCAGTGAACTGCATTGAGGAGTTCGTTTTAATCTCGTCAACGGGGGGGATCCAGGACTCGAAGGAACTAATTGTTTTCTCCGCAGACCAAGTCGGTTGTCCGTTGTCGGCATGCCTCGCGATTCCGGTCACACGAGTGTCTTCGGTTCCCACGTTTGTGACTTGGACCCAGTCTTGCCATTCGGGTCCCACTTCTGGAAAATAAAGGGTCGTTGCTCCTGGCATTGGTGCCTCCTATTTAAAGTCTGTTTTATTGCGATACGTGCTCATATAGTGTTATTATTGGGAAATTAAGAACGTCATGATGAAGATTACTACTACTATTTTAACTTGCATTTATTTATAATTTCCACTACAATTTCGGTCAATGTCATTTGGTTCGTACTTAGGGCTATTTACCAGTCAGAGTCGGGATTCGGAGATCCCTCCTACAAGAGAGTTAAATATCCTCGGTTCACCCCTAAGTTTTATGGCTACGACATCGTAATCACTTTCGCAATTCCATTATACATCTTGAGGAGAACTTTCAATGGCAGCGAAGAAACTCTCAGACGCTGAAATTCAGGAAAACTTGGGACAACTCAACGGTTGGACCGTGGAAGACGGTAAGTTGCACAAGGAATTCCAGTTTGATACCTTTGTTACGGCGTTCGGTTTCATGGCACAACTCGCCTTAATTGCCGAATCCATGAATCATCATCCTGAATGGTTTAACGTCTATAACCGTGTGACAATTGACTTGATGACCCACGATGCGGGCGGCATCAGCGAACTTGATTTTCAGTGGGCAAAGCACGCAGATTCGATTAGCGGTTAAGTCGGTTTTCTATAGGTGGAAAATGACATAACTGGTACTGGAGAGACGCATGGATAATATTAAAGTCTTGATTGGTAGTCGGCAGGCATCAGAAATTGAAGCGATGCTATCGGATGTTCCCCCAGGGGTTGAGGTTCGCTTTTTACCAGACGGCGAATCCTTGCGTGACCACATCGCCGGTATTGATATTTTATATGGACGTCTTGGCGAAGATGAAATGCAGGAAGCAGCGGCGTTGCGATGGGTGCATCAACCGCATGCAGGCGTTGAAGGATTCATGTATCCCGCTTTCAAGGCAAGCGATGTGATACTCACCAACTGTCGCGGCTTATACGGCACACAGATCGCGGAGCACGCCTTTGCCCTCCTTTTATCCATCACCCGTCGGATTCCTGACCAATTGGAATTTATGAAGACGAAGCATTGGGAACGTGTTCCATGCATCGAACTGGCGGGTATGACGATGGGGATACTGGGATTGGGTGGCATCGGACGAGCGATTGCAGCACGCGCACAGGTATTTGAATTTAATGTCATCGGTATGGATGTGGAACCCATCGATAAGCCCGATACCATCTCAGAACTTTACCGTTTAGACGGATTGATGGAGTTTTTAGCGAAGTCAAACGTGCTCATGGTTTGTTGTCCGAGTACCCCCGAAACCCATAAACTCCTATCAGATGCGCAATTTAATCAGATGCCCGATGCGAGTTATGTCGTGAATGTCAGTCGTGGTAGGGTTATTGACGAGACGGCATTGGTGGCCGCACTTCAGAACGAGAAATTAGCAGGCGCAGGGCTGGATGTAACGTACACAGAACCGTGTCCACCGGAAAACCCGCTGTGGGAACAGCAGAATGTGATTCTTACCTCGCACAGTGCAGGCTCCTCACAACACATTCGGAGACGTGCCATGCAACTCTTTATTGACAATCTACACCGCTACGTGAAAGGTGAACCCCTCGCCAACGTCGTTGATAAGCAAAAGGGATACTAAATCACAACATAGAACGGAGGCAAAATGAGCCAGAAAACGTATCGTGCCGCGGCAATTGGGCATACAGGTGCCGGTAACTTCGGACACGGACTCCACACGCCATATAAAGATATAGAGAACGTTGAATTTATCTCTGTTTCTGATCCGAACGAAGAAGGTAGAGAAAAGGCTGCTGCAGAGGCAGGGGCAGTGCGTAGTTACGCCGATTATCGGGATATGCTTGAGAAAGAGGACCTTGATATTGTAAGCGTCTGCCCCCGTTGGACATCGGATCACGTTGCTATGGTCACTGCGTGTCTTGAGGCAGGATGCAGTGTCTATAGCGAGAAACCGATGACAAGTACGCTCGCAGATGGCGATATAATCGTTGAGACGGCAAAAGCACAGGGATTAAAGGTTGCTGTGGCACATCAGGCGGTATATCTTCCAGCGACACATGCGATCAAAGAAATGATCGACGATGGGAAAATCGGTACGATCCAAGCCATCCATGCCAGCGGTAAACAGGATCATCGCGGTGGTGGTGAGGATATGATTGTTCTTGGCACCCATACATTTAATATGATGCGCTTCTTCGTCGGAGATGTCGCGTGGATGCAGTCGCACGTTACGACAAACGGCAAAGAAGTGACTTACGGTGGCGACCACAAACCAACAGAACCTGTGGGACCCGTCGCGGGTGATTGCATCAATAGCTACTTCGCTTTCAAAAGCGGTGTCTCTGGCTTTTTTGAATCTCGGAGAGATCAGGCTGGCTCCGGCAGGTACGGTATGGAAATCGTCGGTAGCGAAGGTATTTTCTCGCTCCGCGGTGATGTCGCAAACCGACTCATGGTCTACTCGTATCCGGTGCTGCTCCCTTCAAATCCCGATCAGGAGTGGGAAGCGATTGACTTAGACCAAACGCCGTTCTCCCAGGGCAATGAACTCGCTATTCGCGATCTGATTGATGCGATTGAGAACGACCGGAAACCGATTTCCGCGGCGGAAGACGCTGTTGCCGCCTTGGAGATGATCCTCGGTGCCTATGAGTCTCAACTGTCAGGAGGACGCGTCCCCTTCCCAATCGCAAACCGCGAGCATCCTTTGAGCAGATAATTCCAAATACAATGTCCGTTGGCGAGGCTCCTATGCCTCGCCAATACCTTCCTATACCGGTATTACCTTCCGAATACCGTTTTCATAACGCACCTGATAATCGGAATCTGGCACGTCCATTGCGCGGACAGCAAGTTCACCGAACGTGATGAGCGGTTCAGACAGTAGGAGCAGTTCATCAAGTGATTCAGCCGGTGTCTTATCCGTTGTATCCAGCACAATCTTACGTCCACTTAGGGTAAATAGGGATCTGTCAATCTCCTCCTGAAAAAGCCGGTTGAGCGTTGGGATATCGGCTTCCTTGATAATCTGATATTCGTGTGGATCTGTTGCCATCCGTTCCTTAATCGCATCATCGCTGGCGGTGACATGAATCATCACCACATCTGGCAATCGTGCTTCAATCACCTGTGTTTCATAGCCACGTTGCGCGTTGATGTGATATTTTGGGTAGTATGTGCTTTCTGGATCATCTCCATAGAAGGATGAGTAGACAAGCTCCTCAATATGCCACCCGGCGATAAGGGTGTTCGGATAGTTTTTTATCACTTCAACGTGATACTGAAGTTGCATCCGCTGCATCCGTTCCTTCACGTCGTCTGGGAAATTTACATACGCCGCCCTCGATTCTGGACTGAGCGATGAATCGGGGATAGTAAAGTGGTCATCGACGTGAACCCTTAACTTCCGGTGTTGGTAATAGTTGGTCATCAGGTCGACCAGTGTCGATTTTCCGGCATATTCGATACCCACAAAAATACATCTCATAAGAAAATACCTCGCTATACTTCATGAATAGTTAACCTTCCGAATCTTGTCCTTATATTTAACACGAAATAGGAAAAGTGTCAAGAGGCGATTCCTGTTGCTGACCTCTTGACAATGGCACATTTGCAAGGTATAATAATCATAGCTTAGAAGATTTTGATGTCAGGAGACCCACATGGAAAAAACTCAGACCGTCGAAATCCAATATTTGGATCCTTTAGAAACGTATACTGCCCATATCCAAAGAAATGGCAGTGCGTGGATAGGGTGGATACCAGAAGTTCCAGAGGTTAAATGTAAAGAAAACAGCCGACAGGAATTGCTGCAGACCCTTGAGGGTGAACTTCACGCAATTTTAGAAGCCGAGTGGGAGGAATGGTGCAAGCAACTTGAGGAAGACATAAATGCTGGTAAGCTAGACCATCTCGAGGAGAAAGCCCTTGAAGATTTACGGGCAGGTAGGTGCAAAGATCTATAAAACGAATCGAGAATTTTGGGAGCACTATCGAAATCTTCCACGTGCGGTTCAACAGCTCGCAGATAACAAATTTGGGTTCTTGAAGCAAAACCCAAGACACCCGTCCTTAAATCTGAAAAAAGTAGGTACACTTTGGGCTGCACGTATTAATAGGGACTATCGCGCTTTGGCCCGTGAAGAAAATGGTACTCTCGTCTGGTTTTGGATCGGTAGATACGATGAATACATGCGGCGAATCCAATAACTAAATTTTCTATAAAATTATTTCGCAAATGATATACCATGATTACAATCGGCAACCTTAACATTCCAGATTTCCCTCTGTTGCTCGCACCGATGGAAGATGTGAGCGATCCGCCTTTTCGCGCCGTCTGCAAAAAGAACGGTGCCGATCTCATGTACACGGAATTCATCTCCTCCGAAGCACTCATTCGAGATGCCGCACCGAGTGTTGCCAAACTGGACATTTTTGAAGCAGAGAGACCGATCGGGATCCAAATTTTTGGGCACGATATTGATTCTATGCGTGCCTCTGTGGAAATCACTGAGAAAGTCCAACCCGACATTATCGACATTAACTATGGCTGTCCCGTTAAGAAGGTTACGTGTAAAGGTGCCGGTGCCGGTATCCTGCAAGACATCCCTAAAATGGTGAAAATGACTGCCGAGATGGTGAGAGCCACGGATCTCCCAGTAACCGTCAAAACGCGACTCGGATGGGACGATAAAACGAAGTATATTGTTGAAGTCGCCGAGCGGTTGCAAGATGTTGGGATCCGCGCGATTGCGATTCACGGCAGAACCCGTCGTCAGATGTATAAAGGGGATGCCGACTGGACACTCATCGGTAGAATCAAAGACAACCCGCGGATGACGATTCCTGTCTTCGGCAACGGTGATGTCGATAGTCCACAAAAAGCGGCGAAGCTGCGGCGGCAATACGGTGTTGATGGTATTATGATCGGGCGTGCCGCGATCGGATACCCATGGATTTTCAACGAGATAAAACACTATTTCGCAACCGGTGAATTGCTCCCACCTCCTTCAATAGATGAACGCATTTCGGTTTTTAGAAAGCACATTGATTTCTCCATTAAATGGAAAGGGTTAAAGCTCGGTATTCTTGAAATGCGTCGACACTATAGCAACTATTTTAAGGGCATCCCACACGTCAAACCCTTTCGCTATCGTCTTGTCACCTGCGACAGTTACGATGGTGTTTTAGGGATCGTGTCGGAACTCCGCGCGCATGCTCTGATGTCAGGTGTTTCGTAAGAGCAGAGCGATCAGCCATCAGCAGTCAGTAAAAGTTGGGAATCGGAATTCCCTCCTACGGGGAGACGAAATGCGCCTTGGGTGTGTCCAAAAAACATTTGACTCAAAATCCGAATAATATTATCATATAGCCAAATTACATCTCCGCAGTAAAGGACCTGGAATGGATAAAATACCCTTTATGAAACTCAGCGGTGCAGGCAACGACTTTGTCATTATCAATAATTTGGCGGGAATCGTTGATAGTACCGATACAGATTTTGTGAAAAAACTCTGCCAACGCCGTATGTCGGTTGGAGCTGATGGTGTTCTCCTCGTGGAAAAAGCCGACGACGTTGACTTTCGCATGCGATACTTCAATGCCGATGGCGGCGAGGTGGAAACCTGCGGGAACGGCGCGCGATGTATCTCCAAATTCGCCTATCTGAACGGTCTCGCGTCTGAACAGATGCGATTTCTGACGAATGCTGGAATTTATGAATCCGAAATAGTGGGTCAGAACGTTAAAGTACGTATGAGCGATCCTACGGATATCCGACTCAATGTTCCACTCCAATTGACAGATGGGATGCATACAGTCGGATTCGCGAATAGCGGCGTGCCGCATGTTGTCTTCTTCGTCGAGGATTTGGAAGGAACGGACGTCTTTGATTTAGGGCAGCAGACGCGTTATCACGACGATTTCAAGCCCGCTGGAACGAACGCGAATTTTATCCGTATTCAGTCCCCAGGGTTGATTGATATCCGGACGTATGAGCGCGGTGTTGAAGATGAAACGCTCGCGTGTGGCACCGGGTCAATCGCTTCTGCTATTGTTGCGGCGACGTTAGGAAAGGTTATATCCCCGGTTGCTGTCAAAACGGCGAGTGGGGTCGAATTGAAGATTCATTTCGATGTGGAGAACGGCGAAGCTCAGGATGTCTATCTTGAAGGTGATGCTCGCGTTATCTACGTCGGTGAACTTACAACTGACGCATGGAATTATTAAATGTAGCAGGCCCAAGCGGCACAGCTTGCAAGCGCGTATTGCAAGCCCGTTGTGCCGTTGCCAACAAGGAGGGTTTACATGTTTCAAGGCTCTTATGTGGCGCTCGTCACACCCTTTAAAGACGATGAATCGCTTGACGAGGCGAAACTCAAGGAACTGATTCAATTTCAGCTTGACGGCGGCACACACGGCATCGTCCCGTGTGGCACAACAGGTGAATCCCCCGCGCTGTCTGAGGTTGAACACGATAGGGTAATAGAACTCACTGTTGAAACCGTGAATGGTCAGGTGCCTATTATTGCGGGTACCGGATCCAACTCAACAACACGCACCTTGCGTGCAACGCAACACGCTAAAGAGGCAGGTGCGGATGCCGCTCTGATTGTTACGCCCTATTATAACAAGCCTACCCAAGAAGGCTTGTATGCCCACTATATGAAGATCGCCGACACAGTGGACATCCCGATCGTCGTCTATAACGTTCCGGGACGCTGTGGGACTGACATCCTTTCACCCACGATTGCTCGGCTTGCTGAACATCCGAACATCGTTGCACTCAAGGAAGCGACTGGCGAACTCAAACGCGCCAGTGAGGTTGTCGATTTATGTCCTGATGATTTCGTTGTGCTTTCGGGAGACGATGTGAACACACTGCCGATCATGGCTGTTGGAGGGAAAGGTGTAATCTCGGTCGTGGCGAATGTTGCACCCGCGGATGTCGCGGAGATGTGTAACGCGTTCCACGCCGGAAATCTTGAACTTGCACGCAAACTCCACTACAAAACGTTGTCCTTGGCAGTGGATCTCTTTATTGAGACGAACCCGATTCCAGCGAAAACCGCACTCCAACTGATGGGAAAACTCAACGGGAAATTGCGGTTGCCGCTCGCACCGATGGTTCCTGAGAACCTTGAGTCTTTACGCAAGACTGTTTCGGAAGCGGGCTTGATTTAATCTGAGTCAGACCCTAATAAGTCCTTGGATGCTTAAATTTGTCTGGGGTGCTGTGTTCCGAACAAATTTGAGCATCTATGTTCGACAATTTCTTAAACAATACAACAAGGAAGCA
The DNA here is from genome assembly GCA_012271015.1 of Candidatus Poribacteria bacterium. GTDB lineage: Bacteria > Poribacteria > WGA-4E > WGA-4E > WGA-3G > WGA-3G. The sequence continues at coordinate 61,467 of JAAXHD010000358.1, read as the reverse complement.
GCAAATGAAGAAGAATAACCACGACGATTTCGACGGATTCATGATTAATATACTTTTTGATGAAGATGGCGATTATCTGGCACATCTCGTGGAACTTCCCAATGTCTCTGCTTTCGGTGCGATGCCCTCCGAGGCACTATCTGAACTGAAAACCGCCTGGGAATTGATGAAAGAATGTTATCAAGCCGATGGCGAACCTTTGCCACAACCTCCGCCGCGCAAAGATTACGAAGGCCTGATCAATGTTCCTGTTGATGCGCAACTTTATCATGCCTTGGCAGACGAGGCAGCAAAGTCTGGAATCAGCCTTTACGCACTTGTAGCACAAAAACTTGCCAAACCGCTAACGACTGCCCACAGCAGCTCCCTCTTTCAAGAAGACTAAACCCAGAATCCTTATCCCAGCCCGCAAACCAAAAAGCGTGAATATCCTTCGTTTACCGCCGATACACCCCTGGTAATAGTCGATGCACGGTGTCAATCACCAACTGCTCAACCCCAGGAGCAAATCGAGTCGGTGGACCGAAATAGAGCATCGCGCCGCCACCTTCATAGCCCCCCTCGGCTAACACTCGCTCCGACGGAATATAGCACGGAAACGCGTTTGAATACGCGCCTACCCACAACCGATCAGCATCTAACTCACTTTTCAAACGGAGCGAATAATCGACGACCACCTCACTCGCAAGGAAAACAATGGCAAGTTCCTCGCCGAATCGCCATGCCTGCACCGGATAGGAGAGTTCCGTCTGTAACGGGAGTCCTTCCTGCAAGCGTTCGAGATGCTTTTGGGCGTGATAGGCATCGTGACCACCTCCCGCTACACGTGCCTCCCACTCTTCACGGGTCGGCAGTGTATCAAACGGCAGATTAACCCTTTCAAATGCCCCTGTCGGGGCTTTAGAGAGCGGTTTCGCATCACGCTTCAAGAGACGTTGAACCTCCTCCGAGAGTGCTTCTCCGTGTGCTTTTGCATACGCAAGACGGGTGCTGAATACCTCTTCTTTTCCATCCGGCATCGGCATCATCCGAGATTCAGGGTTCGCGTCGGCACCACATCCGATGGAGATTAGAGCCGTTACACCGGGTAGGGCTTCTTGGAGGGCGTCTTGGGCAAATCCTGCCCAGTCTCCACAAATATGATTATCGGTGCCAGCCAACGTCGTGCAATGGCAGGCGTAACTTGCCCATACAGCACGGAGTGTGCCGTCCTCACGTGTGATTTGCATACACGGTAATGAGTGATCTACCGGACCACCTTCAGTGCGCCGATTTTTTGCGAAACTCAGTTCGCCGATACTCCAACGCAAATGTGATGGTTCTCGGTTCGCAAGTGCCTCCAAGGCAACGGCTTCCATCCAGTCCTTGAACTGAGCGGTGTACCGATCTATCGTTTTCTGCTGATCGGGAGGTATATCCGAACTAAACAGGAAGGGTGCGGCATTTGTTAGGCAGGGTGCACTGTGTGTATGTGTAAAGCATGCCGCGAAATGGGCACGCGAGATGCCGGTTTTCTCCTTGATCCGAAGGGACACTTCCTCGGTCAACTCGTCCGGTAAGCCACAGTTTTCGACAGTTACTAAAACAACGGGTTCATCTGCATCGTTACCGATAGCGAGTGCTTTTGCCCATATTTGCTGGATGGTACCGTCGGACTCCGTGCGACGACTCCCGTAACCACTCAGTCGAATCGGATAATCTGGGGTAATATCTACTTCGGCGACACCAACCTGAATAACGTTATTTCTATCTGCCATGCGAGGTTACCTCCTTGCGTTAGATACGTAGGGTGAATGCGAATAGATGTCTGTAAGATTCATAGGTGAAATTTCCGAACATCAGGGTGTATTCCAAATATGTGGTTCCAAGCCTGAGTCCAATGCCAGATGAGAAATGAGGAGTTACCTGTGTACGTCCCAATCCGATTCGGAGTGCTACAGTTTTTGGCACGCTTCCAGTCCATGTTTTCTGAAATTCGCTGCCAATGGCAAAACTCACTCCCTTTTGTCCAAAGTCCCGCCAAAGATCCGCTGCGACTGTAATCCATTCCTGAGGTACATAAGCGACACCGATACCGACTCGGAAAGGGAGAGGTTCCACTAAATCTGCGCGCAGGAGATTCTCAAAGAGGATACCTACCAGCAACGGTGGATTCGGCTGCTCTGTGTCAAACCATATCGGACGTTGAAATCCGAAGTCCAATTCTAATCGGTTGACTGTTCTCTCAAGCGTCGGTTGTCGTTCGTGAACGATATCCCGGACTCTGTCTCCGAATTGTAGTTCTTCAACGATTGCCTCAATGAGTTCTTCAGGGGCATCTGTATCGACTTCAGGTCCGTGGCGTGCTGCCAAATTTAAAGTCGAGATCATCGTTCCTCGGTTTACAGTTTGCCTCAACAATCTAAGACGCAGGCCTGCCGCTGATTTTCCGAGTTCGCGACTGAATCCGATTATCCAACTCCTTTCTTGGAGTAAGTTGTAGTGTTTTAACAGGTCGGTTGTGGCGGAAAATTGACGCGCGTTTCGATTGTATTCGGCACGTGTACTTTCAAATGTGAAGTTCACAAAATTCGCAAATTTTGCGGCATACCCGGCACTCACACCCGATTTACCGAATGCGTGTGAATAGTAGAGCACTGGCGAAACGTCGATATTGGCTTCGGCGGTAAATTGCACAGTTCCGTGTTTGGGTAGTTCTGCCCAGTGAATATTTTCAGCAGTAGTACCGAACGCGAGGTTATGGTGCTTTACACGTACAAGTGATGCCGGATTCCCGAGTATGCCTGCGTCCTCTGCAGACGTTGCGATACGGGTGCCGCCCATTCCAGCGATACGGAGGACCTCATTTGCTATGCTGAGAGAAGGTATAACGACGGTTAAGATGCCGAGTGTTAAGATCGTCGTAAAATGTCGGACATTAAAAAACCTCAGTAACGCCATATCGCTATTCTTTAAAAAACATCTGCATTCTGCGCAAGCCTATAGAGGAACCTGCGGGACAATGCGAAGCAACCGTCCGCAGCAGCTCAGATCTAATTATTAGAAAATTGTGAATCTACACTCATCACCTCAGCGAAAATATCCTCTAACGTATGTTTAACCCCACGGAGTTGACGAAGTTGGACACCTGTATCGTGAGCCACTTTGAAGAAGAATGTTGTTTCCGTCTGTTCCTGATTACCGGATGTAACCCGTAGGCGTTTGTCGGGGTGTAATTCGACCTGAAAGTTATGGCGTTCCAAAGCAGTGATATAAGCCTCGCTGTCCCCCACGATCTTCAGATCGAAAGATTGTCCTTTGTTCTCTTTGAGATCTTGTATCTGTCCTTGGATAGCGACACTCCCGTGTGATAGCGCAACAATCTCTTGACATGCGAACTCCACATCGGGGAGTAGATGTGAAGATAAGATGACGTTGATGTTTTTGTCGATCGCTATGTCTTTGACGAGTTCGAGCATCTCTTCTCTGCCGCTTGTATCCATGCCATTTGTTGGTTCGTCAAGGAGTAGGAGCTTCGGATCATGTGCCAGTGCTTGCGCTAACTTTACACGCTGTTTCATACCTGTGGAGTACCCATCCACAGGTCGGTATCGCTCTTCATCTAAACCGACGTAATAGAGGACCTCGTGTGCGCGTTGCAACGCATCCCGTCTCGGCATCCCACAAAGTTCTCCAGCATAAGAGACGAGTTGGACGGCACTCATACCTGGTATTAGACACTCATCTTCCGGCATGTACCCAACCTGTCTCCGGATTTCCATCGGATTCACTTGGACATCCAGCCCGAACACAGTTGCTGTGCCTTCATTCGGTTTAACGAACCCAAGGAGTGCCTTAATCAATGTGCTTTTCCCCGCGCCATTCGGTCCGAGTAAACCGACAGCACCGCCTTGGACCTGCATTGAGAGGTTGTCTAATGCGGTTGTGGTGCCAAATGAAAGTGTAAGATTTTTTGCTTCAATTAACATTCTTTAAATTATTCAGTCTCCATGCCAATTGACTTTATAGGTGAATCAGGTTACGGACGAGATTTAGTGTTCGTTGTTATAAGAAACAGGACGAAAAGTTCTTTTTACGCGTGTACCTATCTGTGTTAAAATTTCATATGGGATTGTTCCAGCACGTTGGGCAACCTCATCAATCGTGATTTCCGCGTCCCCTTGTTTTCCGATCAAAACGACTTCATCGCCGATGGCTACTTTATCTGCCGGTTCCAGCTGCACGACACTTACATCCATGCAAACCCTTCCGATAATCGGACGGTGCATCCCACCAATCAACACCTCACCGGTGACAGAAAGGGCGCGCGGGTATCCGTCCCCATATCCGATCTGCATCATCGCCACACGGATTGGATAGGGAGCTTTGTATGTCAACCCGTAGCTGACACCTTCCCCTTCCGAGATAGTGCTTATCCAACCGATTCGTGTTTTCCATGTAAGAGCCGGTTTGAGTAGAATCGGTTTTTCAGTTGCGGGATAGATACCGTACAGACTCAAACCGGGACGGACGGCATCAAAATGAGACTCAGGAACCGCCAGTGTCGCCGCGCTGTTCGCTACATGCACCATTTTCCCGTCGTTGTCCGAAAGTACAGACGAAAATCGCTTTAGCTGAACAGAAACAAAACTTTTATCTACCTCATCCGCGGTAGCGAGATGCGTAAAAATGCCCTCAACTTCAAGCCGCGGCAGATTCTTCAATTTACTCAGAAACTGCAGTGCTTCCGTCCAGCATATACCACTTCGATTCATTCCAGTGTTGATATTGACGTGAATTTTAGTAGGGGTAGCCTCTGAGGCAATCTCATTCAATGCTTTCGCGAATTCCCAGTCTCCTATTGAGGGTGTGAGATTGAATTCAACGATAGGTCCTACCTGTGCAGGCACACAACTAAAGAGGATAAGAATCGGTTTACGTATACCCGCTTCACGCAACTCCATTCCCTCTTCAACGGTCGCGACTGCAAACATATCAGCGACTGGGCGTAATACTTCTGCTACACGGACTGCTCCGTGCCCGTAAGCATCTGCTTTCACGACAGCGATCAGTTGTTTACCCGTGTATCTCTTTATTGTTTCAGCGTTGTGTCGGATTGCCAGCAGATCGATTTCTGTGTGTGTTCGGAGGTAAGGCATGTCGTCTGT
>JAAXHD010000358.1:55455-56290 GCA_012271015.1 Candidatus Poribacteria bacterium | reverse complement strand
GCATCCCCTTGGAACCACAGGAATAGCAGGATAAATACAATTGAGTTCGCCAACAACATCGTTGAGATGGCGTTAATCTTCGGTGTAATCCCGAATTTCAGTAGCGAATAGATGTGAACAGACAGTGTCGTATAACCCACGCCAGCAGTGAAGAAAGTGATAACGAAGTCATCAATGGAGAGTGTAAAGGCGAGCAGCGCACCACCAATAATTCCGGGGGCAATCAGAGGGAATGTTATCTGCCAAAATGTCTGCCATTCGTTCGCCCCGAGGTCGCGTGCGGCTTCTTCTAAGGTGTTATCGTAGCCTTGTAGGCGCGCCCGTACGACGATAGTGACATACGCGATGTTGAAAACACCGTGTGCAATAATTACAGTGATTAAACCGAGCGGAATACGGGCTTGTACGTAAAAGGTCAACAACGCGATCGCCAACACGATGTCTGGAATAATAATCGGGAGATAGAGCACTTGGACAAGGGCAGTTCGGAAGCGGAAACGGTGTCGTTCTATAGCGAGTGCTGCCGCCGTGCCGATAACGGTAGCGATAACCGTTGCGATGCCTGCCACCATCAAACTATTTCGACAAGCCCGCCACAACGCCGCATCCTCAAATAGTTTCGCATACCAACCGAACGTGAAGCCTTCCCAAACAGAAATCTGTTCTCCGCTGTTGAATGAGAACACCACAACCGCTAAAATCGGCGTATATAAAAAGAGGTAAACCAACCCGATGTTGGCTTCAAGAATTCTTTGCATTGAAAGTAGTAGGCACACTCCGTGTGCCGTAACCTATATTAAGATTCCGCAGATTCACTGTCTTGTAAAGCGCGGAA
>JAAXHD010000358.1:12902-55300 GCA_012271015.1 Candidatus Poribacteria bacterium | reverse complement strand
CCAAAAGGCTCGCCGCGGCGACGCGCCGAGGTCTTGCGCGGCTTCTAATAGCGACACATCTAATTGTTCCAGAGCGGCATACAGTGGGAGTATCATGAAGGGTAGGTATCCGTACACGAGTCCTATCTGCACGGCGAGTGGCGTGTTCAGGAGTTCTAATGGACTCCAATTCGGGAGGACTGCTCCCAAGAGGCTGTTTAGGAGTCCTTCCGTCCGTAAGATGAGTATCCATGCGTAGGTCCGAATCAGGAAGTTCGTCCAAAACGGAACGACGACAAGAAGCAGCAATACGTTTCTATGTTTCGGTCTGTAACGTGCGAGATAGTAAGCGAAGGGATAACCGAGGAGTAGACAGATGGCAGTGCAGATCAATGCTGTCGATACCGAACGCCAGAGGATACCGAGATACAATCCATCGAACAAGCGTTGATAATTCTCCAGTGTGAAATCCCATTGCACACCACCGTACAACCCAGATTTCAGAAAAGTGTAGATAAACACGGATGCCAGTGGAAGCAGAAAGAAGCAGACAAGCCAAAAGACAACGGGAAAAAGAAGGATAAAGAGGTGGTAATTACGACGCATATTCGTATGAGGTTTGGGTATGGTAGCGAAATTCAGTCTGCCTGCCGTCTTTCATATAGATCTCGAATATACTCCTCACAAACAAATTCAACTTCCAATCCGTTCTAACGAGTTCCTCTCGAAACCCGTACCACTGGCTATCGGATGCTGGCGAGAGAATCGCCTTCTGTTGATGAATGTTTCCGTACGCGACTGCTACGGCAATAAATTTCCGAAATAACAGCGTTCATTAATCCTCTGCTTTCTTCTGGCGTTTCATCTGTTCTCGTGCCATTTTAACAAGGTCACTCCTCACGTTGCCAAAAAAGTTTTTCGGCCAATTTTTAATATTACCGAGCTCATCTACGTCCAGCGATTTGATATTAGAAACACCGTCGTCATTTTCACAGAAATAGAGAGTGGTATCGCTTGCAGGAATTTTGTCTTCTGTAATTCGTAGTTGCAAGCGCGTCAAAAGATGTTCGCTGTGGCTCTCTACTAAAATCTGAAGATTGCGCTCTGTGATAACCTCTATCAGCAGGTCCGCAAGATCGGCTTGCGCCATTGGGTGCAGATGGATGCCGGGTTGCTCCAAAATTAGTGTTGACCCTTCTGGGACATAACAACAATGAACCAGCAGAGGAAATACATCGGAAACTCCGTGGCCCATGTCTGCTAATGTGACTTCTGCACTATTCGGGGTTTTTCGGATGCGAATTTCGTAAGTGTTATCATCAAGAGCCCCGATCGGAATAAGCCGAAAAGAGTGAGCGAGTTCCAGCTTTTGAAGCCATTTAGATATACGCTCCTCAATAAGAATTCTTTTTCCGTTGTGAGCCGTTGTTAATTGTAGGACGCGTGCGGAGAGTAGCGCGTCGACGGCTTTATCCCCCCACAGATCTACCTCCTTGGGGTGTGTCCTTTCCCAATGATAAAGTCTTTTTGGATGAACACGAGTCGGACCCAGGTAGTAAACATGAAAAAATAGTTTTTCAAACGCGAACGAAAATTGGGGTAGAATGTCTGTAGGACCAGAAGAATTTATAGACGGTTGTGGAGGTAAGCCATAGCAGTTTTGGATATCAATCGCGCCCAAGTCCCGGTTGTCCCTGGAGAGTTGGCCATTTTCCCAAAGCGTTATTGCGCCGTCAGGCAAACTAATATATCGGATGTGTTTGACTATTGGTGTTGATTTCTCCTCTCGGATAATGGTGTCAAAAGCAAAACGGAGGAACTGGATGGGAATTTTAAGAAGATCAGAAGCGGAATGGGTGAGTTTGCAACTGATTCCCAAATATAATTCATTAATTAATTGATGTCTGTGAATCACTTCGCGGAAATTGCCAAGGTTGACAAGAGAATTTTCATCACCGAAGAAGATAACTTTCTCTTTCCCAACAGTCTGTTTGAGCAACAGTAGCATCTGTAGCAGACTACTCTTTCCAGAACTATTTGTCCCAAAGAAACCTGTCAGCGGTGCAAGCTTTACCTCACCGCTATCTTTCCACGATTTGAAGTTTTGCACTCTGATATGTGTAATCATTTCTCTCCCTCCGTGTTAACCCTATTATACGCAGTTTCCCAAGGGAATTCAAGGCAAATCCAAACCGCAAGGCGGCACGGATTTAAGGGAAATACTCTTTAAAATTCGCTCCCTCCGTGTCATCCGCGATAATCCGCGATTCAGATTTATATTTGATTGCAAACATAAAATAAGATAAACTGATATTTCAGGGAATCGTGAGCATAAAGAAACACCCAAGCAAAAACACTCGCTCCTACAAATTAGCCGTTGGCAGTTGGAAACCATTAGGAAGATCGCGAGCAAGCTTGCTCCTACAAGTAAAGCGTGTGATTTCCTCAGCACAAACGTTTAATCCAACCTACGGAAAATAAATTTAAAAAATATAACGAAAAGGAGACGGACATTGGAAAAGATTCGTGAACTGGTTTCTCTGTTGGAATCCGGGATTGAGGATTATGATGCTCAGTTGAAGGTGCTACAGACGGAACGGCTGAAATATATTCGACTCTCTATGACAGATGGGTTTGGCACAGAAGAAGGTGATTCTAAAGAGTCGTGGCTGCTGCACCTGAAGCAGCTGGAGGACTCCCTCAGACTCCGACGGAATAGCATACGACAGGCAATTCGGGAAGCCGCAGAAGATATTCAGAAAGAGGAAAATACATGAAGTATATACTACTTTTGACATGGTTTTTTGCCATTTGGATCGTAAATGCGCAAGAGATGAACAGTCCCCAAATCATTGAAGAGGCAATACGGCATCAGAATTTAGGGTTAGCATATCTCGAAGAATCCCAGCCGTCAAAGGCGGTCGAGGCGTTTACAGCACTTATTGAATTACTCCCCGATGAAGCAATCGGTTACGGAAACCTCGCTGTCGCACACTTGCGCTTACAGCAAGCAAGTGCCGCCGAAGAATGGGTCAAACGCGGGATCACTATCGCGCCGATGGATAGCCAGTTACACTTCATCTTGTCTGAGGTCTATCAGCTACAAGGACAGAGCGAATTAGCCGTGGAGGCGATGAAGGCAGCCGTGCGATTGGCGCCCGGTGAGTTGGAGTTTCGGTATAAACTGGTCCGCCACTATCTGGCACAACGCAATAATCCAGAGGCGCAATTGGAAGCAGTTCGACATTTGCAGGATCTCCATACCCGTTCCCCAGTGAATGTCGTCGTGTTGTTGAAATTGACACAAGGTCTTTTGGCACAGGAGAAACTTGAAGATACCGAAAATCTGTGTCAGGAGTTGATGCTCCTGTTAGGCGACACTGAGCCAGAGAAACTGAAATATCTAACACAAGGGATAACGGCGTTACAACAGGGCGACCTAAAGATCGCTACGCGAAACATCCGAATTTTTGAGAATGTACAACGAGCAAGTCCACGTTATCAGCAGGGCATCGGTGAACTTGTTACCGACATCCTTGGACACCCGATAGAAACGTTTCGCCCAGGATTCAAGGCTCGAATCACAGCCAAACAAAATCCACCGATTGACGTGACATATGTAGATGTCACTGAACAACTTGGGCTTGCCAATGTGAGCACACCTATAGGAACATCTGCCGCTATGTCTTTGATTGATTACGATGGCGATGGGAATCTGGACCTGTATATTGCTTCGACTGGGCAGCTCCTTCGGAACACAGGTGAAAATTTTATGCCTGTCCAACAGTTTGAAAGCGATCTTAGTCAACACGTTGTTGCGTTCGCGGATCTCAATAAAGATGGGACACTCAACTTCCTATTGCCACCTCACGACGTGATAACATATCTGCAAATGAATGCCGATGGCAATTGGGAGACATCTTCACTCATTGAAAATGAACAGACTGCAGACGGAACCGAGGTGCTTTTCCCTGTTGATTTTGACCATGACGGTGATCTGGACCTCTTTTCAGGTCGAGCCAACACCACAATGTATCGGAATAACGGTGATGATCAGGGCAATATAACGTTCACCGATGTTAGTGAGCAAACTTTTGTATCAACAGATGCGGATAATGTGCCTTTCGTCCAGCGCATACCAGATGAGGCATTGTCTGCTGATTTTGATGACGATGGCGATATTGACATCTTTACAACACATAAAGGAATGGGATGCACGCTTTACGATAATCTCCGTCAAGGAAAACTCCAGGCGGTTTCCAATGGGACTGGGATTCCTCAAGATGTGCGTTATTTCGCAGCTGCTGCGGGTGATTATGACAACGATGGCGACGTTGACCTCTTTTTGGCTACAGAAGATTACATCTATCTCTATCGGAATAGAGGAGATGGGCGTTTTGTGGAGGCACCGAGTTCAGAGACGAGTGTCCTTGACTCGCCTCCGACTCTAATGAGAAATTTGGATTACGACAACGACGGATCTGTTGATGTCTGGGTTGGTGGCGATACGGGAACCTTCCTGTTTCGGAACGATGGGACTGGGACTTTTCATGAACCGTATCCCTTAATAGAATCGGTCACACCGACAGGCGATATGATCCTCCAGACCGCAATTGCTGGTGCAGTCGGTGATTATGACAATGATGGCGATCTCGATCTCTTTTTTATCAATACCGACGGACAACTCCGCGCATTGCAAAACGACGGTGGGAATCAAAACAATTGGATACAGGTGCGATTGGAAGGTATTACGGCGGGAAACAACAAAGTTAATAGAGATGGCATCGGTTCAAAGTTGGAAGTGAAGGTTGGGGATCTGTATCAGTTACAATATGTAACGCAACAGGTATCTCATTTCGGATTGGGGACGTTTGAGGCGGCGGATGTCGTTCGTGTCGTCTGGACGAACGGTGTGCCACAGAACGTCGTAACACCACAGGCGAAGCAACGCATTTTAGAAAAACAGGTACTAAAAGGCTCCTGTCCTTTTCTATATGTTTACGACGGTGAACACTATCAATTCGTCACGGATCTGCTCTGGCGTGCGCCATTGGGACTCGTTACGTCGATGGGGTTCGTCGCGCCTGATGAAACAAAGGATTTTGTGAAGATTTCGGGAACGCAAATACAACCGAAGTCCGGTAAATATTCCATTCAGATTACAGAAGAATTGTGGGAAACCGCCTATTTCGATGAGGTGAAGCTGATAGCGGTCGATCACCCAGAAGGCACTGATATTTTCGTGAATGAACAGTATACGCCGCCCCCCTTTGCAAAGTTCAAAGTTTATGGTGTTTCAGAAAAACGGTTCCCGGAATCCGCTGTTGATCATAACGGCAAAGATGTGTCCGAGGCTTTAAAGGCGTTTGATTACCGCTACGCCGTTGAGCATGCTCATGGACCGTATCAAGGTGTTGTTGAACCGCATGGCATAATCCTTGATCTTGGTGATGTTCCAAACGACACACCACTGACGCTTTTCCTTGGCGGGTGGATCTTCCCGACGGATACCAGCATCAATGTTGCCCTATTCCAAAACCCCGCAATCAATCCGAGTTTTCCGGCGGTTGCTGTGAAAGATGAAACTGGTAAATGGAAAACCGTAATCGATATGATTGGAATCCCTGCAGGGAAAAACAAAACAATCACCATTGACCTGACGGGTAAATTCCTATCAGAGGATCGGCGCGTACGGATTGAAACCGATATGCAAATTTACTGGGATACAGCGTTTTTCACTGTCGGCAAGCAGACTGTCCCGATGAAAATGACGACCTTGACCCCGGATAGCGCGGATTTACACTACCGAGGCTTTTCTGAGATGTATCGTCCGAACCCGCATGCCCCGCACCTGTTTGACTACCAAAAGGTTACAAAGGATGCACAGTGGCGAGATTTGGCAGGGTTTTATACCCGTTATGGTGATGTCGCTCCGTTATTGCAGGAGGTAGATGATATGTACGTTATCCTCAATGCAGGGGACGAGATTACAGTGGAATTTGAAGCGTCGCGCTTACCAACATTGAAAGCGGGGTGGGTGCGTGATTTTATTCTCTACAGCGACGGATGGGACAAGGACGGGGACATCAATACGCTCACATCGCAAACGGTTGAACCTCTACCGTTTCATGGAATGTCTGCCTATCCGTATCCAGCGCCTGAGCACTATCCCGATGATGAAGTACATCGGCGGTATCGGCTTGAATACAACACACGGCGGGTCGAACACCGATTGCCACCCTTGGATATTGGAACAACACAATAGTTTTCAGTTATCAATGTGTCTTGCAGTGGGAGTTATAGTAAAGCCCATAATTAAGTTTACATCTCTTCTGTAGGGGGCGTACCCTCTGAATCGTGACCCAACTCACTGTGAGTCGGGAATCGGAGTTCCCTCCTACAATTCGATAATGTAATGTTAATTGTGGAATCTACGATAAAAAGGTTTCTTAACAATTCAGGCAGTCTTAGAATATTCCAAGTAGGGATAGATTTTACAAAGTGCCTCTTAACCGATAACTGATAACCGCAGACTGATAGCTATTCCTTAATTCGGCGTAAAGGAATATACAAGCCGAACATTGTAAGGAGCAAAATCCCCGCCAGTACTGCATACGGATACGCCTCTTTCGCATAGAGCCAACCGCCAAGCAGGGGTCCCAGTATGCGTCCCAGACTCAAGAAAGCGTCCATAATACCGATAGCTGCACCTTGACCAATCTGGGTCCGTTTGGAAATCCATGATGCATTCGTCGGACGAATGAGTTGATTCCCGATACCAGCAATGGTGAGATAAATGGTGAGTGTTACGAAGGAGTAAGCGTTGAGCAAAAGTGCTATACCTATCGCACTGAGTAGTAACCCGATGAGGATGATGCGCCGCTCCCCTAAACCATTTATTAATCTTCCGAGCAAGACACCCTGTATTGGGACCGCAATCGCCCCCATAAACATGAACATCCACCCCATTTCTCTCTCTCCGTAGTTCCAACGATCCTCAATGAATAGTGGGAACGTCATCTCCAATCCTGCAAAGCTGAAGGTTGAGAAAAATGCAACAAGGAAAAGAGGCGTGAGAGACGATTTCAAGGTTGTCCGACGAAATATCTCGCGTGGAGAGATCCATTCGTGCCGATCTTCAATTGTTTCATCAGCGATGTCTTTCTGTAAAGATTCTGGGAGCAGGATAAGCGCGAAGAGGAAGTTTAGTGTAGACAACCCGCCTGCGACAAAGAATGGCATATTGTGACTGCCCATAATACCGCCAATCGCTGGACCAAGGATGAAGCCAAGTCCCATCGCCGCACCCATTAAGCCCATGCCTCTGCCACGTTCTTCTGATGTGGTTATATCTGCCACATAAGCCATTACACTCGGTAGCACAGCTGCTGAAGCGATGCCTGCGGCACTGCGGGTGGTGAGGAGCCAGACGTAGTCTTTTGCCAACCCGAAACCGACTAAGGCGACAGCATTCCCAAGCAATCCAAGCAAAATCGCGGGTTTTCTACCGTGCTTGTCCGAGAGTCTACCCCAGATCGGCGCGAACAATAGTTGCATCCCAGAGTAGATGGACATTAATATCGCTATTTCAGTGGTGGTTGCCCCGGTATCTTTAGCGTAATAAGCGAGATTCGGAATAATGATGCCAAACCCGAGCATGACAAAGAATAGGGTTAAGAACAGAAAGAGAAGTCTTGATTTTTCCATCTAAAATGAACGCGAGAATCCGCGATGATGAGTCCATACCTTTTCCGCTCCAGTGGATAACATACTATTGGTAAGGTCCGGGAGCATTTCTATAAATAAAAATATAATATCGTCTATTATAACAGGTTTAAGAGAAGCGTATCAACAAAAAAGGGAAAGGGTTCGGAAAATTTACTATGGAAATTTTGGGCTGTTTTTGGTATTATAAAATTGATTTCATAGTTCTTAATACATTCAACAATTGAACTCATTAAATATTAAATATTGGAGGCAACATGGCAACTGAATTTGTTCATTTACATAACCATAGCGAGTATAGCATGTTGGATGGCGCGTGTCGCATTGAGGATATGGTCAATTGGGCAGTCGAGAATGGCGCGCCTGCTGTTGCACTTACCGATCACGGCAACATGTTCGGAGCATGGGAATTATATAGTAAAGCGACAAAAGCGGGGGTCAATCCAATTGTTGGGTGCGAGGTGTATGTTGCACCCGGTAGTCGGCATGAACGCGGGAAGGGACAGGGCGGTCCCTACCACCTTACACTGCTCGCAGAGGATGCAACCGGTTACCAGAATCTCCTAAAATTAATATCGCTTGGATATACAGAGGGATTCTACAGCAGACCCCGCATCGACATGGAAATCTTGCGTGAATACCATGATGGAATTATTGCATTAACAGGATGCATTCAAGGACAGGTGCCGCAGCTCATCTGTTCAAATCGGCGAGAAGAAGGTATCCAAAACTTCAAGACGCTGATGGATATAATGGGGAAACGGAACCTCTACGTTGAGGTGCAGAATCACTATATAGACAAGGAACTCGAAGCATACCCAGTGATGGTCCAGTTGGCGAAAGAGTTCAATCTTCCACTTGTCGGTACAAACGATTGCCACTACCTCCGTAAATCTGACCACGAGATGCACGATGTGCTCCTGTGTATACAGACGAAAAAGACTGTCAAAGAGCAGAACCGTCTCCGGTTCGATAACCATTTCTACTTTAAAAGTGTTGACGAAATGCGGGAGGCACTTAAGGATTATCCGCCGGAAGCCATCATCAACACGCTTGAGATTGCGAATCGGTGCAATCTTGAACTCGAATATGGCAAAAACGTGATGCCGGAATACGAGGTGCCCGAAGGCCACACAAATGACAGTTACCTCAAAGAACTCTGCTATCAAGGCTTGAAGGAAAAATATCGCGGTGAACTCTCCGAACCTATTCGACAAAGACTCGATTACGAACTGGATATTATTAGCAAGACTGACTACTCGGGTTATTTCCTCATCGTATGGGATTACGTTAAATACGCCCACAAACAGGGGTATCCACTCTCTGCACGCGGCTCTGCCGCGAGTAGCCTCGTACTTTACGCCCTTGATGTGATTACTTTCAATCCGATGGATTACGACTGCCTTTTTGAGCGGTTTCTAAATCTTGAACGTATTAGTCCGCCGGATATCGATATTGACTTCGCTGACCGTGCTCGTGAGCATGTTATTAATTACCTAAGAAATAAATATGGTGAGGATTCTGTCGGTAAAGTCGCCACATTTGCGACCTTGGGAGCAAAAGCCGCCATAAAGGATGTTGGACGCGCGCTTGAAGTGCCTCTCGAAGATGTTGAAAGGTTGACAGAACTGATTCCATCCACCCCTGGCATAACGCTTGATGAAGTTTTGGAGCAAGTGCCTGACTTTCAGAAACTCGCTGATAGTTCTCAATATCGGGAGTTGATGGATCTCAGCAAATCCGTCGAAGGGATGAAACGGCACGTCTCTTGCCATGCCTCCGCGATTGTCGTCTCAAACGGTCCGTTGACGAACTTTGCCCCGCTATTCAAAGATAGACATGACCAAGTCGCGACGCAGTTTGAAGGGAAAACGGTTGAGGATGTCGGTATCGTTAAATTCGATTCTCTTGGTCTGCGAAGCCTTACTGAGACATACGACTGCCTGCAGATGATTAGGGCGAACCACGGTAAAGAGATTGAGTTGGAAGAGATACCTTTCGATGATGAAAAAACGTATGCTCTGCTCAGTAGAGGGCTGATTAACGGCTTGTTCCAATTGGAAGCCTCCCCGGGTATGTATCGCGTTGTCACGCAACTTAAACCCGATAACTTTGAGCAGTTCTCGGCGATTCCTGCTCTCTATCGCCCGGGTCCATTGGAAAGCGGCATGATGCAACAGTTCATTGACCGAAAGAATAAACTCAAACCTGTCGAACATATTCACGCGTCGCTTAAGGATGCTCTCAAAGACACCTACGGTGTGTGTGTCTACCAAGAACAGGTGATGCAAATCGCTCGTGATATGGCGGGGTTTACGCTCGGTGAAGCAGACATACTCCGTTCCGCTATGGGAAAGAAGGACATGGCGCTGCTCGAAGCACAACGTGATAAATTTATTGAAGGGGCATCGGAAAACGGCATCGGTAAAAAAGAGGCGGAACGGATATTTGACCTGATCGAACCCTTCGCACGTTACGCCTTTAACAAATCGCATACCGTTGCGTATTCGATGTTATCATATCGCATGGCGTATCTGAAAACGCACTATCCACACGAATTCATGGCGGCGATGATGACTGGAGAGGCAGGCGATTCGTCGAAGGTTACTCGATACCGCACCGAATGTAAGAAACTTGCTGAATTTCTGGAAATGGAAATCAATCTTTTACCGCCGGATGTCAACAGTAGTAGAAGAGAATTCACGGTGGATAGCAACGATATTTGCTTCGGACTTGTTGCAGTCAAAGGTGTTGGCGATAACGCGATAGATGCCATCGTGGAAGCGAGAGAACAAGGCGGTTCATTTACATCGTTGGAGGATTTCTGTGAACGCGTGGATATGAAACAGGTTAATAAACGTGCTGTTGAAAGTTTGATTCTGAGCGGCGCATTTGATTCTCTTCGGGGACACCGGGCACAACATATCGTCAACTTAGACAATATTATGAGAGTGGCGCAAAACGCACAAGCAGAACGGGAGCGCGGACAGATGAGTCTCTTTGGCGATGGACAGGAAATGCCAACAACGACTGTAACGCTTACTGATGCTCCAAAGTATGATCCGTTGGAACGGCTTATGCGTGAAAAGGAACAACTCGGTTTCTATGTTTCCGGACACCCGCTTGAAGAATATAGCGATATCATTGAAAATTACACGAGTGCCAGTACCCAAACCCTCGTTCAACATCGTATTGATTCCGAAGTTGATGTGGCGGGAATGGTAACGGATGTTAAAAATATCACCACCAGAAAAGGGGATCCCATGGCGGTGATCGGATTAGAGGATTTGGAAGGCGCGATAGAGGTTGTTATTTTCCCAGAGGCATACAAAAAAGCGGGAGACATCGTTGAAGGTAGGGTCGTTTGGATTCGTGGGAAAGTCAGTGTTAATCAGAACAATAGGAATCGGAGATCTGAAAATGGCGATACCGAGAGGGAAGAACGCCAGATACAGGCAGATCGGGTAATAGATATTGAGTCTGTTAGTGAGCAACAGACATCTGCTCTTGAAGTAACGATTTCAGAGTCTGATATTGGGAATGTCGAGAAATTGGAAAGGCTTCAAGAAATTGCTCGTGCTAACAAAGGGGATTTGGATCTGATTCTGCGTCTCATGAGTCCTCGTTACGGTGAAGTTATCGCACGGTGTGCGCAAAAGTATAGTGTGGCAAATGAACCGCAGGTTATTGAACAGGTTGAGGGGTTATTTGGGGAAAATTGCGTCAAGCCGAGCAACCGCACGATACGCGGGAATAAGAGCCGCACCTCACAAATGGATTTTGTGTAATTTCCGTCAGCCAGGCTTTGTCAACGCTCCAAAGACTCAAATTCAAGTTGTTCTCCCGAAGGAAAAGTTAAAAATATGCAATATCGTACACTCGGTAAAACAGGACTTAGCGTATCAGAGATCGGGTATGGCGGTGGTAGGGTCCGCCCGGAACACGATGAAACATCACTCGTCAACATGCTCCATTACGCTATGGACTCTGGACTCAACTATCTCGATACTGCTCCCGATTATGGGGGTGGCTACAGCGAAACAATTATCGGTAAGGCGATTGCTGGACGGCGGGAATCGTGTATCGTCGCTACTAAGACGGAAGCCTACGATCCAGAGGGCATCGCTACTGATGTAGAGGGTAGTCTTCAACGACTCGGTACCGATTATATTGATGTCCTGCAATTCCATGGTGGATGGTTCTACGCCGATGATACAGAACTAATTCTGAATGGTGGTGGGTTGGCAGCGTATCTCAAACTCAAGGAAGAAGGAAAGGTCCGATTTATCGGATTTTCAGCAGACGGTCCCTCCGGTGGCACTGAGCAACTGATTGCCACGGGTGAGTTTGACATGATGCAAATCCATTACAACCTAATGTATCAGAGCACTTGCGATGCGTTTGGCAGACGGGGTGTCATCCCAGATGCAGTCGCACAAGAGATGGGAATTGTACTGATGCGCTCTACCACCAGTAATGCGTTCCAGAATCTCATGAAGCACTGCTTCCCCAATGAGATGGCGAATGTTGATGTAGACAGTTTTTTACTCAACTATTCTATTTCTAACCCGCTGGTGAACGTCGCCCTAATGAGCCTGCAGAGTCTTGACGATGTGAATTGGACAAACGCGGTCTCCGACAATGTCGATGCCCGATTAGATTTACGTGTGGTTCATGGACGGTAGTCAAACTCGTTCCACTGGTAGGTGCGGTTTCTAACCGCACCGCCTCCTCTAAAGCAACCCTCTTTGTAGGAGCGAGTATTTTTGCTTGGGGTTTTTGATAGGGTATTTCCTCAATTTCCCCACGCTTGCGATTCACACACCTGACTTCAATTCGGAATCCGCGGTGGTCTCTCATCTACTGATGCTTTTTCCTTGCTCAACACCTCTATGAGTCGATACTCATACTTTCCCACATCTTGAATGTCTCCGCTGTACTCATGAAGACTGACTTTCAGCGTCCAGATGAACCCAGGCTCAAAGTCGAACCCTCGTATCCGATCATAGAAAAAGAACCATCTCTGGCTTTCCTTGTTGAATTCAAGATAGCAATCTGATCCAGAGAAACTTGGACACTCTGTTCTATAGGGTCCGATTATCAAAATCTCAGTGTTACCACTGCATCGTGAAATCCAAGATCCGGGACATGGGTTCTTATATTCCGAATCGGTTCCGCAACCGAGGGTGATGAAGAGGGAGAGGATGAAAATAATTAGGACTATGTGTTTTGTTGTGTGTTTTGTTGCAGGCGGCATTCTTCCTTATTTCAGTGCTATAATTCTGGAGCGTGGTGACTGGTGGTTAGGTGCGATTGGGAAACCGCACCTACCATAGTTGGGAAGATCAATTAGACAGACAGGAAATTCCGTATGACGTAATCCAGAATCCCACCGTGTTTGTAGTATTCCACTTCTACAGGAGAGTCAATTCTGATGAGCAGTTCAGTTGTTTGTGTCTCACCGTTTGCGCGGACGATGTTCATCGTTGCCATCTGTCCCGGCTGGAGGTTTTCGGCGAAACCTGTGATGCTGATAATCTCGCTTCCGTCAAGGTTGAGCGTTTGAACGTTTTCTCCGGGCTTAAACTGCAGGGGTAAGACTCCCATCCCAATGAGATTACTCCGGTGGATGCGCTCGAAACTCTCTACAACAACGGCTTTGACCCCCAAGAGTTTGGGTCCCTTTGCTGCCCAGTCGCGAGAACTTCCCATACCGTAGTCTTGTCCAGCGAAAATAACGGTTGGAACCTCGTTTTCGCTGTAGTCGAGTGCCGCTTCGTAGATAGTCGTTTGTGTGCCTGCAGGATACTGAAGTGTCCATCCGCCTTCTATATCGGGAGTCATCAGGTTACGAACACGCCGATTGGCAAACGTGCCACGGCTCATCACACGGTCGTTACCACGTCTGGATCCGTAGGTATTGAAATCTTGCGTCTCTACACCGTGTTCTTGGAGATACTCTCCTGCGGGGCTTGCGGCTGCAATCGCACCTGCCGGGGATATATGGTCGGTGGTGACAGAATCTCCAAAGATACCGAGAATACGGGCATCCACAATATCTGAGATAGGCACAGGTTCGCGGGCAAATCCTTCAAAGAACGGAGGGTGCTGGACATAGGTGCTTCTCTCGTTCCACGGATAAAGGACTCCCGTCGTGCCTGCGAGTTCTTCCCATTCCGGTGCTTGATTACCGATTGATTCATACATCTCTCGGAATGTCCGTCGATCGACTGCGGTAGCGATCATCTCTGCGATCTCTTGGCGGGTGGGCCAAATGTCCTTTAGGTAGACAGCCTCCCCCGCGTCGGTGTGCCCAAGAGGTTCCGTAGTGAAATCAATATCGATCCGTCCTGCGACACCATAAGCGACGACGAGTGGTGGGGACATAAGGAAATTAGCTTTTATCTCCGGATGCACACGTGCCTCAAAGTTTCTATTTCCACTGAGAACACTTGCTGTAACGAGATTTCCTGCGTCGATTGCTTCTTGAACTACGTCGTTAAGCGGTCCACTATTGCCGATACAGGTTGTGCATCCATAACCTACGACGTTATAGCCGAGATCTTCTAAATAGGGCAATAGACCGGTATTCTGTAGATATTCAGTGACGACACGCGAACCGGGAGCTAAACTGGTCTTAACGTAATCGGGGACACGTAACCCTTTTTCAACAGCCTTTTTAGCGAGTAATCCGGCGCCGATCATCACGGAAGGGTTACTTGTATTTGTGCAACTGGTGATTGCCGAGATAACAACCGATCCGTGGGTTATGCCGTCGCTATCGTCTATGCCTTCTGTTACACCAAATCCATCTTTAGCTACGGGGCGTGCGAGGAGTTCAGTAAAGGTATTTTTGACATCCGACAAAGCGATCCGATCTTGTGGTCGTTTCGGACCGGCGATACTCGGTTCAATATCGGCGAGATCGATTTCAAGAACATCGGAGTAGGTGACATCTCCAAGGCGTGGGATACCGAAGATACCTTGGGCTTTGAGATAAGCCTCTACCATGTCAACGTGTGTTTCGTCGCGCCCTGTGAGACGGAGGTATCGCATCGTCTCCGCATCGGGTGGGAAGAATCCGATAGTTGCACCGTATTCTGGACACATATTAGAGAGCGTCGCTCGATCTGGTAAAGAGAGTGCTTCTACACCTGCGCCAAAGAATTCCACAAACTTGCCAACGACTGCTGCGGCTCTGAGGCGTTGCGTCACAGTCAGAACCAAGTCTGTTGCGGTCACACCCTCACGAAGTTCACCTCTCAAGTGAACGCCGAGTACTTCAGGGGTCAATATATAAACGGGTTGCCCTAACATTGCGGCTTCCGCTTCTATACCGCCTACGCCCCATCCGACGATACCTAAGCCGTTAATCATTGTGGTATGTGAGTCGGTACCGACGACGGTATCTGGATAAGCAACAGAATCTTCTGTCATAACGACTTTGGCGAGATATTCCAGATTCACCTGATGTACAATGCCGATAGAGGGTGGGATGATATTGAATTTTTCAAACGCCTGTTGTCCCCATTTGAGGAACTCATAACGTTCCTTGTTACGCTCAAATTCCCGTTGGGTGTTAAATTGAAATGCGTTCTCTGAGCCGTAAGCGTCAACTTGGATGGAGTGATCGATGACTAAATCAACAGGGACAAGGGGTTCTATCATACCAGCGTCCCCGCCAAGTTCTGCCACCGCGGACCGCATCGCGGCAATATCAACAACGAGCGGCACACCTGTAAAATCTTGTGCGACCACGCGTGCCGGTTTGAAGGGGATCTCCAAGGCTTTTGGAGATTGCGCGTCCCAATTTGCCAAATTTACAATATCCTCTTCTGTAATTTGGTGTCCATCGTAATTTCGCAGTAATGATTCGAGTAAAATACGGAGACTGAGGGGCAAGGGAGTTATCGATCCGATACCCGCTTCATCTAAGGCAGGAAGCGAATAATAGGTGCACGCAAACCCATCGCTTTCAAGGGTTCGGTGTGTATTAAATAAATTGTGAGCAGGATAGGTCATCTGCTAACTCCTTTATATTATTGTTTCTTATAATTTTAACACAAGTCGGTGCTATATTGCAATAGCTGCCAGCGATCAGTCCAGCAGTCAGCAAGAGGGCTGCCTCGCAGTACAGTTCACCAGAAATCTTTTTATTAATGTTCGATGGTTTCTTCCGATCACTGATGATTCATAAGTTTCATAATTTCATCAAGTTGCTGGCGAGCATGAACGACGATAACGTTTTCAGGGTAGTCAGTAATAAGCGTGGTGTAGGTGGCAGCGGCGTTGGCATAGTCGGCTTTTTGTCGGTAGATTTCAGCGATGTTCACGAGTGCCTTCGGGACGCTGAGACTCTCTCGCACAACTACTTGTTCGTATGCGTTGATCGCCTCAGTATCTTTAACTTCTTCGCGATAGATGTCACCGATGAGAAGCCATACCGTATCAACGATAGTCGCTTGTGGATAGGTTTCAAGGGTCCGTTCGCACTGTTGTAGTGCCTCTGCAGTCTCTCCATTTAGATAGAATTGCACAGCAGTCGCATAATCCGTGAGTGGAATTTTGAGGTAATCGGCATGATTTTGGATGAGGACTATCCGCTCAAGGGCATCGTTTGTGAGCTGATCGGATTTTGAGATTTGAATGACTTCGTTGTATTCTTTGGCTGCCTGGTCGAAATCAGCAGAAAAGAAATAGGAATCACCAATCAGTTTGCGGGCAGCGGCGCGGAAACGGTTGGGACGGTTGGCGATCGGTTCGAGGACTTCTCTCGCAAGTGTATAGCGTTTCAGTAAGACATGGCATTCTGCCAATCCTAATTGTGCTTCTACCAATTGGGTAGTAACCAAACGTTGTGTGAGCAGGGCTTGGAAAGTTTTCTGAGCGATTTTCGGCGCGTGGATGCCGTGCAGTTGCAGCTGCCCAAGTAGTAATCTATTTTTGACAGAAGCCTCGCGGTTGGAAACCAACTCTTCTAAAAGCGTGATGGCATCGTTCCACTGCTCCATTTTTTGGTAGAGTGCGGCAAGTTGAGAGCGGACGTTTCTTATACGTGTACTATCTGTCGAGCCTGCTATCAATGCCTTATAGAAATCTATGGCTTGTGGGTTCTCATTGCGTTCTAACATTCGTGCGTATGTCTCTAATGCCATATCAGTGTGTGTCGGATAGTTTCGATGGAGTTGTGTAAACGTCTCAAGTGCTTGGGAAACTTTTCCTGCATGGAAATAGAGTTCTCCTAGGGTCATGACGATGTTGGCGTTTTGTGGATTTTGTGCCCGTCGTTTCTCAAGCCGAGCGACGAGTTTATCGTGGATTGGTTTGTAGTAATCGCCTTCATAGATTTCCTGCATGGCATTCCAGATCGTTTCGCGTTGATTCCCTGTAAGCCCAACCTTTTGCAAAGCAGCAATATAGACCTCGGCGGCTTGTTCAATTTGTCCTTGGATCTTGTACGCTGCCGCCAATTGTGTGTAGAGGTAACTATCTTTTGGACTTAAGCGTATGGCTTGCTGATATGCGGCGATTGCTTCTGGATACATCTTATGGGAGAGATAGATTGCTCCAAGTTGTTTCTGTTGATCGGCTTGATTTGCCTCGTCTGCGGTTACTTTTTCCCATTCGGCTACCGCTTGTGTGGTTTTACCAATTTCGGCATAGAGCGTGCCCAATTTCCTACGGAGATTCGTATTATTCGGATCTCGTTCAAGTGCCTTCCGGTAGAGTTCAAGTGCCTTTGGATAAGCGTTTTGGTGCTGGTAGAGTTCCGCTAATTGTTCCAACAAGGTAATATCATCGGGATAGTGGTGTATGCGTTCTTGAATCAGTTTTTCGGCTTCTGTGTAGCGTTGGTTGGTCATGTAAAGCTGGGATAGGCTATTGAACGCACTCACACGGTAAGGTGAGCTTGGAAAATTGTCAAGAAAGTACTTGTAACTATCCATGGCTTCCTCGGATTTACCTTCTGCTTGCTGATATTTTCCAAGGAGATAGGCGGCTGTCGCGGCGGAAGTTGTATTGGGATGTTGCTTGAGAATCTGTTTGCACTGTCTGATTGCTTCTCTGAACTGATAGCGTTGCCAGTAGAGGTTTCCCAACCGGTGAACAGCCTGTGTTGCATAAGAACCGTTAGGATTTTCGTCAACAATTTCTTTGAAGACTCGTTGTGCGGCAGGATCCTCACCGACTTTGGCGTAACTTTGTCCTAACATTAACCGAATCGAGTCCTTTTGACTTTGCCGAAGCGGGATATAAGTCCCGTCAGGTCGGGGAACACCATTTTCAATCAAGGCCTCGTACGCTTTAATCGCTTCCGCATACCGTCGTTCGTGGTAATGGTCGTGTGCGGCTTCGACTGGGTCTAACGCGGGAATCACGCTTGGAGTCGTCGTGGGAGTTTCGACCTGAGCGAAAGTATATAGACTACCTTCAAGTGTAAGATGAGAGAATAAGAATAGGATAACAAAAAAGATGACTCGTTGTTGCATTGTAGTGTCCATTGTTACTGGGTGCCTTATCTGGGTCTATAGGGTAAAGTGCTGATGCCGTTTTATCAGGATAGACAGATGTTGACTATTTCCTCGAGCGTTTGCGTTTCCATCTCCAATTTGAGTTTCTCAACTGCTTTACTGCCGAGTTCTGCCGCTAATGCCTTGATAGCGTTATTCACTGCATCTGCATAAAACGATGTTGTCGCGTCTGTTTCGGCGTAGATTGACGCGGCCTTAAGAAAGAGGCACAAACTCTGTTCAAATTCGCCCTCCGCGTGCGCTAACTGTCCGAATTGATAGAGCGAGTCTGCGATCTCACGGGGGGTTCCGTTCTCCTTGCGGTACTCCAGACTTTCTGTATAGTAGTGCCGTGCTTCCTCGTGTTTACCGTGGCGAAGTGCTACCTTGCCAAGGCTATCCAGTAGATAAGGAAGCCCCACGTTGGAAGTAGAGAAGTCACGGGTGAGACGTAGACTTTCTGTATAGTAGCGTTGCGCTTCCTCTCGTAGACCTTGCTGATTCGCGGTTTTCCCGAGATTATTGAGAGCATAGGCAATTCCGAGTTTATCTCCAAGTTCACGAGCGAGGCGCAGGCTTTCGGTATAGTGTAGTTTCGCCGCTTCAAAATGGCGACGATTATATGCCGTGATTCCCAGATTGTTGAGTACAGAAGCGGTCTGCCATTTGTCGTCTAATACCTTCGCGATCTCTAAAGCTTCGGTAAAGTGTGTATCCGCCTCTTTAAGTTTTTTTTCATACCTTGCGATGATACCAAGGCAATTTAACGCCTTGACGACACCGAGCTGCTGTCCTATCGTTCTGAAAACTTGTAAGGCGTTTTCGCATAATTGTCGGGCAGTTTCACATTCCTGTTGTTCATTATAGAATCTTGCGAGAGCCACTCGAAGTTCCGCTATTGTCAGTTGGAGCGACATTTCGTTTGTTTCAGACGTGTCCTCTAATCCTTGATGTTCACCGAGTCGCTGGTACAATTCTGCCTCTGCTTGTTTCAGCCATCCCAATCCTTCGGTCCATAACCCGTGTATATAGAAAAATTTTGAGAGAGCCGCAGCAAGTTGCCCAAACAGGAGCCATTGATTATTCTCCTGCGCAAACCCAAAAACAGCACGAAAGTTGTCGAGTTCAATCGCTATCTCTGAGAGTGCCTCACTCTGTTCAGGACCTTCTAATTTTCTATCCTGTTCTTGTGCTAACATCAGGTAATAGTGTGCATGTGCCTCCCTGAATCCGATGGAATGTTGTTTCTCTCGAAGATACAATTGTAACGGAGCGGGGAGTCGGTAGCGGGTTCGCGTCAGATGTTCCTCAGTCACGAGTAACGATTTATCGTGTAAGTTAAAGATGAGATCAATGGTTTCTGTATAGGGCAAATCCTGTTCTACCTGAACACAAGCTGAACTACAGATAGTTTCAGCGGCTTCCAAGAAGAATCCGCCTGAAAAAAACGCGAGTTGACAAAGCAGAAGTTGTTCTTCTGGTTCTAAAAGTTTGTAGGACCAGTCAATCACTGCATTAAGAGTTTGGTGCCTCGCTGGCACGTCCCGATTACTTGTTGAAAGAAGGGCAGATGGCTTATTTGAGAGTGAGTTATCAAGGAGAGCTCTTAAGCGATCAAGAATGTGTTGCGGAGTCATACCCCGGACGCGCGCTGCGGTAAGCTCAATCGCGAGAGAGAGTCCGTCAACCATACGGCAAATCGCGCCAATCGCTTTGGCATTGTCAGTTGTGAGTTGGAAGTCTGGCGCGACTGCTTCTGCTCTCGCCAAAAAGAGTTGGACGCTTTCATAATGATAGAGAGCTTCATAGTCTACATCTTCAGATGGAATAGATAAGGGAGGCACGATGAATCGCTGTTCACCTGCGATCTTTAAGGGTTCCCGTGATGTGGTTAAACAGTGTAGGGTCGGACATCTGAGCAATAAGGTTTTGACATCTTGCGAGGCTTCCATCAAGTGCTCAAGGTTGTCCAACACCAATAGAAGTGTTTTTCCTAAAAGGTATGAAACGACCTGTTCCAAGACATCCTGCGTTGGTTTCAATGGAATAGCGAGTACCGTCGCTATCTCCGTGATAACATGCGTAGGTTGTCTCAAATCCGCTAAGGCTATAAACCATACACCATCAGGATAAGTGTCATGAAGTTCTGTTGCAACCTGTAAGGCGAGGCGCGTTTTGCCGATACCTCCAGGTCCAGTCAGGGTCACCAGTCGTTCCTGCCGATCGGTGAAATACTCTACCATACGACGGACTTCGGCTTCTCTACCGATGAAACTGTTTATAGGTGCTGGTAAGTTATTGGGTGAATTGTTAACGGTTTTCAGGGGTGGGAACTCGGTTTGTAGTTTGGGAATAAGCGCAGGGTCGGCAGATTTCTCATCCTGCGATATGTTTTCTTGTCCCTCTTTGTTGAAGACTTCTTGCCATCGTTCTTCACTCGTAATTTTTAAAATGGAAGCCCGCGGTGCGAGGAATTGAAAAAGTGCTTCTGGATGTTGAATGTTTTTCAGTCGATGTGTACCGAGTGCAACAAAACTGCCGGATGGAAATTGTGTTTTAACGAGTTCGTGCGTCACAGCGGAGAGCAGGATCTGTCCCCCGTGTCCTGCGTCCGTAATTCGCTTGGCAAGATTTGCGGCCATCCCATGATACTTGTCATCCAATAGAATCATATCACCCGTGTGAATCCCGATACGGACGCGTAACGTCTTGATATTTTCATGCCACTGATAGGCATTGAGTACTAACTGTATCTCAAGCGCACACATAACGGCGGCACTTGCCGTAGGAAAACCAAAAAAAAGGGCATCGCCTTCATTTCCCATCTCTGTGCCGCCCCACGCCGAGTTTGCGGTCCGCAAAATCGTGTTATGTGTATTGATGACGTCCGTCATAACCTCATTGCCATGCGCCTCCCAAAGTAGTGTTGAACCTTCGATGTCGGTAAACATCAGAGTGAGGGTGCCGACTGGCGAATGTGGCTGTGGATTGTGTCTTGATCCAGAATTATCCTTCTTCAGATCCATAGTTCCAGATTTCCCAAAGACTTTGAAGCATTACAACATTGCGAGATTTGTGAGCAATGCCATACCGTAAATCATACAGGTTTCGTCAATATCGAACTGTGGGTGGTGGCACATATTCACGATGCCTTCCTCTTCATTACGTGCCCCTACCATCACGAAGCAGGCTGGAATTTTTTGTGAGTAGTACCCAAAATCCTCACCGCCCAGTATCGGGGACATTGGGAATATGAGATTGTCCTCTCCAACTAATCCTTGCGCTGTGGATATAGCTGCGTCGACACACGGTTCGTGGTTGTAAGTTACTGGATACCCTTCTTGGTAGTCGAATGTATAAGTTGCGTTGTGAGTGCCTGCTAATCCCACGAGAAGGTTCTCTAATTGCCCTCGGACTCGTGTCTGCACCGCTTTTTGAAGTGTGCGTACTGTCCCACCGATCAGGACTTTAGGAGGGATGACGTTAAGTGCCGCGCCTGTAAGTCCGTTCTGCAAGTTTGCGTCTCCTCCATGGAGTTGTGTGACGCTGATTACCGCCGAATCTAATGGGTTCACGTTTCTTGAAATGATAGACTGGACGGCTGTCACAAACTGCGCACTCATCACAATTGGGTCGACAGTGAGGTGTGGAAACGCGGCATGCCCCCCTGTGCCAGTGAGTGTAATTTGAAAAGTGTCAGACTGTGCGAGCATTGGACCAGGGCATGTAGCGTATTCTCCGACTGCAAAGAGTGGAAAAACATGGATCCCGTAGATTTCATCTACGTCTTGCAACGCACCGTCTGTGATCATCGCTGGTGCGCCGCCGGGAGCGGCCTCTTCGCTCGGTTGAAAAATAAATCTGATGTGTGTTTTGAGGCTACTTCGGAGTTCTGATAGAATTCGGGCTGTGCCGATGAGCATTGCCGTGTGTGCATCGTGTCCACAGAGGTGTGCTTTTCCATCGATTTTAGATTTAAAGGGAACATCGGTGAGTTCTTGAATCGGAAGCGCGTCCATATCTGCACGTAAGGCGATACGTCTTGTTGCGCCCGGGACCTCCAAATCCCCGATGACACCTGTTCTACCGATACCCGTTTTGACAGGGATTTCGAGTGCCTCCAGTGCCTCGGCGGCGATACCTGCTGTGCGGTGTACATCAAATCCCAATTCAGGATACTGATGTATGTCCCTTCGGATGGCAACGATGTCATTGAAGTGACGGCGACACTGTTCAAAAATCTGATTTTTCATTTTACCTTGTGGGTCAGTCATAGTATCTGTGAACTTAACGGTTTTCGTATTCGAGTCGCCTGTGCCGTTGTTGCAGGCTTCGGTTTTGGTTTAATATAATAGGACTTACTCGATTTTGACCGTAGCACGTGCTATTAGATAGGGATGTAAAAAAAACACAAGCGGTTTTCAGGCACAAACTAACAGTTTATGCTACAAAAGAGCGGTATGCGTAAGTCCTAATAAATGAAATCGAGAATCGGAGTTCCCTGCTACAGGTCGTTCCAACAGCGATAGGCATGTCAAATTAGAACGTTAATGTCCGGCGCAGGATACTTTGATGTCCGTGATCGTTTTCAAGTCGGTAGATGATCGTATAAATTCCCGGCATTGTCAGAAAAACTCCACTGTCCAGGACGGGTTTCAATTCTACCACTGTTGAACTATCATCTGGGATAATTTTTTTCTCAGTGAATGGACCGTAACACCTTTCTCCTAAGGGGTTAAGGGCTTTCCAGGTCAAGGTAAGTTGCTTAGGGCGAGGTGGGTTATTGATGTAGACGGTAATTATATCGTCCATCTGCCCGTTTTCAAGATTGAGCGTGCCTAATTTGGAGAACAACTTCACTGTCAAAGTGAGTGGTGGTATGTATTCCAGATATCCTCTACCGGGAATAGCGCGCCATGTGCCACCTGTTGCGAGCGCGATCTGCCGGATCGGTAAATAGTCTATTCCAATCACATCGACACGAACTTGCGCGTTTTGTAGTGTTTCAATGACCTGATCTAAACTATAAGCAGATTTTCCGTTGTAGTCGGCATCGTGAAAAGCACCGTCACTCGCGAGCACGATGAACCGCTGCGCACCCTTTCGGAATTTGGTCTCTGTTACCGCAGTCATAAGTCCGTCTAAACCGGCTTCTGCGATGTCTCCACCGCCGTCAACGCCTATTTTAAAAAGCCAGTTTTTGAATGTTCCGAGGTCGTCAGTACGTCCATATTTTCTTGTTTCATCAGTGAAGGTCACCAACCCAAAAGTGGCATCATGCCCCTCCCGATCGAATGCCTCAAATAGGAAATCGACGTAGGCGCGAATCCCGCGGATGTTATCTGTCATACTTGCCGTTTCATCGAGAACGAAAACAACATCAACTTTTTTCGTCACGCTTGCTTCTGCGAGTGTTCGGGCAATGTCTTTCATCATATAGACGAAAACGCCTCCTACATTGCCACCCCCAGAGGCACCACCGCCCCCCCAAGAATTGCCCATGCCAGTTGCCCTGAGGGCATCTCCGCGTTCGCTGCCGTAGTGAATTTTCGGAGCGTCAACAGTTGGCGAAGTGCCACTTAATAAGGTTTTATTGGTATCTAAAGAAACTGGGTTGGTTTCGCCTTGTGGTGCCACATAGGCTGTTTCGGGTGTGGAGGGCAGGGACACGGTTGGCTGATTGAGTAATTTCACTGCTAATCGGCTTTCAGGAGCATAACCGGCTGGCTTTCCTACGACAGGAGTCAATTGTGATAATCCATCTCCAATCTGTCGTGTTTGACTTGCGTTTTCCTGTTTGCGTGTTTCGGGTTTTGATGCCTCTGGGACATCTGGGGTTCCCAATTGCCATGCTGCGCTCAAACCTGCTTTCGGTTTCGGCGGTGGTTTGGGTTTCTCTTTTTCGACGACGACGGGTGCAGCAGGTTCAACAACGGGTAGTTGTTTAATCGGTAGTGGGGGTCGCTCGACGTGGGTTATCGAAGCCGCTATCTCGTCAGAGAACGGCAGTACAGGCACTTGCTGGGGAACCACCCACCACATTATTAATAGCAGTGTGACGTGGATGATGAGTGAGTATATGAAATATGGAGACGTTTTTCTGTTTCTCATTGCATCAACCTATGGCTCGTCTTTATGGATCTATATGCTTGGGAACTTTAACATGGAATGGTACGTTCCTGAAGGTGTTGGTTATCGGACATACCATGGCGAGTTGAGT
This sequence comes from Candidatus Poribacteria bacterium, assembly GCA_012271015.1. Lineage (GTDB taxonomy): Bacteria > Poribacteria > WGA-4E > WGA-4E > WGA-3G > WGA-3G. Next base: position 30,865 of record JAAXHD010000358.1, on the reverse strand, counting down.
CCGGGCATTAAATAAGGTATTACTGACTACCAACACGGGATGCCTACCTCTCTGTTCATATCCTGATTGTGGATCGAAGGTGAGGCGCACGAAATCCCCTGCCTGTGGAATATATTTGGACATCTACCATTCCTCTTTCCCTACAGGTTTGCCCCAGTCAAGTTCTTCGGGTTGATAGTTCTCTGGCATTTGTGCAAGCAGTGACTTCAAATCAGCACGTCTGCGTGTTCTGGTCGCCGTTTCAATGATAATCCGTCCGTTTTGGATTGTTATCTGTACTTCATCACCTTCCTTCATCTTGGCTACCTCTAAAATACTCTCCGTAAAGCGAATTCCGTCACTGTTTTCTGATTTTTGGATTTTGGTTAACATAGTTCACCTCCTTAACTACAAATGAAATTCAACTATATCTCCATCGTAAATGACATCATTGCGACTGACAGACTGCCCATCGTGCCACTGGGGTCCCCATATCCGTGCGAACCTGAATTCGGCAAAATCTTTGTGTAACTCCATAGCCGTGTCAAGCACGGTTGAACCTATCGGGAGAACGATGGGATCATCACGCTCTATAGCTTTGCCGGGTGCTTTGGGATAAACGCGCAAAATATCCAATTCCCTATAGATTACTTGGGATAATGTCTCTTTGCCTTCACCTGTTTCGGCAGAAATTGGATGAATTTGAAACGTATCGTCGTAGAATTCTTTGAGTATTTCCAGCCGCTCTTCTGCTCCTGCGGCATCGAGTTGATTGGCGACAACGAGATGCCCATTTTCCGAGGTTCCGTAGTCTGCCTCTTTAAGAAACGCCACCACCATATCAAGGTCATCCAATAGATTATCGCTCGCGAGGCTTACAATCGGCAGAACCAAATCAGCACTGCGAGTGAGTGTCAAGACTGTTGATGAAATGAAGTCCATCATAATAGAAGGTGTATCAATGAGTTGGAATTGGATATTTTCATAGCGTAGCATTCCGATCGTTGGCAAGGTCGTCGTATAAGGGGTTGGCGATACCTCTGGTTTGGCGTTCGTAAAGGCTGATAGAATTTGTGATTTACCGCCGTTCGGTGGTCCTATAAGAGCTATCTGACCGGCTCCCTGCTTTGGGATGTGTTCACTGTGGCTTCTTTTACTGGCTCCCTTACCCCCTTTTTCTGAAGGATCTCTTTTGTGACTGGCGATACGGCGACGAATATCAGAGACCACCTTTTCTGAACCTTTATGTTTCGGAATGATACGTAACATTTCCTCTAATAGGCTCAGTCGCTCTTGATCCGTTTTCGCGGCTTCATGCTGGTGCTTGAGTTTATAGTAGGTCGGGGGTAGATTTGCTGGCATTTTTGTTCCCTTCCATCGGCAAAGACCCAGGGGCAGTTTTTATCATCTATCTCAGCGGCATTCAATGCTGAGGAAGCACGGGTGTGGGAACCCACTTTGTGTAAGTCGGTCGGTGAGGAGAAATGTGTGTACAGTGTTGAAACACTGCTGCTTATTACTTGAAAATGGCGACAACGACTGCACAGACAGCAACAACAATGGATATAGCGGTGAGGACGACATGGCGCGTCTCTGCCCGTCCCTCCAATTTCCCTTTCATCCATGCAACGTCTGATTTGATACTCGAAATATCCTCGGCAATATCCGACCTGACATGGGAGATATCCTCGGCAATATCCGACCTGACATTAGCAATATCTAATTTGATATTAGCGATATCTGACTTAACATTGGAGATATCCTCACGTAATTTATCTAACGTGGATACCACGGTCTTTTCAAATCTGTCTTGATTCACGGTTTGGTACCTCCTATTTACAATCAGCATAAAATTTGTTATAATGTCAAGCAATTCTTAAATAGGATACCTAATTTTCGTTCTTATGTCAAGGCAATTAAGACGAAGCCTACATGCCTCTCTGAAAAGACACGTAATTCTTCTACTTGTTGTATTTTTTCCCTTTCCTATCATGGCAGAAAAGGGCAATCCGTCCTTGAGTCGTGGCGATGAACTGCTCAGGTTCGTGCAATCCGATGCGCTTGAAGCACAAGTCATCGCGTTGCAGGAAAATTTCTCCTCAGGACATAACTTACGACCGCATCGCACACGCAGCGCACACCATCGCGAGGCGACAGATGACGTTGTGCATTACATTATGCGTCAGTTTCGCCGTTCTCCGCGTTTGAAAGTCAGTGAGCAGGTGTTTGGCGGCATCAGAAACGTAACGGCTGTCTTGCCAGCACTGTCAACTTCATCCAGCAACCGTGTCTTTATCATCTGTGCACATTATGACACGCAGGCTGTGCGTGAACCGAATTGGAATCCACTAATATCCACTGCCCCGGGAGCAAACGATAATGGGACAGGTGTCGCGGCGATGCTGGAAATTTCTTACCTTTTAAGCCGCTATGAATATGAACACGAGATAAGATTTATTGCATTTGGGGGTGAGGAACTTGGTTTCCTTGGGAGTCGGTCCTATGTTCGAGAGGCTTCAACTACAGACGAGAGTGGTGAGACTGAACCTGGTCCGAAAAGGATCGTTGGTGTCTTTAATCTGGATATGTTGGGTTTCAATTGGAAAACCGACCTTGTTGAAATTGTTACCAATAACGATTCTGCGTGGATAAGCCGTGCTCTTATAATTGCGAACACGTGGTATAACATCGGCTTGAAGATTCGCCGGACCCAAGATGAATTCGTTGATATTTCTTCCCACAAATCGTTCTGGGATGGTGGTTATGATGCCGTTACGCTAACTGAGAGTTCTACACCGTGGCGGGATTCTCAAAACTACGATACCAACCCTTTCTATCATACCTCTGACGATACCGCGGATAAGGTGAATTTCGGTTTGGTGAGAAAAGTAACGCAACTTGTGCTCGTTACGATGGACAGTCTACTCACATCTATGTTCCATCCGACGCGGCAGATGCCACAAGTAACATTAGAAGTTCCGACGACGACTAAAGAGAGTAAATTGGAAATTAAGGGGACATTTCTTTCAGATTTTCCAATTGACGTTATTGTCTATCCGAGTCGGACCCTGGCGGTTTTGGATCGAGAGACGCAGACCTATACTGCAACCGTGCCATTACATCCTGGGGAGAACACGCTTCTCGTGACGGCGCGATATCCGCTCGGTGCAGTCTCAGTCGAGAAGTCCGTTATTTTGACGCAGGCGTTTGCTTGGGAAGATGTGATCGTGTTTCCTAACCCGGCACGTTCAGATGGCTTGACCGAATTTCGGGTTGCCGCAAATGTGGATATAACAGATCTGCAGATACTTATCTATGATTCGGGTGGTAATCTGATAAAGCGGATTGAAGGGGTCGCTGACCGGCTGGACCCACGTATCTGGCGGACATGGTGGAATCAGCAAACCTCCTATGGGTTGGCGGTATCCCCAGGTATTTATGTCTGTTATATCTCGGTTATTTCAAAGGGAGAGACGTATACTTATCTGGAGAAATTGGCAATTTTTCGGTAGCGAAGAACACTTTGACAAATACTGAGGTACTATGATAAAATAGACTACACAAAAATGGAGATAAAGGCGGATCGGACGATGCACTCCGTTTACATCGAGGTGAAGATCTGTCTGCAGACAACCCGGATGAAGCGGTGGATTAATTGGTTGCAATTACACTGGACACGGACATCTCTTCTATTTGAAAGCCGGAAGAGGCATCCGTGTGTCTCGTGAAATGAGACGTAAATTGAGAGCGTTTGATTAAGGAGATACTTCAATGAGGAAAAGTATAGATTTCTGTATTCTCTTATTATCCATTGTAGTCTTGGTTTCTTCTTGTGCTCAACCGATTGACCAACAGCGCGACTTAGATCTGTTGGCTTCTATTGAAAACGCGTTTGTGAGTGTCGTAACTCGAAGCAAGCCTGCAATAGTTGGCGTTCGCGTTAGAGGTATAGAAGAATCTGAAGGTCGCGTTGGATCGGGCTTTATTTTTCGCAAAGAGGGGTACATTCTTACGAACCACCATGTTATTTATGATGCGAGAGATATCGCAGTAACGTTGTTGGATGGCGGTAGGTTTGAGGCAGAACTCGTCGGGACGGATCCAAACACTGATGTCGCGGTTCTTAAGATTGCGCGCGATGAAGCGTTTCCTGTCATTCCATTGGCTGATTCCTCAAGGGTACGGGTGGGGCAATTTGCGATTGCTATCGGCAATCCTTTTGGACTTGATTATACCGTAACAACAGGTATTGTGAGCGGTAAGAGCCGTTCAATTCTCCGGGGTATTAGTTTTATTCGATACCAAGACTTTATTCAAACAGACGCTTGGATTAATACCGGTAGTAGTGGAGGACCGTTACTGAATATCCACGGTGAGGTTATTGGTATCAACGCATTAATTCGCCGCCTTAATAACAATGAAGATACACCGGCTCCAGCGATGGCAGGCGCGGGATTCGCTATTCCGATTAATCTCGTTAAGACCGTTGGTGATCAACTCATTGCGAATGGACGGGTTATCCGTGGTTACCTTGGTGTCAGTATGCGAGAGGTAAGAGGGGGTATTCGGGTCAGACCTATCGGTAGAGATACGCCGGCATACCTTGGCGGTTTGCGGCGCAATGATATTATTTTTGAATACAATGGCGACAGAGTGGATAGACTTGTTGAGCTTCAAATGCTTGTTGCGCAATCGCAAGTCGGTGAACGGTCCGTCATCAGGGTTCTAAGACAGGGGCATGAGAGAACATTCAATGTGACTATCGGAGAAATGCCACCCGAATATGCGGGACAATCTGTTGAAATAGAGTCTGTATCTTGGAAGAAACTTGGATTGGCAATTCGGAAGTTGGAAGCAGGAGATTTTCAAAGATATACGTACCTGACTGATGAAGATCGCGGTGTTATTGTTGAAACGGTAAAAGAACAGGCACCTGGATACAAGGCGCGCATTCCAATCGGAGCACTTATTATAGCGATTAATGACCACACAATTACGGATGTGCGGACTTTCGAGGCACTTCTTCAGGCGAATCAAAATGCCGAGGAATTAATCCTTGACGTTAAAAGCAGTCATGGCACGGAGAGGATAACTGTTAACCTCAGAAAATAGGAATAGACTCAGAAATTTTTAATTTATTAAATTTGAAAATCGTTCCAAATGTAAAGCAAAGACAAATTATGCCATTTAAGGAAACTTAATTTCATTTTACGATGGTTTCCAGAGAAGTAGAGAACCTATGTTAGGTGTGAAAAGGTGTTTAGAATCCACCGAAACCCTGTGCGAAATGAAATGGAGCGCAGGTCAGATTCACATAATTAAAAAATGACACAAAAACCACAAAACATCACTCTCAGAGAAATCTTTAGTCCCGGTGGTCTCATCTCTCAACAGCTGGAAGCGTACGAATTCCGCCAAGAACAATTACAGATGGCACATGAGGTGGCTCGTGCCTTTACGGCATCTGAGCACTTGATTGTCGAAGCCGGGACGGGTGTTGGTAAAAGTTTTGCTTATCTGATTCCGGCTATTTCTCTCGCTCTGAAGGCGGAGCAGAAGGTCGTTATCTCGACGAATACTATCAGCTTACAGGAACAACTCGTCACGAAAGATATCCCTTTTCTTCAGCGTGTGCTTCCACGCGATTTCAATGTAGTATTGGCGAAGGGACGGCGTAATTACCTTTCGCGAAGAAGACTGAAAAATTTGATGAATTATGAGCGAGGATTGTTCGATACGCGTGAGGAGGTGGAGGAAATCGCGGAGATTCAGGAGTGGGTGGATCGAACAGTAGATGGCAGTAGGTCTGACCTGCCTTGGCAACCTCAACCACAAGTTTGGGATAAAGTCGTTTCTGACAGGGATAATTGTCTCGGGCGTAATTGCGAGACTTACGAGACTTGTTTCTATTTCAAAGCCCGAAGAGAAATGTACAACGCCGATCTGCTGATTGTGAATCATCATTTACTCTTTAGCGATCTCGCAATCCGTAAGGATAGTGAGGCGGCTATGAGTGTGTTACCTGATTACGATTATCTCATCATTGATGAGGCGCACCACTTGGAAGCGACAGCTACGAACCATGCCAGCATCGACTTCAGCAACACTCGCGTCAAATGGCTCTTGGATTCTCTGTACAATGAACGGAGTGAAGACGGCTTAGCGAAACGGTTTGATTCACGGCAACTGAGAACTCAAGTCGAGACAGCACGTGAGCAGGCAAATACCCTCTTCAGAACGATTATTGAAACTATGCAAGAAGAAATCGGTAGCGAGGGGAATAGTAACAACCTGACACCACGTATCCATAGAAGCAATTTCGTTAAAAATGTGCTTGATACTCCGCTCGCCGATATTGAAAAAACCTTAAAACGTCTCCGAGACGATGCTATGACGGACGATGATGAACAGGAAATTACAGCCCATCAACACTATTGCCGACGTCTTCGAGACGAATTGGATATGATCATTCGGCAGAGCGATCCGGATTACGTTTATTGGGCTGAAATATCGACGCGGGGACGGACACCGCGCATCCTACTCAACGCCACACCCGCAAATGTGAATCAAATGTTACAAGATCACCTATTCACAGTAAAGAATAGCATTGTGATGACGAGTGCTACGCTTTCTACAAATCGTAACTTCGCTTACTTTAAGAAACGGGTGGGGATAAGTGAGAGTCGTGAACTTCTTGTCCATTCGCCGTTTGACTTTAAACGGCAAGTCCAGATTCATATCCCCCGTAATATGCCACATCCGAACAGTCATGGGTTTGTACCAGCGGCGATTGAGAAAATTAAACACTACCTGAAACTGACCCATGGTAAAGCGTTTGTCCTGTTTACAAGTTACAAAATGATGGACGAAGTTTACGATGCTGTCGCGCCTGATTTGGAGGAGATAGGGATTGATACTTTCATACAGGGAGGCGAACTTTCGCGAACGGCGATGCTTGAGGCATTTCGTGAGGATACAGATTCAGTCCTATTTGGGACCTCCAGTTTCTGGGAAGGCGTTGACGTTCGCGGCGCATCACTCAGTAATGTGATCATTACAAGACTCCCCTTTGAAGTTCCGACACATCCAGTTATGGAAGCACGCGTGAAACAGATTAAGGAAGAGGGTGGGAACGAGTTTTTTGAATTTAGTCTACCGGAAGCGATATTGCGCTTAAAGCAGGGATTTGGACGGCTCATCCGTACACAGACCGATAACGGAATTGTCGCGATTCTCGACCCGCGGATTAGAACGGCGAATTACGGCAAACAATTTTTAGAGTCACTACCGAACTGCGAGATTGTCGAAGAATAAAAAAAGATGCCCGCGGATATGATCCACGAGCATCTTGATGTGCGAACGTTCCTATCATTAATAGCGTCTTGGTGAAGGCTGTGCAACGCGAATGCCTCTATCATGTGTAAAGGGGAAATCGAATTCTATCGTTCGATAGCGTTGTGCCGCTCCTGGCGGTGGTGCCTTCTCAATCGGTAGTATAACCCTCAGTTCGAGTGCGTTCAACTTTGTTTGTATGAATGGAAGGAACCCTTCGGCACTCTCACCCGGGGGAACCCCTGTCCGGCGCGTACCCACCTGCTTTTCTACGATAGGCATCCGTTTCTCAATAAGAATCCGCCGTGCGGTTTCAAGCCCATTTGTGACATAAAGGCCTGTTGCGCGCGCCATGTATGTGAAACGCTCCTTTAAATCATCATAATTCATACCGCCATAGAGGTTCTCGTCTTGGTCGACGATTTGGCATTTTTTGACATCAAAGATGATGTTTTCGCTCCGATTGTTAGTAATCTTCACGTAAAACACATCTGTTTTGTCGCCTTGGTGGAGTGCTTCGGTCTCATAAAAAGGTGAAAAAGCATTTCCACGATTATACTTCCGGTCAAGGTCTGGCCGCCGCCAATATGCAATAGAAACAGTAATCCCATCCGCAGTCTTCGTTAGAATTGGCTGTCTTGAATTGACATCGAACAATTCTGGATGGTCAGACATCATGATGACATCCACTATCTTCCTGTCTTCACCGGTTCCTGTTTCAATCTGAACTTGGGTATCCGTCCAATCGCTGAGGAATTCACCCCACTGATCTTCGGCATGCGCATATTCGTTGAATGCGACGATGTAAGTTAACGCTTCCATGTTGGCATTACGCGCTTTCCCAATTCGGAATCCAACAGTACTTATGCCGTGTTTGTCCAGCACCGGTTTCGCAAGTGCCTCAGAAGGGACAGCCGGGATAACTACCTCTTCATTCGGATTTTTGGTCTGTAACTCCAATGCTGCCGCTATGTTATGCACGGGTTGAATTGGTGACAAATTGCCGAGAGCTGTTCCACAACCTGCAACACAAACGGTCAGGGCAAGTAGTAGCCCAAGATTGAGTGCTGTGAATTTATTCAACCATTTCATTGATAATATTGCCTCCTTGGTTACCATTCTCAGAATGGCAAATTCGCTTTTCGGTTCCACTCCGGAGCTACTCAAAAAATCCAGACGTGAGCGTCTACAGATGGTTTTGAGAAAGCCAGAGTGAGATAAACGTGGTGCGTCTAAAACTGATTTTATGCTTTAGAATAGCATAACTGCAATTTTTAGTCAAGAAATATGTGAGAAGAATTTGTTGTCATCATTTTACAATGCTCAGCTTCCCGATTTCTTGGACAAGCACGTCCGCCTGCATTGCAGAAATACGATAGATATAAATGCCTGGGGCAAGGGAGATACCGTTGTGTGTTACTGCGTGCCATTCAAATTTACCTTGCGTTCCCACGGTTTCTCGCGTTTCACTATAGACAAGATCCCCCGTGGGAATGAAGATCTCAAGGCTAATATTATCGGCAATCTGCGAAGCAGACAACCGGTAGGCGAATATCACTACTGAATCGCCGATAAGGAAAGGATTGGGATATACTTTTATCTCGTCAAGTGCGAAATCTCCTGCCTGAAGTTGCTCTACACGCAAACGGTAAGAATCAACACTGCTGAATCCACCATCTGATGCCACGATAATATAGTATGTATCAGTTTTATGGGGTTGATAGATGAGTTTCAGTCCTCCGATGTCAGTTGCATTTTCTCCTGTGGCGATCCGCTCACCTGTGGCGGCGTGGAGAGACAAGCGGTAGTTTTTACCTGGCGGGATGTCAGCCAACGTTACTAAAATCGTGATGTCACGAATTGCTTCTAATGCGTAAACATCGCGCGTATCAGATAAGTTGAAAAGGAAGGATTCATAGGTATGTGCGTATGCAATCGGGAATGCAGTCGCAAACGTGTCGTTTGGTTCGTAGGTATCACCAAACGACACAAGGATAGGAATCGTTGGGCCTTCCGGTCCAATATTCGTAATCGAAATACCGGTTACAGTGCCGTCGTTAGCGTTACTATTTGGCACGGTTCCGGGTGTAAAAGCCGTCTGTCCATCATCCGCGGAGTAGGCGGCACCATCAGTTACCGTTCGCACATCTATAAGTTCAACATCATCCTGTAGATAGATGCCGCGATGTTCGGGATCTGCTGGGTCTTCAAGCCAAATCTGTTGGGAGGCATCATAAGTGCCGAGAGGATACGGATTCGTTTCGTCAATATGCCAAATGAGAATACCCGATTCGGGTAGATAGGTATCAAAAGTCGCACCTGACATTTTGTTCCGATTTTCTATGAGGAAAAATTCCGTTGCTTCTCCACGAACGGGAGTGGCTGACGAATGAATATCGATTTTGAAAAGTTTATTGGTTTTGAGTCCGAGTTCGAAGCTGGGTATATCAATCTTTTGGTTTTGCGTTATCTGGATGGGTTGAATCCAACCGAGACGACCATTTTGCGGTCTCGCGTCAAAATCCCATTTGAGGTATCCCATAATATGGCTTGGATGTAAACCGTTCCCGATCCCGAGTTCCTCTGGACCTTGATAGGGACCAAATTGACTCATCAATCCCCATTTATGGTCGCGGGCATCTGGGAAGTCAAATCCGTAGACATCGGGAGCGCCAAAATCGTGGAAGAATTCGTGGAAATAGATTCCTAAGCGCGGATGCTCAAAATCGGGTTCCTCGGCTACAAGAACGGCGGTACTGACGCGCACGCCATCGTGAACGGCATCTACAGAAGGGACCAGAAGCGACTGAATATCATCAATTATGCCTGTGGAGGCTTGGTCATTACCTGAATGGATGAGAAAGACATGATCAACGATCCCGTCCTTGTCTCTGTCATATTGCGAAAAGTCTACGATTGCATCCGCCGCTTCGCATGCTTCGCGAACTAGTTCCCGATAGCGTTCAAGGATTCTTCTGCCTTCTCCGTAATAGGTCATCGATTTTTTGGCACGGAACCATGTATTGCCTTTCGGAATAACCCCACCCATCGGACCGGGCTGAACATCCATCTGCCCATAAGAGTTTTCACGATAATAGGTTTTGAGAGAAATACCTTCCGTTGCGAAAAGATATTTATCGAACGCTGCTCCGGCTCTACGCCCTGGCATGTCAGCAAAATCTATTTTCAAAGCGAGAACATATTCTATGCCATCCGACTGCAAGATACCTTGCTCTCTGGCGAGACAACACTCTTCAAGTGCTTCGAGAAATTCTTCTCTGCTTTGAGGCGTTTTAGGCACGAATTCACCACTTGCTGAATCCTTAGTAAAAAAAAGGTAGGGGTTTGGCGGTGCCGCGATGCTTAGAGGCGAAAAGAGGGCAAGGACGATGATACCAATAATCAATCTCTGTAAGGTTATCCGCATAGACGAAGAGAGGCAATATAGAACGAAGACAGACTTAATCAAACTCTCCTCCGCACTTCCGGCACAGGATGTAGAACTGGATATCATCGGATTGGGCATGTTGTATCATGAGGTCAACTGCCTGTCGCGGCAGATCTGCCGCACATTTGGGGCATTTGTAGAGCGAACCTTCTGTTTCTGGGAATTGCGTAATATCTCCCCATATATCCTGAAGCCAGTATTTAAATTCCCAGGGTATTTCGGAGTTAACAGCGGTCGCGATCTGGACAGCATGGCGAATTAATTTTTGACATTCATGGATAGAGGCGGGTTCGTAGGGGTGCGGTGCCTGCTTAATCGGGAGCGGTTTCCCACCCGTCTCAGTTTGCGCGTTGAAATCTCGGGTGCGGGTAAGCAATATCTGATCCAAGCGTGAACCGGCTTCTCTGCCTTTTGACCAGAGACGATAGTATCCTGTCCGTTTAATCTGGAAAAAAGCTGGATTGATACCCTGTTTGGTGTTTACAATACTGTCCGGTCCGGTGTTCCATAACCAGCGGTGCCATTTAGAGGTATCATCAGGATCTGGACAAATTCGGATGGCACCAGGACCCCCGTCCCTATCCCACGGTTTTGCGAGGGCATCATCCATACCGATCCAATACGAATCTTTACTCCATTCAAAGAAAGCACGTGCCCAGAGGTACCACTTCCCGGTTTTAGGGATATAAATTTCGTGTATCGCACGCGCTCCTTTCAAACTATCGATAGCTTTTCCCCCCGAGGCTTCTTCATGCGCAACCATTCTCACACCCTTATCGAGATGGATTGCGGCATCTGCTTCAATAACGAGTGTATCCTTTGGCAGACGGACGAGTTCTTTAGGTGCGTCCTCATCCGGTTCTGGAGGTTCCATGAGATCATAGTTCTTCGCAATCTTTTGTGATACTTTCTCAAACTGTTTCTCAGAAAGATTTGCGTCAAAGAAACAATCTCGAATGCCTTTCTTCCAGAGGTCCAGGAGTAGGAACATCGCCTTCAGGTTGCCATCTGGACGTTTTCGTGTACCAACCACGATTAACATACCGGTGTCCTTAGAGCGACTGACTAAGCACCGATGCAATGGAAAATCAGGTGCTTTATGCGCTTTACTTGAGACGATGAGCGGTGAGTAATATCGGCATTTTTCATCACATCCAGGGATCTTGGCACGTTTGGCTCTACAACATTCGGGGCAAATTAACATACCGCTGAGTGCCGGACAGATCCGTTTGCCATTATCTGAGCGACAGGTTCGACATCGTTGGCGTTTGGGCTTTCTCTTTGAGGTTTGGTATCGCTGATGTCGCATATTTCTTCCAAAGACGGAATCAATGAGGAGGATTAACTCGGACGGTTGACGAGGTCAGATAGATATTCAGCAATTTTGTCTGTAATCTGTTGTGCGTCTACATCTGCGAAGTTAAACAATTCCTTAAGCATAGGGGAGATAGCCCCCGTATCAAGCAATGCATTTGCGAGCCTCCCCATATTGCTGCGGTTGAGCCCACCTTGTCCATCATTGTTACCCATATCCAAAATTTTGATGCTGTCGATTTTCTCAACAGGTCGCATCAGTTGTTCGACAATATCTGGGAATTCATCAATGAGTTCCATAATTGCTTCTTGGACGAGGACGCGTTGTTCAGCAACGTTTCGAGCTTCATATTCTGCCATCTCGCCTTGTGCTTTCGCACGTGCCTCGGCAAGTACGGCATCGGCAAGCCGTTCAATCGGCTGTGCTTGTGCTTCAGCACCAATGATTGCGACCTCACGCTGCCATTCGGCTTCTTTCACCTGTTCTGTTGCCGTCACATTCACTTCTGCGCCCATACGTTCAGCTTCCGCAACTAACTGCTCTTTCTCTGCGAGTGCCGTTACCTGCTGTTTATTCGCAACATCGATTTTCCGATCCTCGTCGGTTATGGCAACCTGCAATTCCTGATTGATGCGGGTTTGTTCCACCGTCAAGGTCTTAGCAATCTCAGCGAGTGAAACCTGTCGTACTTGATCGATTTGGGCGGTTTCGATGACGAGATTCTTCTCAATTTCGCGCTGTTGAACTTGTTGTTCCTGACTGAAGCGTTCCGTTTGGACTGTTAAATCGCGCTCAATGTCCCGCAAGGAGACCCCTTCTTCTTGGGCAATACGAGTTCTTTCTACGGCGAGTTGTTTTTCAATGTCTCTCGTTTCTACTTGCTGTTCTTGTGCGATCCGGGTTATTTCTACAGCTAATACTTTGGCAATCTCGGCGAGTTCGACTTGACGCATCTGGTCAATCTGTGCAGTTTCAACGACGAGATTCTTCTCGATTTCACGCTGTTGGACCTGTTGTTCCATACCGAGTTGTGCTGTCTGCACTGTCAAGTCACGCTCAATACCTCGTAAAGCGACTCCCTCTTCTTGGGCAATGCGTGCTTTCTCTACCGTCAATACTTTCTCTATTTCACGAACAGTGATTGCCTGCTCCTGTGCAATTCTCTGCATTTGTACGACGAGATGTTGCTCAATTTCGGCGAGCTGTACAACTTTGGATTGCTCAATCTGTTGTGTTTCGACGATAAGGTTCTTCTCGATTTCACGTTCGGCGACAATCTGTTCCTGCTGGACGCGGGCGACTTCGATGTCCCGGTTCATCTCGATTTCGCGTTCTTGGATGACCTGTTCCTGTCTGATACGTGCGCGCTCGACCTCTTGCTTCATTTCGTATTCACGTTCTTGCACACCCTGTTCCATCTCAAATTGGAATTTGAGGGTCTCCGCTTCTCGTTCGGCGGCATAGATAGCAATATTCTTCTGCTGATCGGATTCTGCCCATGCCTGTTGTTGTTCAGCTTCAAGTTTCTGTATCCGGGCATCGACCTCAATCTGAACAATTGCAACTTCTTTTTCCTGAACAATCCGTTCTTTTTCTCGTTCCTGTTCAGCTGTAATTTCGGTGATTTCACGGATACCGACAGCATCAAATCGGTTTTCGGCATCAAGCGTTTCAACGGGGGTCTGATCTACTCGAATAATAGATACGGTTTCAAGAGTTAATCCGTTTTGGATTTCGAGATCCTCACCGCATGCGGATTGCACCTTGTCAGCAAACTCTTGACGTTTCTGGAGGAGATCTTGGATATCACTTTCGGCTGCAACACTTCGCAATGCCCCTTCGAGTTTGGGTTCAATTAATTCGCGGACGGTTTCCGGAGTCATAGACTTATCACCGAGTGCTTGTGCGGCGCGTAAGATATCGGTCTCTTCAGGCTCAACTTTAAGGTAAAAAACAACTTCGACATCACCGCGGTTAAAGTCGTAAGTGATCAGTGCCTCTGGACCTTCTCGGATAACCTCAATTCGCATCGTGTTGAGGGAGATCTCTTTGATTTCGTGGATGATGGTGTTAACCCAGAGACCGCCAGTGATACGGATTTTCTCTCTTGCACCACCTGTTCGCACGAGAGCGACATCGGCTTTCGGTATCCGGTAGCGGATGACTGTAGCGGCAAATGTAGCCAGACTTGCAAATAATACGAAGAGAATAACTGTTAACCACCGTATTACTTGGTTCTGCCCGAAACGGTCGAGGTTTTGATAGGCAAACCAACCAACAGCGATTGCTACAGCAATTAAGAAAACGATAGCAGCAATGAATCGCATTCAAGTCTCCTATAGAATGATTTTCTAACTATTAGAATCTGGGCATCGTTCTATTACATTCCCCGTCCCCTGTAACGGGTGGTACCCCGCGGTGTCTGGTTAATTCTAACCGAGATAGGAATTTGCCCGATTTTAATTGCATTTCTTTTTCTTTTAAGACACGCTTAAAATTTTACCGGAAAATGGTCTCGCTGCTGAGGTTCGTCCGGTATCGCCCTTTGAGGGGTTGGCGTGGAGAAGTCTGCCATGCCAGATTTGCTAAGTAACAGAGAGCATTCTCAACGAGAGGTTTCGCTATAGTCGTCCGATATGCATCACGGGTATCCACTGCAAAAGCGACATAATATCCGTCTCCCCATTGTAATTGCACACTGATGGGATCTCCGTTATCCTCTCTGACAGCCAATCTTCGGTAACTTCCGTCGTTTGTCACCCAATGATCGTCGGTTACGAGCGTATCCACGTTCACCTTATGGGGCCAGGTAAACATACCTGTTTTTTCACCGTCATCGGTAATTCTGACGTTTCCATCGTTGGAATTAATCACGCGAATCGGGTGCCGATTCACTGGCAACCAGTCGCCACGCCAGGCAGGCTCAGTCGTATGGACACCATCAGGGGGGGTAATGTTATTGTCCATAGCAGAAGCCCAAACAATCCCGCCCTTGCGAACAAAATCCTGAATTGCCTGATCGGCATCTTCAACGAAGTATTCGCCGTCATGCCCGGTCGCGAACCAAGTGAACCAGATGATGTCGTATTCTGAAAGCGTAATACTTGAGAGTTTGACGGCATTGTTGGGATCCCCCCGATTGTCAGGATTGTCATTGATATGGATGGTCGTGAATTGGAATTCTAATCCTTCAACAGAGGTGAGGGACTCCAATATTGCTGGCTCGCCTGTCGAATTGTCACCGACAACAATCAGCACACGGAATACACCCAACGGCACAATTTTTATGGAAGAAATAATATCTGAAAATGATTGCGAATGTGGAAGTGCTCTGAGGTTCCGAAGTGCCAACTGGAATTCTTGTGAACTTAAGCTTAGGTTCAACCGGCGTCCTTCAAAGTTAACGTGCTCGTAGAAAATAATATGACATCCGCTGAACGGGAAACTCGGACCGCGCTGGATTCGGATTGACGAGACAGTATCATTCATGCCAATATCGAACATCGAACTGACATCGCGCATAATAACGCTCCGTTGACCGCTATAATCTACGTCACGGAACACCTCGATGATGACCGGGACTGCTCCGTACTCCGGTGGTGTTGGATGCGCTGATGGACTAAAACTGATAGATGTAATCGCATCCCCGAAGTTGTAAGGGATGTCATGGATGTTTGGATAGAAGCCTGGAGCAAGTACCAGCCGACGTCCCTTATAGTTATCATGCTCATGAAAGATGGCTTTATAGTTGGGTGACGCGTTAAACCCGGGTCCCTTGTAGATTTTAATCGAAGAGATAATATCTTGTGCGCCAATCTCTCCGGTGTTTGGAATCGATTCAACAAGCGTAACCTTGCGTCCATGAAAATTCACATGTTCAAAGACTTCAACGACGAGCCTCGGCATGTTGGTCATAACCCGCTCCTTGTATCAGGCGTAACCTACAAACGAAATTGCAAGTGATATTAAAATACCATTAGCAGAAACAGTTTGTCAAGGGAAAACATCAAGAATTTCCTGCCAGTAATCTCAATGCGCAATTGAGAACTTCTCTGTCTTGCTCAATTGGTTGCCTGAATACTTACGCAATCCGTATTCACATTATAACGAAAATTCTGCTGGATGTCAAGATGCGTTAATTATTTTCTAACACTTACAACAAAATCTACAATCAACAGGTCGGTTTATTTTTGTTGAATCTTTGGGAAGAATATGATAAAGTATAGAGAAGAGCTTTGGAAAGAACTCTTTAGAATGTGAGATGGAGGAGATATGATGTCTTACAAAAGAGTGCTTCTGATTTTTTCGATCACAATTATAAGTATCGCGTTAGTATATTTTCTGGTCCAAATGGAGCAATCGGCGATGAAAGAAACGGCAGCGTCACGTCCAATCGCGCTTCCGTATAATTGGATCGGGAATATAACACAAAGGCAAATAGCGGAACCTTCTGGTATTACCTACCATCCGATGCGCCGGAGTCTGTTTCTTGCTGACGACTCAGGCAGTGTCCATGAAGTAAGTTTGGAAGGTAGACTCATTCAGTCAAAAGGATTGAACGGGCGGGACATTGAAGGGATTACTATGGACCCGAGTACGGGCTTGATCTATGCGGCTGTAGAAGACGACGAAATGATCTTGGAGCTTGACCCAGAAAATCTCGCCCTTCAAAGGGAATTCAGGATCGGTAGAAATTTTAAAGGTGAAAATCTCCTGAAGAAAGGGGGGATGGGCATTGAAGCGATCGCTTTTGTTCCAGATACCTCACATCCAGAGGGTGGTACTTTTTGGGTCGGCAACCAATCCTTCAGTCTCAAAGCGAAAGATGAACCCTCGGTGGTATGCGAGGTTGTTGTGCCGCTGCGTTCTACAACAGCAAAACAGGCAGACGGTGCAATCATCAGTGCTTACAAAATGAACTTCATTGACATTTCAGGCTTGGCTTACGATGCTCAGGGCGATTTTCTGGTATTAATTAGCGATACAACAAACCTTTTGGTGGAACTCAAACGGGAAGGTACTGTTTTAAGACAATACCTCTTACCCGGGGACGAGCAGGAAGGGATCGTGTTAGACGGGCTCGGCTATATGTATGTTGCGCAAGAGAATGGAAAAATTATCAAATTGGCGGATCAGCGGCTTCGTTAATGCTAAAACCTCGGGGTCTTGATATTTCTAATCGCTTTTCTAATCCCCATTGTTTTCCGCCTCATCATCTTCAAGGCGCAACACAGAGATCCCCGGGACCAAATCTAATACCAGATTGACAGATGCGTACTGTTCTGCTGTATGACCATAATCGTCTCGCCAGAGAAGTTGTACGTTTCCTTCATCATAGAGAATTCCATAGGCGAGTCTCTTACCGTCAGCATTTTCTAAGTGGAAATATCTGCGGCGTTTTGCATCCATGACATTCGTAGATATACCAAAAGGGTGAGGTGTGGACACCTCACCTTGAGAGAACGGCAGAACAGACTATTCAAGCGAGACGAAATCAGCATCTACACGGTGCGGAATAATCCCAGTTGTGCTACCACGGTGGAGCAATTCTTGTACCCCTGCTCTACCTTTTTCCCCGTAATCAAGCGTATAGTCATTGACGTACATTCCAACAAATTTATCTGCGAGCGAAGTTTCCATGTCGCGTGCGTAAGTCATTGCATACTCTAACCCACGTTCTCGATGTTCAAGCGAGTACTGGATGCTCTGTTTGAGTAATGCTGTGATCTTGCGAATTCTTTCAGTACCGAGATTACGACGAATTACATTCGCACCGAGAGGTAACGGGAGCCCTGTTTCCTCATACCACCACTCACCCAAATCAATGACTTTGTGAAGCCCTTCCCGTGCGTAAGTTAATTGTCCTTCATGGATAATGAGTCCAGCGTC
>JAAXHD010000358.1:2494-12848 GCA_012271015.1 Candidatus Poribacteria bacterium | reverse complement strand
GAGTGTGTCTATCGGTGTCTTGGAAACAACAAGGGGCCCGTACTGATCGCCGATACTCGCGCCACACGGCATAAACACATAATCCTTTGCGACGTAAGCGTAGGCGTGAACAGAGATTGCCGTGACCTCAAGTTCGGCGGCAAGTGCGCGTTGATTAAGCGTTTCAATATCTTCAATGACATGAACAATCTCATAGGGGTCCGTCGGAATTAACCCCTTGGCGAGAGCATAGAACATAAAAGCATCGTCGGAGTCTGGGCTGTGCCCAATCCGAATTTTTTCTGTCTGTGGCATAGTCTTCCTTTATGATATCGGATTGTGGTTTTATTCAAGTAGTAGTATAATCAAATGGATCGGACGCATCTTTAATTTATAAATCAAGACACAGACTTGTGAACGACACCAACACGCGAGGACGCAGAATTCTGTTAGAAAGCATATGCGCTTAAAATCAATATCTAAATACCTTTATCTCACAGCGACTCCACATGGACTTACGGAGTTAGTGAGTGCAGAATGCGTTGCCTTGACGGGCTCTGCGCCAAATAAGGATGGTATAGTGCTCTCAGATCGGTGCGTTGATGTACGTCGAGGTGCTTATCTAAAAAGTTGCAGCGAAATTCTTTTTGAAACAACCCGTCTCACTGAGCTCTGCTCGAACATCAGGTCTATAGGTTTACATGCCGACGAATTTCGGGTTTCTGTCGTAAAAAAGCCCCGCAATCTGAAAGTAAATTCTATGACACTCGCGCGGGACGTTGGTAAGGTCATTGATGGTAGTGCGAATCTGTGTCAGCCGCGGACGACTTTTCTAACGGTTGTGACGACTGATAAGATGTGGTTCGGTCGACTCCTTTCCGAGTCTGATAATGTCTGGCTTGCCCATAACCGACGCCCTCATGTAACATCAAGTTCGCTACCGGCTCGACTTGCGCGTGTGCTCGTCAATCTAGTGGCATGTCCAGGGGATCGTCTGCTTGACCCGTGCTGTGGAACCGGTACCATTGTGATGTCTGCTGCCCATAGCGGTATCCAGGCAGTTGGTTACGATGTCAATCCACGCATGGTAGGTGCCACGACGAAGAATCTGCAGCATTTCGGGCTCTCAGCAAACGTAGCCCTGGGTGATGCGAGAAAAATTGATGGACAGTATAATGCTATTGCGACAGATCTGCCCTACGGCATTAATCTCGTCAAGGATAGCTCGCAAGAAATAGAGATTTTATCAAATTTACGGACATGTGCCCCGAAGGCAGCGTTCATCGATCTTCGGGATCTCAGTAGTACACTGATCGACCTTGGTTACCAGATTGAGGCTGTTCTGCCGGTGCCGAAGTTGAGCATTGTTCGGCGTATTTTTATTACTTCTGCGATAGCGTAACAGGACCCGTATAGGACAGAAAGCCGTGTACAAATGAGACGAACCTGGACTCAATAGTCCTCAATATTATCGTAAAAATTCGTTTCTGGCAAGTACTCATCTTCGTTGAGTTCTTCCTCTTCATGTGCCTCGTATTCTCGTCGGCTGAGGAGCGTGTCCACTTCATTTGGGTTCTCAAGCCGGAATTTACAAATCCATCCATCTCCTTCAGGAAAACGGTTGAGGAGTTCAATATCATCTTCTAGCGCGGCGTTGATTTCGTAAACTTCACCTGTTACAGGGGCATAAATATAGAAGTTCCGCCCGTCTGATGTTTCAACGCGTCCAATAATTTCGCCCTGTTCATATTCACCGAGAATTGGCAATTCTATAAAAATGACACTGCTGTAGACTTCCTGAATCCGTTCGGTGATCCCAACATTACACTCTTTGGAATTGAGAAATTCAATCCATTCATGTGTTGTTGTGTACTTTATCTCAATGTTTTTCATCGTGAGCCTCCTACTATTAAACTTGATGGCCCCTACCGAATAATTATAGTCCTGATTGCTAAAAGGTTTGCCCGATTGAAAAAGCATACACAGCGTTCCCTTGCACGATATGGATACGTTCTTCATCTACCACAACTGGTGCGAATTGGGGTGTATATGCGGCATTGAGGATGATGCTTCCGAATCTGAATCCGATCCCAAAGCAGACACCTTCTGCTATCCAGAGCCGTTCTTCCGTTTCAAATGAACCGTTTTGCAAGAGAAAAACCGATGTGTACCGCTTTTGTGTGTCTCTAAGGTACCCAATTCTAATCCCGATTCGGTGGCGATACCACGCTTCAGCCCCAATATTCATTCGTATACCATCTCGGAAAGGCGGGTGCGCGTCTAAACCGAATCTCAAAGCCACATCAGATATTTCGCGTTGGTATGCGATACCGGTTACAACTGAGCGTTCCATTGTATCCGGAATAGATGGATCAGAAAAGGAAAGTCCATTACTCAAATTTTGAACAACAGCACCCATCTGAAACGTGTCTCCGATCTGCTGGATAACGCCGACATTATAGGCATATCCGTGCCCAAGATCTTCGTTGCCATCAATACCGGCTGCCTTGGATCGAAGCCATTTCGTATCAACACCCACAACTGTGCCCCCGAATAGATTTACCCCGTAGCTGAGACCGAGTGCGAGGTTATTTTCGGGAAAACTGTTAAGAGCCTTTCCAAGAGAGTTTACTCGACGAAACGCCCCGGCTTGTTCAAAAGCAAGTGCCAATCCAAGCGTGCCGAATTTGCCCATTGGAAATGCCCAATTTAAAGTCTCGACACCGGACGAGTGTTGCTCGTACCGACTATAATCCTCATAATTAGCATCTGAGTTCGGTTTGGAAATCAGGGCGACAGTGCGTGGGAAACGGGTCGCGTGAATAACGAATCGGTTTCCCACTATTTCACTCATACCGGCAGGATTGCTCCCTAAGGCATTGGCACCGCGGGTTGCGCCAACGAAACTCCCTCCCATTCCGTAATGTTCGGCACCAAGCAACTGTTTCAGGAATCCATCGGCAGATGCTCTTGTATTTGCTATTGAGGGAGTGCTACTCATAACAGAGAAGACGATTACCATACAGGACAGGAGAGTCGCACCACAATTTTGGACGTATTTCATTTTTACCTCACGCGAAAGAGGGGCACCGTAGAGCCTTACCTTTAGATTTAAGCATGCAGAAATCGAGTGCGAGCGTAAACCGAATCAAATGGAACAGAGTGTAACTTGTGCCACAGCATAGTCATTTGTATGGGATATGGAGACGAATGATGCGTTAATATTGTGTTCCTGTGCATAGCGCTGGACTTCGCCGTGTAGAATAAGTTCCGGTTTCCCAATAGTATTCGCCCGAATTTCGACATCTTGCCAGCACATACCTGTCGTCAAACCTGTGCCGAGAGCCTTGAGCGTCGCTTCTTTCGCGGCAAATCGCGCCGCAAGCCGCCAGTAGCGAGATGGTGTATCTCCGCAATAAGCGAGTTCTTGCTGTGTGTACACCCGTTGTTCAAACCGTGAGCCCCATCGACGGGAGGCATCTCGGATCCGTTCAACTTCAACAATATCAATGCCGATTCCCTGAATTTTTTGCTGGTGCATCGGTTTATCTATAAAAAGCATCTGTCATTCGGGCAGCACGAACGTTTGCTTTGACATCATGGACTCGCACAATGTCCGCGCCATGGGCGATAGCCCAGCACACTGTGGCGGTTGTTCCTTCAATACGCTCCGTTACAGGGAGGTTTAAAATGTTACCGATAAATGATTTCCGTGAAGTCCCAATGAGCAGAGGTTTGTTTAACCCGCGGAATTCCGTAAAGCGTTTTAGGATTTCAAGGTTATGCTTCATCGTTTTGCCAAATCCGATCCCTGGATCAATAATGATGCGATCGGCGGTAATACCTTGGGATTCGGCAGTCTCGACGCTCTTCTGAAGCGAATCACAGATCTCGCTAACGACATCGTCATACTCAGGTGCTTGTTGCATCGTGCGGGGTGTGCCCTTCATGTGCATCAGAATCAGTCCCGCTTCCATTTCTGATACAACGGCTGCCATTGCCGTGTCCCCGTGCAATGCTGTGATGTCATTGATAAGATGTGCACCGGCTGCGAGTGCGCGCCGAGCGACTTCAGCTTTATATGTGTCAACGGAAAGAAGGACATCAACGGTGTCAACAATAGCACGAATGACGGGTAGGATTCGCGCCAATTCCTCACTGATGGACACCGGGGATGCCCCGGGGCGGGATGATTCTCCTCCAATATCAATGAGGGTCGCACCTTCTGCTACCATCCGTTCGGCATGTGCGACCGCCCGTTCGACATCAAGGTAGCACCCTCCATCAGAAAACGAATCGGGGGTGACGTTCAAGATGCCCATTATATGTGTCTGTAGACCTAAAGTGAGCGATTTGCCACGACAGTTCATACGATTGGTTTCGCGGGGAGTTGTGGCCGGGGTCCGAGAATTTCATCAATCTCTTCGGTAACAAGCGTTTCCCGTTCTAAGAGTGCGTCGGCGAGTAACTTTAAGCCTTCAAGATTCGTCTCCAAGATTTCTCGTGCCTTACTATAGCACTCTGTTACAATATCATGGACCGCCTTGTCGATTTCAATGGCAGTTTTTTCGCTATAATCCTGATGAACACTTAATTCTTTACCAAGAAAGACCTGTTCGTCGCGTCTACCGTAGGTGAGAGGTCCCATGTGGCTCATACCCCACTGTGTGACCATTCGACGTGCGAGGCTTGTCGCTTGCTCAAAATCGTTTTGTGCGCCGGTAGTTTGTTCGCCAAATATAATTTCTTCGGCAACTCTGCCTCCGAGGGCAAAAATAATATGGGCGAGTAGACGTTTTTTGCTCATATTATGCCGTTCTTCGAGAGGGAGTTTCGCTGTTACACCGAGGGCTCTCCCGCGTGGAACAATAGTGCACTTGTAGTTTGGGTCACTTTCTGGGACGAAGTGTAACATAAGGGCATGCCCTGCTTCGTGATAAGCCGTAACAGTTCTCTCTTCATCGCTAATGACAAGGCTACGCCGTTCGGGTCCCATAAGGACGCGGTCTTTGGCTTCGTCAAAGCACATCATGTCGATTTCTTCTTTGTCGCATCGTGCGGCAAGTAGGGCGGCTTCGTTTGCCATATTCTCAAGGTCTGCCCCAGAGAACCCTGGTGTTGCCTTCGCTAAGATTTCCAAATTAACGTTCTCAGCGAGCTTATAGGGGGTTTTTGTATGTACCTTGAGTATTGCTTCTCTACCGCGAACATCCGGTAAGTCAACAACAATCTGCCGGTCGAATCGACCCGGACGAAGGAGAGCGGGATCTAAAACATCAGGACGGTTCGTCGCGGCGATGAGTATCACACCTTCGGATGCCTCAAAACCCTGCATCTCAACGAGGAGCTGGTTTAAGGTTTGCTCACGTTCATCATGTCCACCGCCGATACCTGCACCACGGTGTCTACCGACAGCATCCAACTCATCAATAAAAATGATACAGGGGGCGTTCTTTTTGCCGGTTTCAAACAGATCTCGGACACGGGATGCCCCTACGCCGACAAACATCTCGACGAAGTCGGAACCGCTGATACTATAGAATGGAACGTCCGCTTCACCTGCAACAGCTTGGGCAAGCATTGTTTTACCGGTCCCCGGAGGTCCCATAAGGAGGACCCCCTTGGGGATTTTACCTCCAAGTCGTTCGAACTTTTTCGGTGCCTTTAGAAATTCAATAACTTCTTCAAGTGCTTCCTTTGCTTCATCGACACCGGCGACATCTTCAAATGTCACTTTCGTTTGGTTTTCAGAGTGGAGTCTGGCACGGCTTTTGCCAAAAGATATGGCTCGATTCCCGCTTCCTTGCATCTGACGCGACAGGAAAATCATCAAGCCTAAGAAAATAAGTAGCGGTACAACGGTTGTCCCGAAAATAAGTAAACCTTGCGGGAACTTAGAAGGTGGCTTGACGTTATAGTTAATTTCGTGCTCGTCAAGTTTCGCTTGGATGTCATAATCATCGATCGCATCGCGACTTGCTCTAAATTCACCTTGCCATTTTGGCGGAAGATGGGTTTCCTGCTCTTCAAAATCTACGCTTTCCAGAATCTCAGCGCGAATTTCATTAAGTCTATTTTTATTAAACTGTCCTTCAACCCATTCTTCATCTAAAACCAGATATCCTTCGAATAGGGATGAACCGCGCGTTATGTATTGATGAAAATCAGAGGTCGCGAGTTGATAAACCGGATCTCTGCGGTTGAATAGTTGATAAATGCCAAGGACGACGAGTCCAGCAACAACTACCCACCAAATCACCATGCTTCTTGTACTTTTATTCACAACCAATTGCCTCTCTGTTAATTTCGGAGCGCTGACAAAAAATTGATTTCAAAATGTGCTTAGTTTAAAAGTATAACAGATTTTTTTCCAAATTTCAACTGATTTTAAAAAAATCGCCTATTTCCACATCTCAAATCTGTTCCTGCCAATTTTAATTGGATAAATAATTCTGTTTAAGGTATACTATGATAATAGTGAAGAAATAAGAAATAGGTGCAACAAAATGTTTAGATCCGCGTTGGTACGTTTATAAAATCCAATCCTACAGGTTATCCTGGAAAGGGGGAGTTTATGAATTTTAACAAACAGATATTTGCGATAATTATCCTCCTGTTGGTTATGGTGTCTCAAGCATTAGGACACGTCACAGGTAGGAATCTTCAAAATTTTCAATATAATGCTGAACTCGCACCTATTGCACCTATCGTAGATGGATATCTTGATGATCCAGTCTGGGACAGGGCGATTCTCGGGAAACTGGAACAAGATTTAATGAGTGGGAATCGCTGGCGCGAATCTCCCGATTTTACAGGAACCTTCGGGGCGGTTTGGCGAAACGGTTTTCTTTACGTCGCTATTAAATTAGTAGATGATCAGCTGGAAAACCGCCAAAAGAAGGTGCTTCGTGAGGATCATCTTATTGTTTACGTGGACCCACACCACTCGGGACGCATGGAAGACCTCTACCGGTTTCAGATCCCGATTGAGAAAGAAATGGGCACGCTAAAATCACCGTTGACGCGAGTCGCATGGGGAAACGGCGGACAGACGTGTGAGTTAAGTTTTCGTCTTGATAATCTCGCAAGGAAGGGAAACAGTATCGGGTTCTTTATCGCCTATAATGATGTCGATAGTGGTCACCTCCAGCATAAAATCGCTTGGGCTCCAGAAGGTTACACTGAAGAAAACGATCACTTGCCCGATCTCGTTTTCACTGCGAGAATCGAACCAACTCGGCAACAAAAATTAATTTCATGGGGACGCATCAAAAGTCTCTATTAGTTGGCAACCGTAGGGCGCGGCGTAAAAACCTTGCCCTACTGAAAAATAAACTACCACTAATAGCAGTGGAGAATTCGTGTATTATATCGGTAAAACTTTGGAACTGATGGGCATAGCCTGCTTAGGCGCGGGACTCTACTTAGGCTGTTTCAATCCGTATGGCTACAGTGAATCCAAAGCAATGGGTGTCGAGATGGGCTTCCTGACGCTCGGCGTTTTGGTTTTTTTTGTCGGAAGACTCATTGAAAAACGTCAATGAGGATTAACAATAAGATATGCAATACATACCTGAAAACGCCCAGAATGCTGATGAATCCCCCCCCAATTGACCAAATTCTGTGCGGCGATAACCTTGAACTCATTCAGAAATTACCGGATTGCAGTATTCATTTGGTAATTACGTCTCCCCCCTATTTTCAACAGCGTGACTATGGCGGTGGTATGGGTAATGAAAAAGATGCCGATGAATATATTGATACACTACTGCGTCTCTTCCACGAATGCGTTCGCGTCGTTAGAGATGACGGTAGTATCGTCTTCAATATAGGTGATAAATACGAGGATAGCAACCTGCTTCTTGTTCCCTACCGGTTTGCGATTGCCGCGACAAAGACAGGATTAGTAAAACTCGTGAACGAAATCACGTGGGTTAAACGAAATCCGACTCCCCGTCAGTTTCGGTGCCGCCTCGTTAGTAGCACAGAGTCATTCTTCCATTTTGTCAAGTCAGACAGCTATTTCTACGATCTCAACGCCTTCTTGGCGGAGGAGCGTGTCCCGAAACAATCAAAGAAGAAAGTTAGTTCTAAGGTTGGACAGCGATATTTTGAACTTATCGCAGAATCTGATCTATCTGAAGCGGAGAAAACTGCTGCGCGTCGCGAACTTACAGAAGTTATCCAAGAGGTGCTCCAAGGACAGACGTATAGTTTCCGGATGAAAATTCGCGGCATTCACGCGGAGCCGTTCGGAGGTCAGATAGGTGGACGCACACTGCAATTAAAAAATAAAGGGTTCACAATCATTCGGATGCACGGTAATAGACTCAAGCGAGATGTGATTGAAACATCAGTTGCGCCCGTCAAAGGAAATAAACATCCTGCGATCTATCCAGTGGAAGTCGTGGAAGAGTTCTTACACCTTCTCACACCGACTGGCGCATTAGTTCTGGATCCGTTTATGGGTTCCGGATCAACCGCAGTTGCCTGTAAAAAATTGGGTAGACATTATATCGGTTATGATATTAATGCTGAATACTGTGAAGATGCTCGACGACGTGTCTCAGAGACACCAGATGTCTCGCTACGCCTATTTGAGGATAAATGATGAACAAGGGCCGCACAATTTTGGAAGAAGCTTATAAGTTTGCAGAAAAATTGGATTTCAACAATCACCGAAAAAGCGGAATCCCAAAAAGCGGTTCTGGCAGTCCTAATTACATCTCTTACCAAAAAGATCGAAACACCAACCCAGGATATTCGCTATCATAAGAAAGAACTCCAAGATGGTTATTCAGGAAGAGGCTTGATACTCGGCACGTGACACCTTTTATCCGAGACAAGTTCCAAAGATTTGCAATGAAAGGCGGGAGTGGATGGCTGACTCGTTCTCTTGAACAAGTTCACCCATATACTTTAGAATACCCAGGGAAGATTCTTGACAGAGCAGTGAAGGAAGCTTTTCTTCAAATTCTCCATGATATTCAGGAAAACCGGGCTGATCCGAAAAAATATCTCCAAATGTTGATGATGCAGGAGCAGTAGAACGATTAGTTCAGGAAATCCTCAGACAGCATGGTTGCGAAGTGATTGTTAACGGCATCCTTCCTTCACTAAAATATTACCTACGATTATTGAGTAATCCCAAACTGTTTTTAGATTGCTACTCAAGAAACCTTCAGTTGGACTTTAAGCAGAGCACAGATATTAAAGAAATCCATTTACGCTATTGGAATGAATTGTTAAATTCTCTGTTGTGAAAAGGTTTTCGGTGATGAAGATGCTGAGATAGACGAGTTACTTCAGGATTCTTGTGAATGTTGCCATCTTAATCACCCTTATTGCTGAGGTTGCGAAAATCGCAAGGGTTCATTTGATTTTTGTTTCTCCCGTTATATTCCAGAGATGGATCCTGCCGTCTATGTGTCCACTGGCGAGGGTCTTATTATCCGGAGCAAATCTCAAGGCCCGTATACTTCTCTCTCCTACCTCACCTGTATGAATAACAGAGAGTAGTCTGTGATTTTCGACATCCCAGATGTATATTTTATTTGGGTAATCAGGATGAAGCCACCCGCGGAAGTCACGCCCACAAGCACTTGCGAGTATTTTGCTATCCGGAGAAAAAGCGAGCAGCCGAATGCGTCCCCCAGGGCTTCTGAGAATTTGAAGTGGCAACCCCGTGTCAATATTCCACAATTGAATCTCCGCGTCGGCGACGTAGCCCGGGCGTAGGAGATTGTTGCGTCCACCACTGGCAAAAATTTTACCATCGGGTGAAAAAGCAAATGTGGCGACTGCATAGGTATTCTCTATAGCGTTGTGTGCGCGGACAGGGCGGCTGTGTTGTAAATGCTTACCTGTTATTGCTTCATATACCTCTAAAGTGCAGGCCAGAGTCGTGAGGAGAAGTTTTCGGCCATCGGGTGAGAAGTCCAGTGCCTTCAGCGGTAACGTTTCTGCAGGGAAGGTCAATCGTTTTTTGCCCGTTTTGATGTCCCGTATTTCAAGGGTATAATCGGTAAAAAGTGCTCGATGAAATCCCGACAAGCGGTCCTGTTTCTTACGATGAGCCAGAAATAAAATATCCCGCAAATCCCTCAAATTCTGTACGCGGTGTGATTGGGAAACCTGACTTGAAACACTTGCGATCATTTTTCCGTCAGGCGAGAACGCTACGCGTCCGGCCCATCTCGGTTGGGTTTTCAGAGCCGAGAGGTGTTCACCCGTTTTGACCTCCAAGATATGAATGCTTTTACTCGCAGCGGCTGCAAGTCTCTGATTATCAGGTGAAAACGCAATCGAATGTATGTCTGCACCATGTCTGGGATAATCACGGATGTGGAGTGTTTTCAGGTGCGTGTATTCTTGG
>JAAXHD010000358.1:0-2431 GCA_012271015.1 Candidatus Poribacteria bacterium | reverse complement strand
TTTTTCAATGTCTGTCCCGGCATTCGGTCATGGCGTCGATAGTTGCGAGTGTTTAATTTTTTCATACGCCCTCTTTTTTCAGTTTTTCTTGTCACGAGATCATCGATCGTAATGGCAGAGGCTTGAGTACCTCAGTTATCCGTTGAAGCAATTACTCATCGAATAATACTTCATATTCGCCGTTATCCAATCGACATTAACTCTCATCATAAGCGCATAATGGCAATACCCTGTTCGCCTGCGACCGAATAGAGAAGCCATGTTTTTCCATCCTCACAATAGATTTCTGGATCGCGTAGTTCATGCACCTGTTCCCGATCTAACCCACCGGTCGAGGGTCTCATCGGTAGATTCACACCCTCAAAATCGTATTTTGGCGCGATAACCTCTATTGGTTCAGATGGGGTCCAATCGTTCCAATCATCTGTCAATTGCACGGTGCTTTTACGGATGCGTTCTGGACTATCTCCGTACAACGAATAATAAACAGTCAGGGTATCCCCTTCAAGAAGGTTTGCTGTGTGACGCGGAAAACCTGTGTTGTCCTTGTCCGATTTACGTGGAAAGAGCGGTGTATCTCGTTGAATGAAGCCTGCTGTCCATTCCGGTGTTTCCGCACGACTTATCCAGCCGTGGTGTGTCGCGTAGGGATGTCCCTTCCACCAAAAGACCCGAAAATAGGCACCGTTTCGTTTATCCAGTGTATCCGAAGCAGTATAATTCACGCCGTCAGTGGAGGTCGCCCAGCAGGTTGCCTGTCCCCCACCATAATTTCCGTGAAAATACATGAAGAATCGTCGATTTTCCGCATCTATGTGGACATCCGGGGAAGCGATGTGATCGCATCCTTGAAATACTGTATTGTCCCGATGCAACGCGCCGGGACGATAGATGGTGTAGGGACCTTCAACTGCATCGGCATAAGCCAATCGGATATACGCACCGCGATGATGTGCGAAGTAGAGGTAATATTTTCCCAGAGGATTTTTTACCCATTCTGGCACCCGAATGAGTGAAGGTCCGTTGATATTCGAGAAACCGTGTTCTCTGTCAATCTCAGGCATGTCGGGGTGGATGAGCAGTGTTCGTTTCATATTTCTCCTCAATCGTGGGTCTGGAACCGATATACCTCTTGTGATTCCTCAGACATGTCGTTCCATATCTCTTTTGGAATCGATGTGCGAAAGATTCCGGGTGCGTCGGGGGCATGGTGAAACCGTCGAAAATAGACGAGTGCAAGCATGTGCCGGACGGTATTTTTTGTCCGATTCGGCATTGCCCGGTGCCAGCACCGCATGTCACGCACGACGACTGAACCCGCAGGCATCTCTAACTGAAATGAGGGGTAATTTGCAGCGCGTTCCGGTTCACAGACGTTGTATGGGGAGTTACGTACTGCCTCATCATCAATAATGAGATGTGAACCGGGCCACACCTCTGTCGCTCCGTTTTCCACTGTGAAATCAACAAGCGGAATGTTAACGACAATCGTTGAAACCGGCAGTGCAAACGGTAGTTCTGGGAAGAGTTGTCCCGAATCTCGATGAATCCATTGAATTTCGTTACCGGGACGCGTTGAGTTACAACCGTAAGGCAGATACGCGTACACTTTCTCACCCATTGCCGCTTTCAGAATCGGCATCGCGAACGGGTTATCAATGATGCGTGGATCCATGAACGGCATTTTCAGCATCGGGTGTTCACCTTCATGACCGTTATCTTCATTGCTCAGCACGGTTTCCATAGCGATGTCAAGTTCTGCTATCCAGTCCTGTGGGAGAACGCTTTCAATAACGACCAATCCTGCCTCGCGTAACAGACGTACGCCTGCATCGAGGCTTTCTGGCGTGAGTTTGTTTTCTGCACGTTCCTGATCGGAGATTTCCAGTTTCGGAATATTAATTGTTCGTCCTGTAGTTTCCATGTGCTAAGTCTGCCTTTCCGGTTGATTTTACGGACAATATGGTCACAAGTTGCTTGGATGTCTTCCCGAGTGATCATCTGCTTGCCTCCTATCTTTTTCAAAGTATAACATAAAATGTGAAGTCGATCAAGGTTCATTGCTACAGCGAAGGGTAAACGGATATGAATGAGAAAAATTGTTGTTTTCTCCTGTGAATTCGTATAAAATAAAACAAATTTTCAAGTTACACCTGATTAGACTTAGTTTTAGAATCACATTTATAGTAAAGTTTAGAATTAATTAGACACTCCGCTCCGGCGAGGTTTCTAACCTCGCCTACCAGGGAAGGGGTGAATGTCTATTTATTTTTAGGTTTTACTATAATTTATAACTATAGTTTGGACAATTCGTGTTCCATTGAGGTAGAGTTTCCAAGGGTCCCCAGATTTTTTTTAAGGGGCACATATCGGCGGAACTCGGAGAAAAACGGACCGCCCCCGTAGGGTGGGTTGAACATGTCCCTTGAAA
>JAAXHD010000139.1:18812-22983 GCA_012271015.1 Candidatus Poribacteria bacterium | reverse complement strand
ATGTCAACTCTTTTGCGTAAGTCCTACTCGTAACAAATTCGGAATGGGTTGATGTTCCATCGGCTAAAAAATTCGTCCCAATGAGTTTCAGATATCGCTATCTTTCTTATGAAATCTGTTATTTCAGATTTGTCATACGCACCTTCGTTCATATTCCCCTTATATGCATAATGCCCTGTCCTTCTTCCCTTCAGAAATGAAATTGCTTGTTTCAATATATTGGCACGTCTCAGGTGTATAAATTTTACCTCTGGGTACACGGCATTTAAAACATCTAAATCTGTTGTGTCATCATTAAGAGACAGTTGATTACGCATATCACGTATATTTCGATGCAAATGTAATCTCCGGTAGGGGCGGTTTTATGAATAAGGCTTACGCAGTTTATCCGTTTTCGGACAGTTTTTCGTTTGTAGTAGCGCAATTCATTACGGTGACTGGGTTTCTAAAGGTTAATTCAAATTTCACAATCCTAAAATTTCACAGTAAACCCCGAAAAATGTAATGTCTCCAAAGATGCTAAAAACCCGCTCTACAACTGGATTCCAAGCGGGTTACAAAGACTGTTATCGAAAGGCTTACTATGAAATTTGCATATTATCACCTCCCAACCAAAGACGGGATGGTTTCCCTGCCGAAAAACCCAAGCAAAGCACACCTCCCACATGGAAACCCAAACTAACAGTTTATGCTACAAGACTCACTTCCGATAAGCACACGTCAAAAACTGTACACACTCGATCGCTTACTTGATGATTCTGCTGACCTTTGCTTGACATTTCTTCACGTGTTGAGGTACACTATATCCATGGCACAAGACTACGACAATATGGGAAAAAGCTTATGGGCAGATCACGCCGTCGACCTTTCGAGGTTCGTACTCGGCGAGGAAGATGTTGAAGTCCTTGAAGACCTCGACACCGAGCAACAGACCGTTATCGCTCGACAGACCGACATCACGAAACGCATCCGCGTCAACAATCAAGAGGCAATCCTACACGTCGAATTGCAACTCCGTGATAGCACGGCCACACCGATGTGGGCACGAAACGCACAATATCAAGGATACCTCGTCGGTGAATACGAGATACCCGTCTATTCCAACGTCATTTACTTCCATCCAAATGCTGGCAGGAATGACCCAAGCGGATATACCTATAGTTGGAATGGCTATGAACACACCAATCGCTATAAAGTCATACGGCTCATCGAAGTAGAAGGACAGGCGATTTTAGAGATGCAGGCACCCGGTCTGCTTCCCTTTACACCGCTGATGAAACCTCCCGCAGGGATGGACCTTGAACGATGGGTGCAAGAATGCATTGACGCGACGCGTGCCGCTCCTGTTGACCAGAGAACACAAGCGGATTTACTCCACGGAATCTCCGTCTTTGGTGGGATAGTCTATAACGCTGAGTTGCTTGAGCGACTCATACCGGAGGAACTTATGCAAGAATCTAAAACTTACCAACGCCAACGCGAGAGAATTCTCAGAGAAAACACCATTAACCACATTTCGGTAGTGCTCAAGGCGAAATTTCCAGCAGATATTGTGAACGCCTTAACGCCCATCATTCAAAACATCAACGATGTGCAACGACTTGAAGAATTGCACATGGCTGCTGCACAGGTGAAAAATATTGAGTCCTTCGCGCAAATGTTGAGCGAATAGCAACGCACTATAGGGGACAGAAATGAATATTGCCCCTATAAACACTCTAACAGCATTGGAGAACCTCATGCTTGAACAAATGGAGATATTGAAAAAAAACCTGCAAAAGGGAGTGGACCGGTGGTTTGAAAAAGACTTTCAACAACGCGGTAGGACGCAAGAAGAGATGCAGCAGATGACACTCAGTCATACGAGAGAGCAAGAACGCTGTTTTTTTATGATGGTCATTGACGACTACCTAAACGGAGCCTTCAGCAAGTTGCTTCAACACACCTGTAAAGATCTCATTCAAAAATGGTCGCATGAAGGTGGGAAAAGAGACTTCGCTATCGGAGTTATCCTTGAAACGCTTAAAGACCGATACCAACTTCGGGACGAGCAGGCCCTAAAAACATATCTCCAAAATATTGATGACTGGCAGGTCATTAAAAAGTTGATGTTACTTGCTGCTTTCATGGAGGATTGGATATTTATCTCATACACCGCACTTATTGAACGAGTTCTCAATAGTGAGGAACATACCAGAGAACGCATCACCGGGGATATCCGAGCATTAATCTATCTACAATTCGGCGATGATGCAGTAGAAAAGATAGCCCCAGCCATTGAAAGTATAGAGGATTTGCAAGAACTCAAACAGGTATTCATCGCCGCTGCCAGAGCCCCCAACTTTTTAACCTTCAGGACAGCACACCCGGCATTGCAAAACACTGAAAAAGTAGAAAAGTCTTCGCCTGCATAGCAGGAAGAATAGCGTAAATATGCCCAATTACCGAAAAAAACTCATTGAGGTCAATATACCCTCCAAGCCATTAACGTAGGGTCTGCAAACCAACCTGAAAATGAACCCCAAAAAATTCTAACACAATACGCTAACCCTAAACCCAGAAACAGGGTGTGTAAAACTTTTGGTATTCACGGTTCCGTTTTCTAAAAACACCGATACAATTCGTTAATTCTATTTTCACATTCGTTTTTTCACGAAGAAACCGCTTATGGCACCTTGGCAACCCACGGCCCACCTACCTCCATAAAAACCTCCGTGAAGCCTCCGTGAAAGTCATGAGACCTTCGGAAGATTTATAGGAAATATACAATTATCCATTTTAAACAGGCTCTCACATACAAAACTTCAGAGTAAATTTTTGAAAGACCTTCTGCGAAAACCCGAAGAATCCAGTCATGACACGGGTTCATAGCCTTTTCTTATCATATCAATTTTTCATATTTACTCTGAATACTCTGAAATTCGCGTATGTCAAACGCAAGTCAAAGTAGAAGGATTTCAATGCGTTTCCGACTTTTTATTTTACTCATATTCATAACAGTGATGCTTTTAGGTTGCGAGCAGGCGCGACAAATCGCTACACCGCAAAAAGGAACAGCCACGGGCACTTGTACGGACGGAACCCATGTGTTGAAGGTCGGCTTTTATGCCCATTTTGCACCCATTAGTTACAGTGCTAACAAAGATCCTGTTTCGGCTGCGTTCCATACACATCTCGGTTACGAAGCGGATTTATTGACTGCACTTAAGGCGATGGAAGGGACAGGTTTGACGTTCTCTCGAACGGCTATCGCCGAATGGGATAGTATCTGGCTACAGTCTGCTGAACCCACGTATGATATTATCGGCGGTGGCATCACCATTCTGGAATCCCGGAGGCAAGATGCCACAGGTATGCCTGCCGTCGTCTTTACATCCGGACACATCAAGTTTCGGCAAACGCTTTTGGTTCGTGCTGAAGACACCGAACGTCTCTCTACGCATGCAGCCCTTAACAGTGAAGTTCGCGTTGGGGCATTGCCCGGCACGACGGGCGAGGCGCGTTTACTTCAACTCACCGGGTTCGTTGATGCTGACGGTGTCCTGCTATTGGGCACCCGGGTTGAGACGCGTGATAGGACTGTAGTTGCCGATGGCACAGCGGCTTACACGATTACAGCCGCCGGTGCCTCTCCGAACCTATCGGGCAGGCAACACCTCTATCCACCTACGGAAACCCTGCCGCAGGTCATCTATCTCGGTGATACTTTGGGAGAGTTGGAGTTGCTTGAGGCACTCGTCGCGGGGCGTATTGATGCGATTGCGCGGGGTGAGGTTGGTAGCCAAGAGGCCGCACACGCCTCACATGGTAAACTTGTCGTTACCGCCTTTGATGAACAGATAGAGTATGGCGGATTTACGCTCGCCCTTGAAGATGCTGATCTCGCCGCCTGCATTGATGAAAAACTTGACTATCTGACGGATAACAAGAACATCGGTTATGGAGAATGGTTGCAGGATCCGTTGGTATTCATGAAACGCGTTGAGCAGTGGAATACTGAGATCCAATAAAAAACTTGACAGCAGACGCAAAATAGATTAATATTATCAAATCACTGTCGGAACCAGTACGAGACTTCAAGTACAGAAACGTACAAATCCGCAGAAGTGTCACGAATTAATCAAAAACCTGCGCGTAATGAAATGGAGCGCAGTCCAGGAGCACATAGTTA
>JAAXHD010000139.1:0-18729 GCA_012271015.1 Candidatus Poribacteria bacterium | reverse complement strand
CAAGAGCGGTTAGAGACACTCGGTAATATCGTGAACGTCTCAACACATTTCACTGATTTAGACGAGATGATCCAGCAGACAGATCCCGATATTGTCGCAATCCCCACCGCAACAGAGGCACACTATCCGCTCTGTATGCGTGTCCTTGAACACGGTGTTAACATTGAGGTAGAGAAACCGCTCTGCATCGATCTCGTTCAAGCGGATGAAGTCCTCGCGAAGGCGAAAGAAAAAAATGCTCGCGTCGCTGTGCATCATCAACGGCGCACCAGCCCGTCGATGCAGGCAGTTGCGAAAGCCTTAGAGGAAGGAAAAATTGGCGACCTCCGTTACATCTACGCCAGCGGAAAAGGCTACTACGCCGGTTACGGATTAATGAACATCGGCACACACGTCGTCAACAACATGACGCGTTTCGGGGGGCATTGCCGAAGCGTTGTAGCACAAGCGACGACAGGCGGACGCGCCATTGAACACGACGATGTACTTCCTTCACCGGCTGGTATGGGAACAGTCGCAGGCGAATACGCCACAGCGACGCTCCAATTCGACGGAAACGTCACCGGCACTCTCATCCAACACCGATTCCCTACGGTAGACACTGATGCATACGTCATGGAACTCTACGGCACCGAAGGGAGACTCTTCTGGTCAGAATTGAAAGGTTCGTGGTGGCTACCTACGCCGCATTTCGTTCCCGACGGCACGCACGATCAGTGGGAGACACTCGCATCTATCTATCCAGAGCATTTTGATCCGGACAAGGGCGCGAATGCCGACGATTATTGCTTCGTCGACGAATATGTGAACGCCCTGGACGAAAACCGAGAACATGAATCCAACGGTGAAGAGGGTCGCCATGTCATTGAGATTCTCATGGGAATCTTTGAGTCCGCAGTCTACGGCACGCGTGTGGAATTGCCCCAGAAAAACCGAGAGCATCCACTACTGCAGTGGCGCGCTGAAGCCGGTTTGGGTGAAATAAGGGATATGCCGCGCGATTACGGCACTTGGCTATCATTAGAAGACGAACGTTTGTATGAATAGTTATCAGCCATCAGCAGTCAGTCGTCGGCAATTAGCAGTCAGCAAAGAGGCCGGTTTGTAACAATCTTCGTAAACTTGGAATATTTCAAAGCGCGGTAGATTGTTACCGAAAACCCTCTTACCGACAGCCGATAGCCGACTGCCACTTGAAGGAAAAAAATATGCCGAATCCTACGACGAATGCTGACAATCTACCACCGATCCCACTCACGGAAGAACAACGCTTTCTCTTTGATACCCGCGGATGGACCCTGTTCCCAGGCATACTCGGCGAAACTGAAGTTAAAGAGATGCGCGAGTTCTGTTATCAACTCAAACAGGAACCCGAATCAATAATTCCTGAACACCACCGCTCTCCCATTGGTGGTCCTCTTGAGTCACTAACCGATCATCCAGTTGTGCTCGGATTCATGAACGAATTCCTTACATCGGGTTACGCGAACGAGGACTGTTACGGATTTCGATTAGAAGGCACATTTCTAACAATCCGTCCCAATGGACACGACAATTTCAGTCCACACGGAGGGCGTGGGATGCTCAACTTCCCCGGCAACTCGCATACTTATCATCTACACCATGACAGCGCGCACAGTGGACTGACGCGCGTCGTCTGGGAACTCAACCCCGTCCAGAAAGGTGGCGGCGGAACCATGTTCCTCACGGGCAGTCACAAAGGGGCGTTTCCTGCACCCCAGTCAACGAAAGATCGCAATTCACCGCTGTGGGAGGATTACACCTGTCCCGCCGGCTCCGTGCTTATCTTTACAGAGGCAATCACGCACACGGGTGCGAGATGGACAGATGAATCCATTGATCGGGTGGCGCTTTTCCACTGCTATAATACGGTTGGAAACAAATGGCATAAGTGGGAACCACATCCGAATCATGTCGAAGAGATGCCGTTCAAACGCCAGACGCTCTTCCGACCCGTTCACTGTCAGGACAATACACCGACATTGGATGCAGTGTAGTAAGTCAGTTGGGGTGAGCAGTAGGTGCAAGTTTTATTTCTCCTTTTTAATTAAGAATGCAGCCTGCAACAACGGCGCAGGCGGACCCACGGGGAGGCACGTCAATATCCAAACCCTCCTCACCGAACCGCAAGGAACAATTAAAATATGAAGATTACCAAAGTTAAATCGTTTGCTTCAGCGGACGGCTACTTTTTTGTGAAAGTCGAAACCGATGCCGGCATCTACGGTGTCGGTGAAGGCGGTCTCCGCCGTCGCGCACTCGCCTTAGCCGAAGTCGTTCGCTCATTTGAACCGTTTCTCATCGGCGAAGATCCGTTCCGAATCGAACACCTATGGCAAGTGATGTTCCGTGGTGGCTTCTTCCCCGGGGGTGTCGTCCAATCCGCGGCAGTCAGTGCTGTAGACATCGCACTTTGGGACATCAAAGGAAAAGCACTGAATGTCCCTGTCTACGAACTTTTGGGCGGACGCACGAGAGACAAAGTCGTCTGCTATCCGCATAACGGCGGCGGCTCAATTGATGCAATCATCGAAAGTTGCAGGCAAACCTACGAAGCCGGTTGGAAGTTCGTCCGCTGGAGTGTGGTTGATCGTTCTGACAGTGGGGGACGGTTTGAACCCAGACGCGCCATCCGAAATACCCTTAAACAGGTGGAAGCCGTTCGTCGGGCGTTAGGCGATGATCTCGAAATACTGATTGATGTGCATACCCGTCTTGATCCGGCAGACAGCCTTGATTTCTGTAACAAGGTCGCACAGTACAATCCATTTTTCATTGAGGACCCACTTCGAGCCGAGAACCCCGCGAGTCTCAGACGGCTTCGGCAGCAGACCTCTGTGCCCCTCGCAGTCGGCGAGCAATTCGACAGCAAATGGACATTCCGAGAAGTTATCGAAGAAGAGCTCATGGACTACTGCCGTGTCGATCTCTGCATTGCTGGTGGGTTAACAGAGGCGCGTAAAATCGCTGGATGGTGTGAAACGCATTACATCTATATAGTGCCCCATAATCCGTTGGGACCTGTATCTGCTGCAGCGGGTCTGCATCTCTGTTTGTCATCGTCACTCGTCGGCGTGCAGGAACTCCCACGTGCCCCGATGTCCGCTCTAACCGATGCGTTTCCGGTTCAGGTGCCGTGGGAATCAGGCTATCTCCTACCGCCTGAACGTCCTGGACTCGGTATCGAATTCAACGAAGACGCACTCGCTGATGTCTCAACACAAGAATATGGACCGCCTCACGGCTACCAACGCGACGACGGTGCCTATACGAATTGGTAATTTTATGGAATTTATGCCCCTCCTCCTAAAATTTCCCTGATAAGGGAATTTAGGGGGTTAAATTACTGAAACAACAATTTTTGTGGGGAAATATATTGCTTTTTCACGCAATTTGCGTAAGTCCTGTTTTAAAGACCCAGAAACGCACAAATCCCCAGAAGAATCACGGATTAACCAGAAACCTGCTCGTAATGTAATGGAGAGCAGAACAGGAGGCCATAGTTAGAAAAATGACAACTGCTGAAATTAAAGAAATGGCGACGAAGTATATCATCAATACTTACGGTGACAGAAGTCTCGCATTCGTCAAAGGCGAGGGTCCCTACCTCTGGGATGCCGATGGCAAGAAATACCTCGACTTCCTCGGTGGACTCGCCGTCAACGGCTTAGGGCATTGTCATCCGAAGGTTGTCAATGCCATCCGTGAACAGGCAGGTAAACTGCTGCACACGTCCAATCTCTACTATATCCAACCGCAGGCAGAACTGGCGAAACTACTTATCGAAAACTCCGATATGGACCAATGCTTCTTCTGCAACAGCGGTGCCGAAGCAAATGAAGCGGGAATTAAGTTGGCGAGGAAATACACCAAGGATAGTGGTAGAACAGATGCCTATGAAATCATCACGATGGATAATTCGTTCCATGGACGGACGATGGCGACTATCACCGCCACTGCCCAAACGAAATATCACGTCGGGTTTGAACCGATGCTCGAAGGCTTCAAATACGTGCCGTTCGACGATCTCGAAGCAACCGAAGCCGCTATCAGTGAAAAGACGTGCGCTATTTTAGTTGAGCCGATCCAGTCCGAGGGGGGCGTTAACATCCCCAGTGATGGGTATCTCCAAGGGTTACGAGAACTCTGTGACGAACATAATCTGCTACTCATCTTCGACGAAGTCCAGACAGCGATGGGCAGATTAGGCACCTTTTTCGGATACCAAAGCTACGGCGTTGTGCCAGATGTAATTACGATGGCAAAGGCTCTCGGTAGCGGTGTACCGATCGGTGCGATGCTGGCGAAACGACACATAGCAGAAAGTTTTGTGCCCGGGACCCACGCCGCGACATTCGGCGGAAATCCGTTAGTCTCTGCGGCAGCATCCACAACCATCAGAACCATTCTGGAAGAGAACCTCGCCGTGAACGCCGTTAAAATGGGGAATTACCTTGCCGGTGGACTGATGGAACTAAAGGACAAATATCCGATTAAAGAGGTACGCGGCAAAGGCTTGCTCCGCGGTTTAGTCATGGAAGTCGATGCGACACCGATCGCGGCGAAATGTATTGAGAACGGATTGGTCACCATTTGCACCAACGAATATGTCCTCCGGTTCTTACCACCGCTTAATATCAACGCCGGTCACGTTGAGGAAGCCGTCAACATCGTTGAAAAGTCGATGTCAGAAGTCCTTTAAGATGCTATATTTTGTATCATGAGTCGCGAAAACGAAGCCTGAAACATTGTCCCACAGGTCTCCTATAGAGGCTTGCGCTCGGAGGTGAGACTCTACGGAAAGGCACTTCAAGTATGAAACTCGCCCAATCGCCCCGCAAGGAAACTTTAAAAATCGAAAAACGCAACGCAACTACATGGACAAAAATCTATGTGTTCTGTCTTCTCCTTGCGTTCGTAGGGTGCATCAGTAGCACGACCACGATTGAATTGTCACCCGCGACCCGTGCGGAATTGGATGCTATCCTCAACACACTGCAAGCAAGATACGATTTGACGGGTTCCTTAAAGATCACCCGGATGGCAGTAAGGATTGAGGAAGGTGAACGGAGCGAGGAACTCCGAGAATTGTTGTGGTATAAGAAATCGGAGAACGGTGGAGAACTGCTCCATATCCAAGCCCTTGGAGCAATGAACGAAACACGCGCCGTCGTGATTGCTAATCAGGACAAAAACCAGTTCGTACTTGTTCTTCTCAACGAACAGAAAGCGTATCCCGGACCCCTGTCGGACGGGGCACTGCGAGAAATTTTCGGTGTGGATCTACGTGTGTCAGATGTCCTGAGTGCGATCTTCGCCAATCCGTTCCTTGATGGACGCACCGCTGACTTTATATCCGTCGAAAGCTCAGGAGCAAAATTTGTCATTAAGCGTCCGGGTATTCAAACTGGACATGTGGAGACAATCACGCTTTTTATTCGCGAGGATGAACCACGAGTTACAGAGTGGTATATCCACGATGAGAACGACACACTTGAACAACGCGCCACTTTCGCTGACTACCGTGAGGTGAGCGGTATCCTCCGGCCCCACAAAGTAGAAATCGAACGCCCCCTTGAACAAACACGGGTCGCCGTGAAAATTGCCAAAGTTGAACTGAACGTCGAGATTAGCGATAGCAAGTTTGACCCCGAACCACTTCTAA
Source organism: Candidatus Poribacteria bacterium (assembly GCA_012271015.1). Classification (GTDB taxonomy): domain Bacteria; phylum Poribacteria; class WGA-4E; order WGA-4E; family WGA-3G; genus WGA-3G. The sequence continues at coordinate 13,043 of JAAXHD010000139.1, read as the reverse complement.
CAGAGGACATCGAAATCATTCCTTTGTTAGAATTACGGGAGTAGTGGACAGAAATTGTGCGAGAGATAAGGGTCCGTGCCCATGCGAAAATTAATCTCTATCTGGATGTCGTAGGTAAACGCGAGGATGGCTACCATAACCTCGAAACGATCTTCCATTCCATTGAATTGCACGACGATGTCATCATCCGCGAACAAGCAACAAAGGACATAACAGTTCACTGTGAACACCCAGGGGTTCCATGTGATTCACGTAATTTGGCATATCGCGCGGCGAATCTCCTCGGTGATACGGTAGGCGGGATCGGTGGGATCACAGTTGACATTCATAAGCGGATTCCGGTTGCGGCTGGACTTGCAGGCGGGAGCGCAAACGCTGCTGCCGTTCTCCACGGCGTGAACGAACTTTTCGGGTTAGACTTCACACAGGAAACATTAATGCAGTTTGGAGCACAGTTGGGGGCAGACATCCCCTTTTGCTTGTATGGCGGTGCCGCCTTGGGAGTCGGCATCGGTGATCAGTTAACACGTCTTCCTGCACTCTCAGATGTACCGCTTCTCCTCCTAAATCCCGGTATCGAAATTTCGACAGCGACTGTATTTCAGAAATTGAATTTTTCCTTGACAACACGAGAAAAAAGAGGTATAATTATAAAGGCTTTTTTGGAGAAGGGTGATGTCGTCGGCATCGGGGAAAACCTATATAACCTACTTGAGGTTCCAGTTTTTTCCCAATATCCTGAAATCGCTGCGCTAAAAACTGAGTTATCTACGCAGACTGGGGCTTGTGGCGCGCTGATGACCGGGAGCGGTGCTACGGTGTTTGCTGTGATGCACAACACTGACGCAGCACGTCAGAGTGAATCACACTTCAAAAACAGAGTCAGTTTTTGTACAACCACGGTAACCAGTCCCGTCGGTGTGCATGTATATTGACGATTAAAGGGCGGTGGCCAAGCGGTAAGGCACAGGTCTTTGGAACCTGCATGCGTAGGTTCGAATCCTACCCGCCCTGTCTCCTTTTTGACCCGGTTACTGAATCTATGAAAAATAAAGTTTTTTTAATGATTAGGTTTTCAGTGAATTCATGACTGAAATAAGGATCCGGACAGTATAACATCAAAAACTTTAGCAAGGAACCAAGTGGAGAGCGGACTTCAAAGTCTAAGCGCACTTAATTTCTCTGCAAGGTATAATAAAAAATGCAACAAGCAAAATTAGAAGTTCAACAACGCAACACTTTCGGAAAGCAGAGTGCTCGGGACCTTCGGAAAGAGGGCGGGGTCCCTGCTGTGCTGTACGGTCGCGCACAAGACACCGTGGCAATCCAACTCGATGCGCGAACCTTCAGACAATTCCTACGAACGTACGGTGAAAACGTCATCATCAATATGGAAGTCAGTGCGGGCAACACCGAAACCGTAATTATCAAGGAAATTCAACGCCATCCGGTAGATAAACAAAGGCTTATCCACGCGGATTTTATCAGAATCTCTTTGGATGAGCCCGTCACATCAGCCGTACCAGTCGTTCTTGTAGGCAACCCACTCGGTGTTCAAGAGGGTGGAGTCCTTGAATTCCCTCTCCGCCAAGTGTCCCTTCACTGCCTACCGATGCAAATGCCGAACGATATCACTATTGACGTAGGCCATTTGGATATCGGTGATGCTGTCCATGTCAGCGAGTTAACCTTGGACGAGGAGATTGACATCTTAGATGAACCAGAACGGATTATTGCGACGGTGAGCCAACCGCGCATCCAACTTGAAGATGAAGTAACAGAGGCTGAAGATGGCGAAGGAGAAGAGGAAGAAGCCACTGAAGAACAACCTACGGAACCAGAAATTATCTCTCGTAGGCGCGATGATGACGACGAATAGCGTCGTCTGCACGAAAAAATAAAATCCAAAGCGCACTTAGTCTATAGGAACGATTTCCCGATCGCGACTCTTTCTAACAAAGCGCGCAGCTTGGAACGAAATGGAAAGCGGATATACGGAAAGGAATGTGAAAGCCCTAAGTCTACCTAACCGAACCGCAAGGAACATTAGAAAAACGGTTAGCGTGCTTTTTTTAAGCATCCTCGCGTGGGTTATCGCGCCTAACAGCCCCGCTCAAGAAAACTCCGTTCGCTTCATTGATGCCAATGGAGAAACCATCGCTGAAACGCCTGCCCAACGCCAAGGGGAGCAGCTTTACCTATCCGTTGACGCGGTGAGACAAGTTTTCGATCCCGCGATGACGGATCAATACAATCATCCGCGAAAACGACTTATCCTGAAAACCAAAGACCAACAAATTCGCTTACAAATCGGACACCCGATTGTCGGTATCGATCCCAGTGGTCTGACACATACCCTTCCGTCTCCCCCGATAATCATCGCACAACAGCCGATGTTACCTATTGCTTTTTTCACGCGGATCCTACCAGACTTCTATAACCTTGAAGCTCTCTACAATCCCAGTTTGCAAAGGGTTCAACTCAGACCCAAAGGAACATGGACTTTCTTCGCCAGGGCAGGCGATTCCGTCAATTGGGCAATTATTATTGACCCAGGACACGGTGGCGCAGATGATCGTGGATGCGAAAGTAGTACAGGTCTCCTTGAGAAAGACATTGTACTTGCGCTCGCAAAACGACTGCAGCGGATTAGTGAAGAGCAGGGGATAAAGGTCTATCTCACACGTCAGACAGATACCAAAAAAACACACTTTGAACGCATTCAGGTTGCAAAACGGAATCAAGGACAACTTTTTCTCAGTTTACACTGCAATGCATCTTTTTCACCACACGAAAAAGGAATTAAAATTTACCTCAACAATCCCAAAGGACAACTTCGATTCCCAAGTAACGTCCAGTCAGCACCTACAGGACAACGGTTAAAAATTCTTGCTCAAGCCAACTTCCTAAAGCAGAGCCAAGACTTCGCACACGCGCTGCAAACGGAATTGAATTTCCTTACGGAAACACCGGTGGAGATGACCGAACTACCGCTTATAGCGTTATCCGAAGCCTATATGCCAGCAGTCGTTCTGGAACTCGGCTACCTCTCCAATGTGGAGGACTTAGAGAAACTCTCCGATTCTAAATACATCGCAAATGTTGCCCAAGCAATCGTTCGCGCTTTCCAACGACACATTTCTTCTATTAACCCGCCTGTCCAATCAACAGCATTAGAACAAGAACAGTAACACATCAATCGGTTTAGGATAACCCTGTAGTTGTATACAAGGAAAATCTATGTCAGATAATCAAGAAACGGTGAAACATAACAGCAGTGCCGGATTTTCAAGACTCATAGTGATATGGGGAACAACCTTAATTCTCATTGCATTTGGGCTTGGTGTGACGTTATATCTGATTGAACGGTCAAAGCAATCGGCGGTTCCGACAGCACCGCCACCACTACCCATCGCCGCTAACCCGTCAGACATACCACCCCCTCCACAAGAGGTCAATCTATTCCTCCTCGATACTACCGCACTGACGCTGGTCCCGGTTAAAACCGAACGACGACTCCACGCCGAACTTACGAAACGCTTGAGCCAGATAATTACAGCACTCATTCAGGAAACACCACCCAACTTTAGAAACACGATTCCGCGTGGAACCGTTCTGAATGAAGCCTACATTGATAGCCAACAAACCGCGTATTTGGACTTTTCAAATCATCTTACCGATGGGCATATCGGCGGGACAACAGCAGAACTTTTGACCATCACGGCAATTCTCAAAACCGTTTTCGACGCATTTCCTGAAGAAATTAAACAGGTTCAGATTTTAATTGATGGCGAGGAAGTGAGAACACTCGCTGGACACCTTAACCTTTTACAACCACTACATCTGTTTCAATAATATCAAAAACTAAGCACGAAATGAAATGGAATGCCACTCGAACACGAAAAACGTCAAAGTCCTAAACCACGTCATTTATCTCCAAGGTATAATTAAAAAGTGAAACTCATTGTTGGACTCGGCAACCCAGGAATACGCTACGATCAGACTAAACATAATGTCGGCTTTCGCGTGATTGACACTCTACAGACACGACTCTCCGCTGGAGAGCTCCAAAGGAATTCAATTTGCAAATCACTCGTTATGCAGGCGACATGGCACGATGTCGCTATTATCCTCGCGAAACCGATGACATATATGAACAACAGTGGCACCGCTGTCGCCGCACTCATCAGACAGTTCGAGATTCCACTCTCGGAACTGTGTGTCGTCTACGATGATGTTCACTTAGACTTGGGTGTGCTTCGGATGCGGCAGAAGGGAAGTGATGGAGGCCAGAAGGGAATGAAGTCGATTATCCATCATTTGGGCACTACTGCATTTCCGCGCTTACGTATCGGCATCGGTGAACCCATCGGTGACTTAACCGATTATGTCCTTACGGGTTTTACAGAAGACGAAGAAATTGAGGTAACACATACCATTGATCGCGCCGCTGATGCCATTGACACTTTCGTCAAAGGTGATATTCTTACAGCAATGAACCAATTCAACAGACGCTGAATGGTTGTCAGTTGTCAGTGCGATTTTTCTACGAAAAACCTTTCGGTTGTCGGTAAAGAAGTTTTCGTTTAACAAACCCCTCTTGTAACCGATAACTGATAACCGAAAGCATTGCGTAGCAATGTGAACCGAGAACCATTCCTCTGAAAACCGATGACCCAGACTCGCCCACGCCCTTCAAAAACTTTGCATCAGTAGGCCTGGGAGAGCCTGAACCGACAATTATTATCAAACCACACAGGAAACTAATGACGAACCAAAAATCCGCTTCGCTGCCAAAAGTACAAACCGCCATTGATGCTGTGATAAAAGCCATGCGACTCTGCGAACAGGTGCAAGCCGAGATGGTCCCAACAGATGCAATCCAAAAGACAGACCGAAGCCCCGTGACTGTCGCAGATTTCGGGTCACAGGCACTGATATGCAAAGCGATTGGCGATGCTTTTCCTGACGATGCTATCGTCGCTGAGGAGAGCGCGCAGGCACTGAAAGAGAACGCGTCTCTTTTAGAACGCGTCACAGGTTACGTGAACCGATTTTGTCAAGATGCACCGTCCTCGGCAGAGACCGTCTGTGAATGGATTGATCAAGGGAGGGGTGAGGTCGGACAGAATTTCTGGACACTTGACCCGATTGACGGCACGAAAGGTTTCCTGCGTCGTGATCAGTACGCAATCGCCCTGGCTCACATCGTCAATGGCACCGTTCAACTTGGCGTTTTAGGGTGTCCAAATTTGCCGTACCGATTGAACAATGAAGGTGTAGAACGCGGATGCCTCTTTGTCGCCATCCGCGGTGAAGGCACGCGGCTCTACACTAAAGCGGGGGACTTCATAGAGCAAGTCCACGTATCGGAAACGGTACATCGCTTCGCAGAGAGCGTCGAGTCCACGCACGGAGATAGTGATGCACACAGTCGTATTGCAAACGCCCTCGGAATTACAGAATCGCCTGTTCGTATGGACAGCCAAGCGAAGTACGGCATCGTCTCCCGTGGCGAAGCATCGCTCTATATCCGTCTACCGAACCCGAATTACCCAGATTATCGCGAGTGCATCTGGGACCACGCCGCGGGGTTGATCGTCGTCGAAGAAGCAGGCGGCACGGTAACAGACGCGAACGGCATCCCTCTCAACTTTCTGACAGGAAAACGGATGCTTGAGAACCGCGGTATCGTCGCCACCAACGGAAAATTGCATCAACACGTTTTAATGGCGGTCAGCGGTCAGCAGTCGGCAGTCGGTTAAGAGGTGCCTGGTGAACCAAAACTTCCTTCGGGAATCGGAGTGTTTTTGCTGGGGTGTTTCCCCCCTACGCTGAAAGCCGATCGTTTCCGATAACCAATACACCGAAAACTATTATAGCAGGAGGCAATAATTAAAAAAATGAAAGCTGGGCAAATCATTGCACCACGTCAGATCGAAATTGTTGACATAGAACAACCGAACCTCGCCGATTACCCTGATGGTACAGTAATGATAAAAACCGTCCATAGTGCCATCTGCGGTACTGACATGCCGTCGTTCGTCCTTGAACATCCAGCGGACAGTTATCCGCTTGGAGCGGGACTTTCAATTCACGAGGCAATCGGCATCGTTACAGAAAGCAAATCGGACAAATTCAAGGCAGGAGACGAGGTACTCGCGCTTCCACGCTACGTCGGTGGACTTTCAGAATACTTCCTATCGGATGAAAGCGTCACGTTACCATTGACGAATTACCCGAGAAAGGACTGCATCCTGATGTCTCAACCGCTTGGAACGGTTGTTTGGGCATGTCGGAAACTGCCGAACCTACTTAATCTCGATACTGTCGTTATCGGACAGGGACCGATGGGGCTCCTCTTTACACATCTGTTGAGCAATCTCGGTGCGAAGACAGTGATTACGACAGATCTGGTCGATTTCCGACTCGCAGCTTCCAAGAAGATGCGTGCCACACACACGATTAACGCCGCTGAGGAAGACCCCGTTGCTGTCATCGAGGAAATTACGGAGGGTAGAATGGCGGATCTGGTGATTGAGGTCGTTGGGCACCAAACAGAAACCATCAACGAGTGCCTTCAACTCCTGAAGCGGGACGGGACACTCCTCGCTTTCGGCGTACCGGATGACCAAATCTACGATTTCCATTTCGCAGATTTCTTCCGGAAAAATATTAGATTCATCGGCTCCGTTGGACCGGATGCCCCGAACGACTTTCCACTGGCGATGGATATGATTGCTCAAGGACGCCTCGATGTGTCACCCATTATCACGCATCATCTGCCCTTTACGGAAGCACAACTCGGATTTGAAATGGCATTGAACAGGAAAGACGAGGCGATTAAGATCGTCTTCGATTACGCGTGAAAGTTATGGAGATTTGACATTCATGTTAGGTATTCGTAGGAGCGAGGTCTCCTCGTTCGATCTACTCCAAAGGCGAAAATCAAAAAACTTGTGCATCCATCAAAGCGAGGGAATAATCTCATGGCGCGTTTTACGATTAGCAAAATAAACGAGGTTGCAGAGCGTTCATGGTGGAGAAAAACTTCACGGAAGGGTTTAGCCAAGAAGTGCCACCTCACAGAGGATCAAGTGGACGAACTCCGCGCTACCCGCGAGTATCAGCAGAAAGTAGAGGACTTGATGCTCAGTCAGCGGAGTTCTTTGGAAGAATTTGAGAAGTGGGTCAAGAGTCATCAAAAGCAGTATGGCAATATGAATCACTTTGGGAAGCAGATGGGCTTGGACCCGAAAGTTGTGCCTATGATGGTCGAGAATGTCCGTAGAAGGCATGCTGCCATAGCCGCCGGTAAGAATAAAGCTCCAAAGATGATCCAACACCCACGTAAAAATATGAATCCGAATTCTGAAAGGACTATCGGCTCCTGTAGGAATTCAGTCTACCTTTACTATAACCAGCAGAAACGAAAGAACGCTGAATCCAAGGGTGAAAATATTTGGGAGTGCAATATCGGTAGGACCATACGCGAACCACATACAAGAATTAACGAACAAGCCGGCACAGCACTTCCAGCAGAAAATCTCAAGATCGGTCTCCATATTAAAACTGATAGGGAGGAGAAGATAGAGAGAATCATACACGACATTCTGAAGGTACGAGGGAAACACATAGCGGATGCCCCCGGAAGGGAATGGTTTCTGACTTCTCCGAGTGAAGTCGAAGAAATTTATAACTCATTATTTTAACGTGAGTTTGATAATAAAAATTGAATTGTCCCTGTAGGCTGGGTTGAGCGGGAGGGGTTAAGAATGTGTTGGGTTTCACTCGGCACTTGGTCCTTTCAGGCTGCTCTGCGTCGAGTGTCAGCCTTGCGCTGTGTGCAGTTTTTAGATCGATTCGTTCAACCCAACCTACAAGAATCCATCGCCTTTATCAAACTCACGTTATTTTAGGCATACAAAGACCCCTTTTCATTAAAGATGATTGATTGTTAGTGGGATTTTGTAGCGTAAACTTTCAGTTTGCGCACGAATATGCACAATCTAAAAGATTGTGCTACAAAGATGGCAACTTGGGTTATTTATAGTAAAATCCGAAAATATGTTTACACGTGTAGGATATGAAACCGTTGGTTTCCTGTGCATCCCTGAGACGAACATTCACACGTTCACATAACGATGTCTGAGTGTGCAAATAATTAAGGGCTCCACTATAACCCCCTAAATCCCCCTTATCAGGGGGACTTTAAGAGGGAATGTGTAAGTTCTAATCAAAGTCTCTTAACTGACAACTACTAAAGCGGCAATTCAACGGGACACCCCTCACGGCTGGACTGGTAGATAGCAAGGATAATTTCAACGGCTTTGCGTCCCTCGCGCCCATCAACGAGATGCGAGGCATCATGTTCAAGACCATTAATGAGATTTCCCATCTGCCGTCTATGATTGGCATGGTTAATAGCTCTTGGGTCGGATGCTCCACCGCCTGTGTCTGTCCTTTGGGCGAATTTTTCTCGGATATCCGCATCTTCAGGCAGTTCTGGGTCGAATTCCCAAGTCACAATATCTTCTTCGGCTAAAACGACAGTTCCCTGTGTGCCAGAGATTTCAGTTTTCTTAAGCATACCGGGAAAAGCGGCAGTTGTGCCTTCAATAACACCGAGTGCTCCGTTTTCAAACCGGAGTGCAGCAACAGCGGCATCTTCGACCTCTATCCGTTCGTGCGCTAAGGTATCGGTAAAGGCTTGGACAGATTTAACGGGTCCCATAAAATACTGGAGCAGATCGATAGCGTGGATGGATTGGTTCATGAGCGCACCACCACCATCAAGACCCCACGTTCCTCGCCAGCCGCCGCTGTCGTAATACTCTTGAGAACGGTACCATTTGATGTAGGCATCGCCTAAGGTCAATTTGCCGAACCGCCCGCTCTCAATTGTCGATTTAACGAGTTGCGTACTTTCCGTGAAGCGGGAATTGAAGATAGCACACAGCCGGACACCTGCTGTGTCGCATGCTTCAATAATCTGGTCGCACCGTGGCAGCGTGATTTCTAACGGTTTTTCAACGATGACGTGTTTGCCGGCTTCCGCTGCAGCGACGGCGGGTTCCAAATGCGCACCGCTCGGCGTACAGACGCAAACGATATCCAAGTCGTCCCGTTTGAGCATCTCCGCGTAGTCGGCGTAACTGTCAACATTGTAGCGATCGGTGAGCCGTTTAGCGTTCTCNNNCACCCAATAATACCAAATCCGTAAGTCTTCATATTTTTAACTATCGTCCCTTACTATACGATCCGACCATAGGTCAGATCATTGGAAAAAATTATGACCTTCAACGAAAACGAAGTTTCTGAACAGACACCTACAGAGGAACAAGATTCTGAGCAGACACCCGGCAACAAAGCTTTCAGAATCGTCTGTATGACCTTTTGCCTCGCAGTGACGGTGCTGTTCCTCTGGGTCTGGCACCACCAAACCCAATTTAACGATCACTATCGGAAAGCCACTTTCTTGATGCGCAACGGTGAAGCAGAACAGGCGATTGAAGCGTATCAGAAGGCAATCAAAAACAAGAGACGCACAATCTTTTTCACGAAAGAACCATCGGTTCACAATAACCTTGGGCAAGCGTATCTCTATGCCGAGGAATACACTCAGGCTGTTGAGAACTTTAAAAAAGTGATTGTGATGGCACCAGATGTTGCTGAAGGCTATGTTAATTTGACCACTGCGCATCTCCGGCAGAACCTCCCTACCGACGCGCGAGAATTATGTCTACACGCTCTCCAAACTTTCCCGCAGACTGCCCTGCTTCATTACAATCTTGCGTGCGCTTACGCATTGACGGGTGAGTCACAAAAAGCGATAGACTCGCTCAGGCAAGCGGTCAATCTCAACCCGGAACTCAAAGCACTTGCAGAGCAAGAGGGTGCACTTAAGGGTGTTGTATCTGAACTCCCCTGAATCCCGCGCGCTTTCATACAAGTCAAGGTAGTACATTTGCTAACCTTCCACCACAGCGCGCAGTTTTAATTTCAAACGACTTGCCCCGGAAACGGACTCTCGATTGACTTTTGCTAAGTTGTCTGACCTCCACTCTACTAATTCCATTGTGAAACAGGATTGGACGACAAATGCTTTCAGAGCCGCGCGGCATGTAGGCAGCAGCGAAATTTGCTCCGCCTTTCAACTGCTGGACAGTTTTTAATGCCTCAGCATTGCTACCACCTTTGAGTTCCATTGGAACCACAATGAAACTTGCCATATCGTCAAAGTAGAAGAGAACACATTCACACCGACTTTCTCTTTCCTGTCCGTCCATCTGGGTATACCTTGTCTAAATCCACCACAACCCGATCTGCTGGTATATCAGTTAGATCTGCGCTACATCGACCGCGTCTGAACGAGTTTCCATTAAAAAGGTTCCCTCTACCCACCCGATCCCGGATGTTTTCAAAAATCTCACTCTGGCTCACCGTCGGTGCCTCCCGTTGCCTCCTCAAGTTGAGTTCGGAGGTCCACCGAACGATTGTAGAGTTCCTCAGCTACCTCTCCATACTCCGCTGGCTCTATGCCTGCAATGTGCTCAAATGGGATTTCCTGCACCGGTTTATCTGTGCGGAACCACCATGCCCCAACCTCCTCTTTCGTCAACCAGATTGCCGGTTCTGCCTGGTTTTTTTTCAATTTCATCACTTCGCCTTCGCGAACCAAATTGCCAATTTGCTCAAGGAGCCAGTCGCTATGGGTTGTGATAATCACGCGCACGCCAGCTCGAACCAAGCGAGCAAGTGTAAGAGCCATCTGAGTCTGTGCTCTTGGATGCAAATGGGCTTCAGGCTCTTCAATGATGAACGTATCACATGGTTGAACAACACCACGCAGGAACAACACGAGGGGCGCTAGTTCTGATACCATCGACGAAGATCGGCTCATACGCAGAGCCTGTTCCGACTTCTGTGGTCGATAGCGAAATTCCGGATATCCCGCTGCAGATTTCCTAACCTCTATTTCCCCACACAGCACTTCGTTTTCCAGAATCGCGGACCTAAAAAGAAAACTTCATTGCCTCCTCTTGACTTTTAGTGAACCTTGACAACTCCGAAACAGACTCAAAATCGAAGCACCGTTTGAGCTCATTTTCAAGCACTTCAGAATGTGCGAACCCAGATTACAAGCGTTCGCGTACCCACGCAGGTAAATCTGAAAACTTGAAAGGTTGACGAGGCATTGCCAATTTTTTAACTACCCTTTGCGTTTCTTCTAACAAGGTCTGAGTTGAGAGATCAGCGGGTTGCGAATAATAGATAGGATCAAACCGGGAAGTATTGTAGTACGACCATGGAACTCGCGGGATCCCTTCAAAGGCTTGATGTAATGCATAAATGAGAGCGGCGAGATACGTTTTGCCGGTGTTGCTCTCTCCGACAAACACAGTTAGCGGACGCAGATCTATCTCCGCTTTCTCTATCGGTCCAAAATTCTCCACTGCAATGTGGGTATCTGGGCACTGCCGTCCATGCTCGGTTTTCTGCATTGTTTCCTGCCAGCGATGATTTTATAGTAAAGTCGAAAAATAAGTTGACTAATGTAGCATAAATTGTTAGTTTGCGCCTCTTTCGCACGCAGACTCACAGTCTACGCAACAATAAAAGTGTTCACGTAATTATGGATTTTACTATAAACCAATTATACGTCTATTCCCAACTGTTTGCAACGAAAAATGGGCGAGGATTAGATCTCGCCCATCTCACCTAAAACAAACAGTGGATAAATGTAATCTACCTTTTCAACCTACCCCACATTGTCGTTAACTTGCCGCGGGCAGAGACATCAAGCGTGTCTCTGATGATTTTCTGGAGGTCTCCTTCAGAAAGGGGATAGTTGGCTAACATCAACTCATCAACACGTCCTTGAAAGAAACGAGGACAGCACCCATTATTCTCACCGCCAAAACGCAACGGTCTATTTGCCATACTTCGCCCCGGTCCCTTCTGTGCGATAACTTTGCCGTCAGATTCTCCATTGATATAGAAACGGGCTTCCTTCCCATCCCACACAAGGGCAACATGGCTCCACTCTTTCGCTTTTACCTTACCATCAGAAATATGATACCCCGGGTTATTGGTATCGTAAAAGTAGTAAGCAAGCTTTCCGTCACCCGGTTCAATCTGTAGATAGTAGGTGTTCTTGTAGAAGATGGTGAATTTGTTTTCCTGTCCACCCGCTGGAAGTTCGTCGGGGTAAATCCACGCCATCATCGTGATTGTTTCGTCTATATCAACCTCATCGGAGTGTGCAACCTCTATAAAATCGCCTTTACCGACTTTGCCAGCCATTTGCACGGCACTCCCCGAAATGCCTTCAGCCCATTTTATATCGCCGGTGAATTCACCGACCAAGCCAGCAGTTTCATCTTTAGCTTGTTTCCCTTTACCTTCATCGAAATGCCAGACATATAACTTCTCGCCGAGCTGCTTCACGTTGCCCTTTCCGCCTGCAGCGAACCCTACTTGACAGAAAGACAAACTAAGAAAAACGCATAGCATCATAAGGATCTGAGCTTTCATCAGTAATTCCTCCTTGTAGGATGAACAGAAGGGCGGGTAAAGAACCCGCCCTTACAACAAAATTTAGCAATGGGCAGGCGTTCCAGCACTACCGCCACAACAAAGAACAGGGAGTGCCGTCTGCCCTACATTTTTAACTTTCCCCACGTTGTGGCAAGCTTATCATTGGGGGATACAGCAAAGTAAACGCCATTTTCCATATCTTGGTTAATCTCATCAACAGTGAGGGCACGATTGTAAATGGCTACCTCATCAACCAAGCCAACCATACCGGGCAACCCCGTTTGTGCCTTACCGATACGGAAGACCACCTCAATACTATTAATTTTCCCCTTCGGCGGCGCGAATTCGACATCTAATTTGCCGTCAATATATTGGCGGATCATATCACCGTCGTACGTAGAAGAAACGTGATGCCATTCCTCCAAATCGGGCTTAATGGTCTGTTTATTCCGTGAACCTTTCCACCCACCGATGTTTATCCACGTCTCAATTTGTGGGGCACC
>JAAXHD010000244.1:10414-18837 GCA_012271015.1 Candidatus Poribacteria bacterium | reverse complement strand
CGCGCACTTACCACCATAGATTGCGCGCTTACAAGGCGCGTACAGTAAAACGAGGAGATACATAATCATGAAGAAGATGTTTTGGGCAATAGTGCTGTCGGTTCTATGCGTTACCATCAGTTACGGACAATATAATGGAGAATGCTGGGTAGTAAGCAAGGGAGATACAGTTTATAAATTATATGCCGATGGGAATGCTGATCCACAGGTCATTCCGAATTTACCTCAAGCAACCGCCGCCGAGGTGAATCCAGCAGACGGCGTTGTCTGGATAGCAGTTTCAGCGGCAAATACCGTCTATCGTTACAATCCAAACACTGGCGATTTTACACAGATTTCCGATATTAATCGTCCGAACCAGATTGCCATTAACCCCGCCGATGGTTCCGCATGGATCGCAGGACTTGATGCTGTTAAAAAGGTGTCCGGTGATGGCACCCAAGTTGTCGCTGTGATACCCGCCCATGAACCCACAGTGGCAGTAAACCCCAGCGACGGTTCCGCATGGATAACAAACGCACGAGGTCCTATCGCACGCTACGATGCCGCGGGAAATAAAGTCGCAGACGCACCACCGATGGGTGAACCCAAGGGTGTAACCGTTGACTATGATGGAAATGCTTGGATCGCCGACAGTCAACATAGTGTTCTAATGCGGATTTCAGCGAGTGGACAGAAACTGGTGGAAATTACCGATATTCCGAATCCTACGTCACCGCGTATCAATGTTTCTGATGGAAGTGTCTGGGTTGTGTCACAACAGTCAATGTTAATGAACTTGGGACCAGATGGAGGCAAGAGAGCTGAGTTTCTTGCAGGAATGGCAATCGTGGCGATCAGTGTTTCACCCGCAGATGGCGGTATTTGGATAGCGGATATACTCGGTGAGACATTCCAAGGCGAAATTAGTAAATGGACATCAGGGGGACAAACACTGTTCAAAAATCCGATACCACAGCCTTCCTCGGTTTCCGTTGGGTACTGGTCGGGAAACTAATTTAGAATCAGTGGGAATTGAGGTGCCACGCTGTCTCGTTGAGAGATATACCGAAATCTGGTTGTGGCACTCGCCGGAATAATAACAATTTCTTTGACAAATGTGAGGTGCAACATGATTAGGTATCCTCGTTTGGGGCAGCGCATCAGTTGCCGAAGTCTACTGTTAGGATTGGCAATCGGAATGTTTGTTATTGCCTCCTTTCCTACAAGTGGATTCGCACAGTTGCCAGACTTCCGTGTTGACGCTGATAGTATCTCCTTTTCCAATCCAACGCCGGTTGAAGGAGAAGAGATTACTATCTTAGTTGAGGTGAAGAATGTTGGTGCTGGAACACAAACGATGAACCAAGATCTGGTTGTTGACCTTTATGAGGGGGATCCGGCGACACAACCGCTCCAAATACTCTGTAAGGATGTGATCTTGGAGTTAAAACCCGGAAAGAGCAAGCGGGTGAAAACACAATGGCAACCGCCTCCGGGTAAGACTGAAATCTATGCCGTCGTTAACCCAGACGGTGCAAAACACATTGAAGAAACAGACATGGGAAACAACGTGACACATGCGACGATTGTCGCGGAGTCGCGAACATTTCCACCTGTCACCCCTGAACAGGTCCAGAACGCCATAACGAAAGGTGTCGCTTGGATAGAAGCACAACAAGGAAAGCATAGCCGTACCTGCCTACAGTGTGGTACTGAAAATCAACTCATCTTAATCTGCATTACCTGCGGAGCGAGCCTAAAAGGTCTCGCTGAAAACTTTATTCCAGGCAATTCTTGGAATTTTGGTGAAGATCAGACGCAAGAAACAGCGTTGGCATTGCAAACATTGTTCGCAACGGGACATACACCTTCGCACCCAGCAGTGCAAAAAGGTTTAGAGTTTCTCTTGGCACAGAACTGGAACGAATTCGCTGTTTATCAATTTGCCGTGGTGATACCGGCTTTAGTCGCGACGCGAGATGCCGCATACAGAGAGCGCGCCCAGTTTGCTGTGAATCAATTAGTCAAAAAGCAACTCCCGGTCAGGGGCAGTGAGTTCACAGACGATCGCGACGATGGCGGTTGGGGATACGGTTTTTCTGCTGATGGTGCGCATATGAACATGGTTATCTACGCACTCTATACCGCAAAACAGTGGGGGCTTGATATTCCGCCTGACACATGGGCACGTGCCGAGCAGTGGATTCGACGGAACCAAACCGAAACGGGCGGATGGCTCTACAATTTGGTTGATGACGGTTCGCCGTGGGCAATAGGGGTCTACGGAAGCATGACCGCAACTGGATTGTGGGCACTTCGGGCATGTGGCATCCCCACCGACGATCTACAGATTCAGAAAGGCATCGAATGGGTCAAAAAGCATTGGACCTTAACCCGGAACCCTGGTTCTAACTCGTGGCTTTACTACTATCTACTTTCGTTACAACGGTACTGTGATATTCCTCCAACTATAGACACACTTGCTGGCTACGATTGGTACGGTGAGATCTCACGGATGATGGTTGCACAACAGGAATCTGATGGGAGATGGCGCGGATCTGAGAGTGATTTTTTGTCAACCTGTTTTGCTGTTATGTCCTTAAGTCATGCCTTGGTGGGTCCAACAGAGCCGAACATCGGGATTATTCCACAAAGCCTCCGATTTTCACCACCTACGCCGCGCGTCGGCGAAGTCGTACGACTCAGTGCAACCCTTCGGAATACCGGAACGCCTCTTGACAAGATTATCGAAATCGAGTTTTATGTTGATGCTGAGAAGGTTGCTACAACCGAAGTCCTTTGGACGCCGGAACTCGCTGAGACCGTCATTTCCGCCGATTGGGTGCCTACGAAGGAAGGTAAAATAGAGTTTGTGGCACGCATAGACCTCTCGGATGTAAACGAAAGTGATAATAGCGCCTCGGAAAAACTCACGGTCTTTCCTAAATCTACTGCGGCAACAGATGTCCAGTTAGCGAAACCGAAGCAAATTAGCGAAAATATTTATCAGCTCGGCAACGTTGTTTTCGATACCAGCAAACGCGAGGTAACCCTGTCGGGTGAAATTAACATTGTGGGGGGAGATGCTAATATTGAATTCTTTGCCTGCGGTAAACTCGGCAAAACGCATGAAAGCATTTTAATCGTTGACGCAGAACCGATTTACATACTTACAGCACTCGGAGTTTTAGATTTTACGCCCGGCATGAATCTTTCAGTTGAGGGTGATCCACGAACTCCGACAGGAGCACCTGTTGACATTTGGGTGGAATGGAACCAAGGCGACGAGGTGGTCTCGCGGCGCGCAAGAGAGTTAGTATGGAATGCCTTTACGGAGGAGCCGATGCAAGACACACCCTGGATCTTCACAGGTGGACGACTTAAAAACAATCAATTCACTGCCCAACTCTTCCACAATATTGTCGCTGTCTATCGCGACCCAGATTCACTTTTCAACCACCCCTTACCTACTGGCACTGATGATCGGACGTATCGTGTGAATACCGATGTAATCCCACCTAAAGGCACAAAAGTAAAAATCATCATTCGACCTACCACAGTTTAAGGGAAAAAGATGCCAATTTTTGAATACCATTGTAATGACTGTAGAACTGAATTTGAGGTGCTTCAACGCGTCAGTGGAACCAACACGCCTCCGGAATGTCCCCCACCATGTCCGGAGTGTGGCGCATTGAATCCAACGAAACGCTTCTCCGCTTTTGCGACCGCAGGTACGCAGAAGGAGACCACCAGCGACAACGCAGCCTGAGCGATTCCAACTGGCGGCAGTTTGCCCCAATGAAACAGAAACCTACAAAACCCGCACCAAACATCCTACGCGAAATCCAAGCAGACAAAGTCCTACCGGTATATCTACTCTGTGGCGAGGAAAGTTTCCTCATTGAAGGGACCCTCAAACAGATGCTTGATCACTTGCTTCCCCCCGAAACACGCGATTTTAACCTCACCTTCCTCGATGGCACCGATATAACAACCCGAGAAATTCTCAGTCAAGTTGACCTCTATCCAGTCATGTCAAAATGGCGAGTGGTGGTTGTCCGAGATGCTCCCTTTTTTAAAGCCCAACAACGGACAACACCGATAACGCTTCTCCGAAATGCGTTCAAAATTGAAATTACAGATCCGCAAAAATCCATCTCTACAATGGAAAAACTCTTAGAGGTGAGTCCGCAGCAAATCGCCGAGCGACATTTTGACTTCACAAATGCAGTTGAATCACTTATCGATGAATTAGGTACAAGACTGACCGACGAAGAGCGGGGTTTCTTAGAACGTTTGCCGGAAATCGCTCAACAACTCGATACCCATGCTAATGAAACTGGTGCCACTGATGACATTGACTTACTCCTTGAATGGCTCCAAGCCGATCTGCCGAAAAGTAGCGTTCTGATATTTACAGTGCGCGGACCCGTGAACGAACGCAACAGGGTCGTTAGAGTGGTTGAAACGGTGGGACGCTATAGGTCCTTTGACCCGGTGGAGGTCGGCCCATCGCTGAACCGAGACCCATTATATAAAAAGGTCTCCGAAAAGTTCAGTGAATTCAATAAACAGATTACCCCCCGTGCTTTCACGCAACTCAGGACACGTACCGGGGGCGATATGCACACAATTGCCGAAGCGATCAACAAGATCGTGGATTTCGTGGGCGACAAACGTCAAATTGACGAACAAGATATCCAGAATATCGTGACGCAGAACACGTTTGATAACATTTTCGACCTCACTGATGCGATTGGAAGGCGTTCAATTGGACAAGCATTGAAAAGTCTTTACGAAGTGTTAGCAAGCGGTCAAGAACCTATCTTGGTTAATGCGTCGATCACGCGCCAATTCCGGTTTGCTCTCCAAGCCAAGCTAATCGCAGGCAGGAAGGGGCTTCGACCGCTTCGCAGTCGGATGCCATTCTCTGAATTTACGAGGAATATCTTTCAGCCGCTTGTTGAAGAAATGGACAATTTTTTACCAAAGTCGGCTACGCATAACATTCTGAAGCAGAATCCTTATGTCGCCTACAAGATTTTTCAGACGCTCCACGCTTTCACTGCTGAAGAGTTGGTCATTGCTATTGAAAAAACCCTCATCGTGGATACCCAATTGAAAACAAGTGAGCTAAACGAGATAGGCGTTCTGGAGCAATTGGTGTGTGAACTTTGTACCACCCGGAAATAGGACAGATCTCTTTCTCCAGCACGACACTTAGAAACCAATAGAATTTGATTCCGTTTAAATATTATGTACGTATAGAAGCAAGGAGTTTTTTATTATGAAAGGTACAAGACCATTAGATAACGCTGAAATCGGAAAAATATCGGAAACTTTTGAGGGGACGTTCGCTGTTCGGAACAGGGGCTTATTTATGCTCGGTGTCTCCGTGGGTGGAAGAATTAGCGAGCTGATCGCCCTGAAAGTGAATGACGTGTGGCAGAATAACAAGCCTGTCAAGGATCTGCTGTTTGATCGGAACATTGTAAAGGGCGGTGAAGTATCGAGGGCAGTGCCTGTCAACGTAGATGGCAGGCAGGCAATTGAAGACCTCACGGCTTGGCATCTCGAGTTGTATGGAAATGTCGACCCCAAGCGTCCACTGTTCCCGTCCCGGAAAGGGAAAGGTTTGCAAGCAATGACGCGGATAGCGGCGCACAATGCGCTTAAGGACGCGTTTGAAGCGGCGGGACTCAATGGGAAACTCGGTACGCATTCCCTGCGGAAGTCGTATGCGCAACGCCTCTATGAACAGACGAACGACATTTATGCCGTACAAGAAATGTTAGGGCATAAAAGCATCGTGACAACGCAGCGATATTTGGGTGTAAACTACGCGAGTGTTCGGGATGCGTCGGAGGCGATGTCGATCTATGCCGAACTTAACGAAAGTACGAAAACGTTAAGTTCGGTGGATGATGCCTCGGATGACGTGCTTTTAATCGAATTGCTCCGTAGAGGGTACGACGTCGCTCGATTACTTCAAAAGAACGACACAGAAAAACCTTTTCAACTGCCTACGGAAGATTCCTCATCAACAATTTCCGCCTGATATTGAAAACCACAGTACAATCCATTTATGGGGAACGCTTTTATTCGGGGAGTTTAGGGCGATTTTCCATTTTTTACTATCTTTTCCAGTTTTGCAGACTCTATCCTGTAACACAACATAAAAACGGGAGGAATTTGAAATGGAATCCGTACTTATCATCGTGCTCGGTATTACAATTACAACGCTCGGATGTGTGGCGATGGGCATATCCTACTCTAAAAAAGTAAACGGTTTGGAGAAGGGGGCATCGCAAAGTGATATAGAGGCACTGCAGCAGCAAGTCAGCCATATTCAAAAAGAAATGGTTGCCCTCAAGAAGGAAGTCAAACGACTCATCAAAATTGCTAAAGGTGTTGACGAGTAAAGGAGGAAAACATGCCATTACTGCTACTGCTTTTAATAGGGGGCGGACTTTTCCTTATCGTCAAATATATGGCTGTGATTGCCACTGTGACGGCGATTATTATCAGCGGGATAACAGTTATTACACTGGCAAGCGTTTGGATGGGTACGTCGTATTGCTTACAAAAGTCAGGATACAGTCCCCGCAACGCAAAGCAAACCTATCAACAAGTTGAAACTGGTTTGAATCAGATCACAGGGGATTTAACGGAGATCCGCTTGCAATTAGATGATGTTGCCCCGTACCTACGCGACATGGAATTTTTAAGGTATGCTCGTCAGAATCGTAAAGCGGAAAATTAGCCTCGTAAAATAGGAAAAACTAAAATATAGACAGGACGAAGATATGTCATGCCTGCAATTTACAGGAATATATGTAGGAAGTAACCCAAATTGTTATTAATTCGACCTGTTACAATGCCCTTGCATTTTTTCGGTAGGGAACCCATAGAGGGACATCTTTTGCAGGGGGCTTGTAGGGCATTCTCGAAAGATTTTTTCTAGTTGGGATTATCGGCTGACAGCTGCTCCTAAAAAATCAACCATCGGTGAAATAGGACACCTTTTCCTTCAGGTTCAACGACTCGCAATAAAACTTTCCCATCGTCAAGAAAATCTATCGCCATAAAACCGGTATGTTGATGTGCGAACAGGGTATTGTCTCCAGAGATCACTTCTGTTACTTTTCGGCTCGCCGCCGCCCCACTCACGAGAAGATAATCCGTAACTGTGCCTTTCAAAACCTGCAGGGAATGTTCATGTCCAGAAGCGTAAATTAAAAGCGGTGGACCTTGAGGTGGTGATTTACGCGTCGCAAATGCTCGGTTTAGCTGCGCTACCATATTTTTGTTGCGTGCGCCGTTCATATCTTGATCGGATCTATAGAGGTGCCATCGTGCGTATGGATACGCAGAACCCACTATCGGTATTGGGATCCAGAGCCATCTTTTCATAAATCTGACAGGAAACAGGTGTGCCTTCCAGTCATAGGAGCCGCCGTGTGAGCCGTAACTTTCCAGTGGATGGTGTCCGACAACGATGACAGGTAATTCCGTATCTAACAGACCTACGAGTTCTTCTATCACCTTTTCAAGGGATTTTTTCGGTTTTTCATGCTGGTGGAGCCACCACTGCGTATCCAACACAATAAGCCGTAGGACCGGATCCGTCTTCGGGAGTTCAAGGACAACAGGACCGGGTGAGCCACCAGACGGCAGGAAATTCGATTCACCAGCGAGAGCATCGTTAATAAATTCCTCCTGCGCCCGCAATGCGTTGTGTCCTTCTGCTCTCCCACTTGCCCAATCATGGTTACCGGGTATAAAGAGTCCATGGGCACCCGTAGATTTGACAACCGCGAATTGTGGTGTCAACCGAGTCGTCGCTTCGTGTTTTTTGCGCTCCGTCATTCCTTCAGGATACATATTGTCTCCTAAAAAGACAATGCTTGTGTTTGTCGCATCCTTCTTCGCCCATTCCTCGAGCGTTTTCAGGACAGGTTCATCCGGTTTTGGAGCACCACCATCACCCAGTAATAAAAGCCGATATCGGAGTTTACCCTCTGTTTTTCCGTCATGTTTCGCGCTGTCGGGTATATCGGGATGATAATACGGCTTTGTATGACTACACCCCGCGATTGTCAGTTGTACTGCTTGAACAATGCAACAGAGGAGTATAATATAATAGGTGAAACTGGGGTGCTTATAAAGTCGCTTCATCTTCCAATACCTTCACACCGGCTATTGTCGTTTTGAGGGTTCAAGTAAACAGCCACTTTAGCCACCTATCCATTTTTGGATGTGTTCAACAAATTCTGTCCGTGGGACGATCTGTTGCTCTCTGCGTGCGAGATTGCGAATCGCCACTTTGCCTGCCTCCAATTCGTCAGAGCCAAGGATAACCGCATACGGAATACCTTTCGTATCCGCATATTTTATCTGCGTGCTGAGGCGAGTCGGGTGACTGTAGACCTCTGTACGGA
>JAAXHD010000244.1:0-10407 GCA_012271015.1 Candidatus Poribacteria bacterium | reverse complement strand
AATACCTGCGTCACCGTTTTGCCTACAGCGGTAGGGAACATATCAAATTCTTCCATCACATCAATAATCCGTTCAATCCCGAAACTGGTCCCAGTTGCTGGATAGCCCTGTTTGCTGAAACTCCCGATGAGTTCATCGTATCTCCCACCACCAGTGATACTCCCAATTTTCGGTTCCTCAACAACAGTTTCATAGATCGGACCGGTATAATATTCCAAGCCGCGCACCATTGAAACGTTGACCCTATAGAACTTGTCCGGTACTCCAAGCGTTGTGAGATAGCCATTCAGCTCTTCTAATTCCGCAATACCTTCTCTCGCTATCTCAGAATCGCCAAGTTGTTCATTGAGTGCGTTCAGCACTGTCGCCGTGTCGCCTTCAATCTGAAGCAGCGCAAGCAACTTTTCAATAACAGGTTCCGGAATCTGATTTTCCGCTAATTCGTCTCTGACCCCTGAAACCCCAATTTTATCCAACTTATCAATAGAACGGTAAAGTCCGCCAAGTTGTTCGGTAGGCACACCAGCGAATTGCCCGATCCCAGTGATTAATTTTCGGTCATTGATATTAACCTCGAATTGCTCGAAACCGAGTCGAGTTAGCACCTGATAGATGAGGTTCACATTTTCGGCATCAGCGAGCATGCTCTCAGTTCCGACCGTATCCGCATCGCACTGGAAGAATTGACGATAGCGCCCTTTTTGTGGACGTTCCGCTCGCCAGACAGGATCGATTTGGTATCGCTTAAACGGTTTTGGGAGTTGTGGATGCATAGCAATGACCCGACAAAGGGGCACTGAAAGGTCGTAACGAAGAGAGATGTCTTCCTTGCCACCCACGTGCCCTGCCTGATAGATGAGTTTCTCAGCATCGGGTCCGTATTTACCCGTGAGCACTTCCGACAATTCAAGCGCAGGGGTTTGCAACGGTTCAAACCCAAACTCCTCGAACACGTCCCGAATCACATCTATAACATACTGTCTGCGAATCATCTGCTCAGGTAAAATATCTCGCATCCCGCGCGGAACACGCGGTCTAATAAAGGTTGCCATAAGTTTCCTCCTTCAAGGGATCTCCCCTTCCAACCTTCTCACCTACGGTTTATATGTGTCCAGGGAGTGCCTGACTCCGCCGTCTTCGCAAACCTTTCTGGAGGGTCTGCTTCAGTTCTTCAATCTTCTTCTGTTTCCATGAATCCCTGAGTGCCTTTGGATTTGCAATAAGAGTAGATTCAGATTCGCGCAACAGTTCAATCACCTTAAGTTCATTCGCCTTGAGTGTGCGCCGTGATGTCGTTGAATTGTCAATGATAGCATCCGCGTCTTCTGGGGGTTTCCCTTCAGTGGCACCAAAGGACAACATAAGCGTAATAGGCGAATGATAAGTGCCAAGGGTGTTAAGTCGTTTCCACGGTGTTAAAATCGTAGGGGCGACTCTGTTTTCCGTCTGTTCAAGGATATATTTCTCGGCGATGTTCAGATATTCGGTGGATATGCGGATGTCCCTATCTGATAAGTTCACCAAATCATCAAATGTGTTAATGTCATCTCGTTCTTCACGTACTGCGAGAATAATATCAATATGTCCGTATTCCAGAGGCAAGATTTCTTCAACATTAGCATCAGTTTCTTCGACCCAATCTTGACCGGTAATTCCTATATCGTAGAAATCATTCATGCCGACGTAGACGGGTATCTCTTGAGGTCTCGAAATTTTAATTTGAAATTCGTTGTCGTTGTGGAAGGTCGCGCGATAAGACCTATCCGTTTCGGTATAACCTTTGAGTTCATAGCCAGCACGCTGAAACATTTCAAGTGTATCTGACTGTAGGCTCCCTTTCGGTAAAAGTAGTTTCAGCGTCCTTTGTGATTCCGTTTGCATTATAAATTCTCCTTCTTCTATACTTCTCTTATAAAGGGCTGGAAAATATTTATAGAAGGTCTTCAACAGTAACCACCTGTCTGTTACCCGTTATGATTTGAATTCTGCACATCGGTTCATCGGGGACCAAGCGGAGCAGATAATCATAGTTCGCTTGGCTGGCATAATCCTGCTGTGCCTGCAGATCACGTTCCATTAAATCTACCTCAACGTTCTTACCTGCTTTCCGCAGCGTTTCAGCAAGTCGTTGTGCTTCTGCAATGCCTTCGGATGTTTCTGCTGCGATGAAGTAGTCTTTTCTTCCATTGACAGTTGCCTTGTTCGTGTCGGTGAAGGCTTCTACAAGCGCGTCAAATTGAAACGCAAATCCAGCACCAGGGATCGACGGGCCGCCGAAGGAAGCGATCAAGTTGTCGTATCTGCCACCCCCGCAGAGCGATAGACGTTTCTCAGTCAATTCGATCTGAAAGACCGCACCGGTGTAGAAATCGAACCCGCGCGTGATACCCAAATTAATTTCGAAATCTGTAATACCGTAGTTTTCCAAACAGTCACAGAGTGCCAGCAGTTCTTGGCGTGCTGATTGCGCAGTATCGCCGAGACGCGTCTCCCAAACTGTCATTACGGTGTCTTTATCGCCACAAACCTTTGAGACATCTATACAACACTGCGCTATCTCTTCAGAAACATTAAAATAACGGTGCCATCTTGCCTTATAAGTCTCCTCAGCAATCGTAGGTAGTTTCTCCGCAAAAGTGGGAACAGTGCTTTCGGTTAATTCCTGAATCGAAGCGGTCTCAAGCTTGTGAACACCTTGGTAGTCAGGTCCTTGCAAACGACGCAGCATATTGAGGGCATCTCGCAGTGTTTCCAGATCCCAAAGTTCGCTTTCGTTACGGAGGCTTACAAGATGATCGATGTCCCAGATCATTTCTGCTTGGTCTTTCGGATCAAGGGCACCCTGTTTGAAAATCTCGCGGAAAACGCCTGTGTTGCCAATTCTTAACTTTGTATGTGAGATGTTGAGTTTCTCGAGGACTCGAATCGGAATCGTAATAATTTCAGCATCGGCACGGGCAGAAGCCGGTCCAATGAGTTCAACACCTGCCTGTCGGAATTCCCGCTTTACTTCCGCGCCATCGGTAATCGGTTCCTGTCGGACACATTGCCCGATATAATAAAGCTTATATGGATAGGGAAGGTGTTTTAGGTCCCCATTGGCAATGAGTCGGCAGACAGGTGCAGTCAACTCGGGTCTAAGGGCATAATCTACCCGATCCGAACCGACGAACGTGAACATCTTGTGACGGATCTCTTCACCGGATTGTGCGGATAATAGGGCAAAGGATTCAAACAGCGGGGTCTGAACCTGTGCGTATCCGTAGGTTTCAAAGGTTTCACGAACGATTTTTTCAACGAAATTTCGCTGAACCATCTGCTCAGGTAAAAAATCGTTCGTCCCAGTCGGTTTATCAAACTTTTCCATGTTTTAATTATTCCTTGCGGTTCGGTCAAGTGGGTCTGAACCTGTGAGGTTTCTTTCCGTATATCCGCCCTCCATTACATTACGGGCTGCGGATCCAGTATAGGGGCTTAACCGATTACGAGTTGGAACTCGCTCCTGAGAAAACCTGGGTGTAACGTAATAGAGCACAGCCCAGGATCCCATAAATTTAAAAATGTCAAAAAAAAACCCAGTAAACAGTTTGCTCTTTTTCTCGCACGCGCCGACAATGCGGCACTGAGGAGAGCGGCTTGTTTACCAGGGTCCGAACAAGTTAAACTTGCTTCGTATCAAGAATGTTTATTTATTTCCCCTCATCCGCTCTACTCAGAAGTGGACCGAATGATGGTGATGGATGTTAAATATATTGGCGTTACACATTTTTCGATTTCACTCACAGTATCGGAGTTCCCATCCGTTACTGGGGAGGTACTAAACTTGCTGTTAAAAAATCGGTGACTTTAAATTAGATTTAATGATATTATACCGTATCGGAAGACAAATGTCAAATTTTTTTAGGGACCACCGAACAACGCAATGAAGATTAAACCTATTTACGTCATCTCTATACTCGGTTTACTGCTGTCAGTACTCCTATGCGGTATCTACTTCCAGTTCTCCTATTTTGAACCCGACACTGTTTCGTATCTATTCCAAGCAAAACTGTTCGCTGAAGGTAAAATCTCGGTGCCCGCGCCCCCGGAACACGGGTTCTCTTCTTCTCCACATATCAACGTTCTAAACGGTAAATGGTATTCAAAATACCCATTTGGGAATGCCTTGATGCTGATGTTCGGCGTATTTATCAACGCGCCGTGGCTGATTCCTGCGCTTGCAACGGGGGGGGCGTTGCTGCTTCTCTACCTTTTTGTGAAAGAGATATATGGGAACGTCCATCCCGGAATTGCACTCATCGCCGCGGTGCTCGCGCTCATTTCGCCAGCAACGCTTGGGATGGGCTCGACGTGGTTCAGTGAACCTGTGAGCCGTTTCTACCTTTCGCTCTATCTCCTTACACTCCTTAGGACGCTGAATTGCAAAGACGATGCCTCTCTTCTGGCACGGATTGGCTACCTGCTTCTCTCAGGGTTTGCGTTGGGATACGCGTTTAATACACGTCCGCTCTCAGCAGTAGTTTTTGGGGTTGTCGGCGCGGGGTTAACACTTTACCATCTGTTCACTCAATGGTTCAAAGTATTTGATTATCGCAAGCCCCTCGAAGGTTTGTTAACATTTGACCATCTGTTCACCCAATGGCAACATTACCACGAAACGGCACAAGCGTTGCTCCCTACACTGAAACGCTTAGGATTCTTCTTTATTCCATTTGTTGTGATGCTTGGCGTGTGTTTGTCCTGGAACGCACATTTCACAGAAGATCCGTTCCTGTTCACACACACGGTCGCGCAACCCTATGACAAAATCGGTTTCGGTCCTCGGATGGAAGGTTATGAACCCGATCTTGAACAGGCACGTATTTTTACACCGGCATGGGCGATTGAAAGAACTTGGCGACACATCCTTCCAAGCATCAGTTTCAACGCGCTTGGTTGGGGGAGTTACCATCACGATTTATTGGAGGACATAGAATTATCAGTGACGTGGTTCATTGCCTTTGTGCCGTTAGTCCTGCCGTGGGTTCTGGTGTTGATCCCCTTCTTCCACCGATCGCGCAACAGATACGATGTGTTCTGCCTATCCCTACTCATCGTTAACTTACTGCTTTACGCCTTCTTCTACTTTGAGGGTTCGACATGGGGATTCACACCTGTGAATGCTCGCTATTACACCGAGTCGACATTCCTTGGGTTCATCCCACTGGCAGCGCGCGGAATATTTATCCTCTATGAACGGTTCAAACCGTTCCAAAGACGCGGGCTTGCAATTGGGGTCGGAATATGTGTTTTGTTACTGAGTGTTAATATCGTGTGGAGTTATGTCCGTATTGGAAAGGTGTATCAGAGCTGGGATCCTGTTTATCAGAAACTGCCACCGATGGTCGCGGAACGCGATATTCACAACGCCGTTATTTTTGTGCCTCAACGCCGAGATGCCCCGATTGGCGATTATCCGTTTAAGAATCTCCAAGAAGCAGACATTGTCTATTTTAAACTCGGTCCTTTACCACAATGGAAATTGACAAATAGCGATTGGCAGAATGTCTACGCCCAATACTTCACAGGTAGGAACGCCTATCTCTATGACCGAAGCGAGAATAGCCTTACACCTTTACCAATTAACCCTCGTTGACTAACTCGCTCTATTAATCAGGAAACTTTCGCTATCATTTCCAAGAATCGCCTTCTATGAGTTCTTCCAGACATTCAAAATTGTTGTGAAAGTCTTGAAACACACTGAAATCATATCTTCTGCCTCTATTTAGCACTTCTCCCTCTTTATTTATCCGTAGTGTCGTTTTTTGATTGTCGGTTATTTGGTAGGTATCCAACGTCAAATCGTCAAATCGCTCAACATCCGAAGTTTTAAAAATGTAGTAGTTGATGTCGTGTGTATCTTGATCCCAAACTTGTATCCATGCGTAAAATACTCTGGAATCTGCCAGATGATAACGGATTTTGAGGTGGAAACTAAACGCTTTGATTTCTTCTCCTAAATTTGCCTGATTTGGAAGAACTCCTTCTGAAGTCTTCACCTGAATAAATCGAACAAGCATTTTTAGGCTGTCTCGCTCACATGTTTCACAAAGTGGAGTTACCGCTTTACGATTTCCTCCCCTATAAAATTCCTCACGCGTTAGTGCGTTTTTAAACGATTGACAGTTTTCGCAGTAAGTTTTGAGAATGACAAAATCAAATTTTTCATCTATATATGCCCTATAAACCTGCCAGCCGCGTTTATGTAGTTCCATGGCTAAACGCATCTCCCCATAAAGACCTATTACTTTTTTATCTCTTTCTTCAGATCCATTCACGTTCCACCTCTTTAGGTCTCATACCGAGCATGTTGGAGAACCGTGTCAACACGGCATCCCTAAACATCGTCCGATTTAGTTCTATTCCAATACTGTTCCGTCCTTGACGAAATGATTCTATTGTCGTCGTGAATGCGCCTGCAAAAGGGTCAAGAACGGATTCATTCACACCCGTAAACACTTGCACTGCGTATTCGGGGATCTCTTTAGGGAATGGGGCAGTATGTCCAAGAACGTTCTCTCCTTTGCTGTTTATCTTGATCACAGGTGCAAGTTTGACAACGTCCCGACGCCACCTCTGCAGTAAATCTTCACCAACAACATTTTCGGTTCGTTGTAAGCCAGTCATCAACTGAGTTCGGGCTGAAAAACGTTTACCGCGATTGCCTGCCGATCGCTCAAAGCAGTCTAAATTCTTGCATTCCCAAGATTTGACCCCAACTCCGGAATACGCATTTCCATTGACTTTTAAGCAGCCACAGACTGGACACGGATAAAGCGTTTCATCCAGCCGATGTTTATAAAAAACAAAAATGTGCTCATAGCAGTTGATGGGATACTGATATAAAGGGTAGGGTCTGTTTCCATTTTTATGTCGTTGGGTCTGAACCTCACCTTTGTCCCAGATGAAGTCGTCCACAAATTGGAAACCGTGCTCTTCAAATATCATCGTGAAGTATGCCCCCAGAGGTATTCGGCGTTTTCCCCAAGACGATTTCGTATGTATGTTGTCGTTGTCAAATATGTCACCGACATTGAAAACGAAAGGACGATGATTGTCCAAAACCCGATAGCACTCTTTGATAATACTGGACATTTCATCTAAGTAGTCATCTAAGGTTTTCCATTGGGAGTAATTTCTGGCGTTGTAATAGGGTGGCGAAGTAACCATCAAGTGGACACTTTCACTGTCCATACGCCGCAAAAAATCGAGACAGTTACCCCATAACGCTTTCGGAGCATGAGGTTCGGAAAAAATAGATTGATTCAGGTCAGAATCCGCGCCAGTATATTCTTTTTGATATTCTCTCTTTACAAAATCGTAGTAGGCTTTGACAAACTGCTCTATCGTCGAATCCCGATCACCCCGAATATCACGGAAGCAATTCGTCCTAAATTCGTGCAGAAGTTTTTCATTGAACACACGCCTGAGATACTTATCACTCACCTCAAATATCTTGTCCAGATATGGATGTAGAACGTCAGTCTTGCACGAAACATCATCATTTTGAGGACGAACATCAGTTAAGCGTGATGCCTTATCATGGGTGGTCCGCCATAAGTAATACTGCTCTGGATCATTCAGATCTATTTCCTTGCGGGTTAATTGCTTCTGTTTCATGATCATTATCCTATTGAAATGTGTTTGCATATAAGTCCATCTGACAACCGTTATCCTACATCACCTGTTTCAAGATGACAATATCCCCAGGATTCCACGATTGCGCAATGATGTAAAGTTTGCCATCAATCTTACGGATTACCGCGCCATGCAGATGCTGGAAGGTCTCCACACCCAACTCTTCTTTTAACATAACTGTTGAGACCAGGTTGTTGCCCTCCAAGATGTAGAGCGGCGCGCCTTTCTCCTTATTTGGTCCGAAAAGGCATGCGACGACAGCGTATCCTGCTTCGTAGTCGATGCTACACGGAAATGATCCTTTGATAAGCGGGAGTGTTTCCAAGTAGGTGCCATCTGGAGAATAGCGTTCAATTTCCGCATTCGCCCGATCGGAAGCATCCAATCGATGTGTACCGTAAGGCACTGTAATGTGATGGCCTGTGCCGAATTGTCCCGGTTCATCACCCTTGCCCCCGAATGCCAACGGATACCAACTCGCCTCAAGTGGATCAAGGCTCGTGAGTTTCGCACCCAAAATGTAATCTAAATCGGAGTAACCGGTCGTAACGTAAAGTATTCCATCGATATGCGTGATGCCGGTGGGCACAAACTTCCCACCCTCACTGAAATAGGTGTTAACTGCCTGATGCTTGAAATCGGTCATAGTGCTTGGAGCTTCCAGTGTATGGACGAGTTTCCCATCCATCGTCGTCGTGAAAATCTTGCCGACATCGTTTGCGGGGAAAGAGAGGTAAGGTGTCCCGGCAGATGTTGTCCAGACAGTTACGTAATGCGCATTGGCTTTTTTCAGCGCAGGAGGCGTCTCAATCAGTCGCGAGGTTTGCAGATCTGCACTGATTTGGATGATACCCACCTCTGGCAGTGCGAAATAGGTTTCGCCTTTCCCTTCCCGGCGGTCTACGTCAAACCCACCGTGTGCCTTGTCAATTGCAGAAACGACTTCTGGTGGAAAGTGGTCGCGCATATAGAGTACCTTGAACTTAAGCGCGCCCTGTCCGCTCGTGAGTTCAGATACTTTATGGTGCGCTACAAACTGGAAATCTCCTGTTTCTGCTGGAGGGTGTTCTGTCACGTGTGCATAAATGTGTCCGATTGTTATAAAGATAACGGCGAAAATTAAAAAGACTGTCCGTCTCATCTGCAATCTCCTCTCTATGCTTGTATCATCGCTCGAAATTTCTTGGTAAACTCGCAACTGCGTGCAATACTCGCGACATCTTCCATCTTGTACTGGACAACGAGCGGACCTGAGAAGCCGATCTCCTTCAAGCCTTGCGCAAATGTCTCAAAATCGAAAACGCCACCACCTGGTTCACCCCGGTTACTCCCCGATACATGTACATCCCCGAGACATGCCTTCATGGCGTGTGCCGCTGTGTGCGGTTCAGCCCCATCGTTGAAAAGATGATACGTATCACACGTCAGATAGACCTCCAGACCCGTATCTTCAATGAATGCCACACCTTCGCGATAGTTATCCAGCGGACACCCTTTCTCAAACTCAAGCGCAATCTTCATTCCGTTTTCATTGCAAGCGGGTATCATCTGAGACAGACTATCGGCAAGTGCATCCAGAGATTCCTCTCGCGACACACCTTCGGACGGGTTCACCCACACCCCGATAACTTCGGCATCAAATCGACGGGCGACTTCGAGTACGATCTCAAAATGCTGCAGTGCTTCAGTTTGTCGGGCAGGGGTTGTTAAGATATGATTGCCGAAGCCGATCGTTGGGGCAACGAGGTTATGTTTCTCGGCGAGACTCACAGCGTCATCTATCTCTATAGTCGAGAGTTCGCCGAGAAAACCGGAGTTCACAGGAATGTTGATGCCTTCGTAGCCTGCATCGGCGACGAGGTCAAAAATCTCGGCACGCGTGAATCTGCCTAATGTGCCGGAGTACGGGTCATAACAGATAGTTAACATTTTTCCTCTTTTGCGTCCGTTTCTTTTTCTAAGGGATATGGATCTTCCTTCGTCAGTTCACTATTCGGGAGTTCATAGTAGAGATGCCCGTTGAAATCATACACGTTCGGAATCCCTTTTTTGCGGTTCTCCTCTTGTGCTCTTTTGACGGCGCGATTGCCGATCCGCAGCATTTCACGTGCCCATCTATGGGTTTCAAGGCTTAGTTCATCTTGACGCATTATGCACCTCCATTGTGACTGTCTCGCATAAACAGTTCAAAGAAAGTTTCGTTTGTTACTGTAACACTCCTGCCTTCACCAGAAGCGACTTCCTGAAAGTGTTCCACGGAGTTGTAGAAAAGACTCCACCGATCTACCAAGTGTCTATAAATATGCCAAAAATTGTGTTTGCTTCGATAGAAGCGACGCACGACATCTTCCGTTGGTACATGGTGCCCACCCGCGCTCACTCGATTCCGTACCCGAGCAACACATGTCTCAGCGGACTTGAGAAAAATAAAGACGGTGGTGACCGTTCTTTCAGCAATTGCGTCGGCACTGATGTATTCGGAAACCTCTGAATCTCGGAGATATTCACGAGCGAATGTCGTTTTGCCGGATCCGTTTGGACCCGCTACGACTATTACATTTTTCGACAAGATTTTATCCCTTTAACTCAGAAGGCCGGTTACTTCTTATTCAGGCAGCACTGCTTATATTTTCGACCACTACCGCATGGACACGGCGAATTTCGTCCGACTTTCCGTGAGCCTATTGGTGTATGAGTGCTCGTTTTTTCTTGCTGACGTTGACGTAGGAT
>JAAXHD010000172.1 GCA_012271015.1 Candidatus Poribacteria bacterium | reverse complement strand
TAACTCATGGGGTCATTTGATACAAACCTTAAATTACATTAAGGTCGTCTTTCACCAAGAATTGGAATTCTGATGCCCCAAATCCAAGGTTTACACTTTGGGTTTGGGGCATTTTGTTATTACCGTTGACGCTTCTGGTAAAATATGATATTCTTAAATAGTAGTCAGTTATCAGCCATTAGCAGTTAGTCCCTCGTCGCCGACAAACGAAATGGAGGTAGACACCACCACATCTGACCCATTTCGTGCCATTGGAGATAAAATCTGCCCTATTTTGTGCAGTTAATTCTGAACACTACCCAAAGAATCTAACTTGTATGGTAATGTCCTAACTGGCACAAGATTTGCTACAAACCAAATGAAAGGAGTTTCTAATGGAAATCGAAGATAAATATCGTGTTGCCCCACTGGGATTCACAGCAGAACAGTGGAAGACGTTTAACGAAGATGGTATCATTTTTATTGAAGACGCAATCTCCGATGCAGAGGTCCAAACCTACATTGACGCGATAGATCGTGTCGCCATTACCAACTCGAAATATAAGCCCGGGGGGCACCTTCACATGGAGAACATCGTCGAACGCGATCCCGTGTTTACAAATCTCATCGACAATGAGCGGCATGTCGGATATGCGTATGATCTTTTCGGTGAACTCCTCAAACTCCATCAGAGTCAGTTTTTTCTGCGTCCACCCGGCGGTAAACAGTACAATCAGTGGCACCCGGACGGAGCACGCGCCCTCCCGTACGGTGTGTTTTCACCCAAACTGCCGTTGCAAATCAAAATCGGGTATTGGCTGACCGATCTACCGAGAGAAAAGATGGGGAACCTCGTCGTATTGCCCGGAAGCCACCGTCAGCAGTATATGGACGGCTACGATACACATAAAAGCCTATCGGGGGAAAGGGTCGTTTGTCCGCGTAAAGGCACTATGACGGTGATGCACTCCAGCATCTGGCACCGCGTCGAACCTAACGAGAGCGATGTGGTACGTTACAACATCTTTGTTGCTTATTGCCCGTCTTGGCTCACGCCTGCCGACCGGTTCCATTCTTCACCCGAATGGCTGGAGACGCTTAACCGTGAACAACGCATCATCATGCGGAGTTATAGCCATGCGTATCACAACGCCAAGCCTCCTGCGTCAGAGTTTCCACTCTTCTTAGAACGCGATACAGGTGCTGAAGCGGATGTAGGCACATATCAAGAGCACGTCCAATTGCACCGCCGCAAACGTCAAACGATGCCGGAGAGACTTGCCTCCTTGCAATAGTTAGAGCAATCAAAAGTAGTAGGCACACGCCGTGTGCCGTAACTTGTACATATATCCTCAAAGAGAAAACTACGGTGTAGACAGAAACCCGGTTTGGACAGGAGTCCATCCGTCACTGGACAGGGCTGAAAAAAGAGTAACACCTAATAATAAAAAAA